>NZ_CP046914.1:1514645-1829290 GCF_009789675.1 Paraburkholderia acidisoli | reverse complement strand
GGTCTCGATAGGGTATGTGTCAGGCGGTGGCTATTGTACCGCCCCGCCATCGCCGGACTTTCGGCTCGCCTGACCTCGCGCGCAGAGACAAAATACCTGGTTATCCGAAGTAAATTCGAACGTGCTTTCGGTCGCTCCGTCGAAGCTGCACTTTGCTTCAAAAGCGGCCGGCCATTGCCATGAAATTTCTTTCAGGTTTCATCGACATTACAAATAAATTTCGATTTAGCCCCTTATTTAGCGGCACGATAATGCACGCGCACTATCGTGCAGCCTTGACATCCGATCGGCATAACGCGAATAATGCAGCGTTCGATTAACGAAACCGTGTTCGAATTACGAACACGAGAACAACAAGAACGGGCTGGCCGCCTCGTCGTGCAACACCGCATGCGAGGCGTGATATGAACCCGCTGCGCCGGGGCGGCACCGCCTCTCGCAAATGGAGGAGCGCCGCGTCTGTCTCCCCGTCCACCACGCTCACGCTGGCTCGCCAGTCGCACGGTCCGGGGCCATCCGCAACTCAACGCCGATCCTGTCTGCTCCGGCCAGCCGTAGCCTCACGCTACGAACACGCTGAAAGAGCATGAAAAGAGACCTCCAGACTCAACCCCCCGCGCCGCGTCAAGGCGTCGTGGCCGCCCTCGTTTACGTCTTCGAACGCGTCATGCCCGACCCGTTCGTGCTGTCGATCTGCCTCACGCTCGTCGTCGCGCTGCTCGCATTCGCGATCGCGCCGCATGGCAACGTGCCCGTGGTGCTCGATTCCTGGTACACGGGCACGTTCGGCATTCTCGGCTTCGCGCTGCAGATGATCCTGATTCTCGCGACCGGCTACGCCATCGCCGAGGCGCCCGTGATCCAGCGCGTGCTGCGCGCGCTCGCCGCGAAAGCGCACACGCCCGCGCGCGCCGCCCTGCTGGTGTTTCCAGTGGTAGCCGTGGCGGCGTGGCTCAACTGGGGGCTCGGGCTGATCGTCGGCGCGCTGCTCTCGCGTGAAATCGCGCGCCGCGTGGATGTCGATTTCGCCTGGCTCGTGGCGGGCAGCTATTCCGCCTGGTCGATCTGCAACAGCGGGCTGTCGAGTTCGATCGCGCTCTCGCAGGCGTCGGCGGGCAACGCGCTCAATCTGGTCGAAAAGGCCACGGGCCACGTGATTCCGCTGAGCCAGACCGTGTTCGCGCCGTTCGTGTTCGTGCCCACCGTGCTGGTCGTGGTCGTGATGACGTTCATCTTCATCCGCATGCATCCGAAGCCCGAGCACGTGGCCTCGTTCCGCGAAGCGGCCGAAACCGAAGCGAACGACGCGGGCGGCGATCCGCACGCGCGCGTCGGCGACGCGGCGCCCTCGTTCGCCTCGCGGCTCGAGCAGTCGATGTTCGGCACGCTGCTGCTGATCGTGTTCGGCGTGGGCTATCTGTGGATGGAGTGGAGCGAAAAGGGTTTCGATCTCGACATCAACACGACGATCCTGATCTTCCTGCTGATCGGCCTCGCGCTGCAGCGCACGCCCATCGCCTACGCGAACGCGATTCGCCGGGCGGCGCGCCAGACCGGTTCGATGCTGCTTCAATACCCGGTTTATGGCGGCATCATGGGCATCATGAAGGGCACGGGCCTCGCCTCGATGATCGCCAAGGCGTTCGTCACGATCGCCACGCCCGCTTCGCTGCCGCTCTGGAGCTATCTCAGCTCGCTCATCATCACGCTGCTGGTGCCGAGCGCGGGCGGCCACTGGGCCGTGCAAGGTCCGTTCGTGCTGCCTGCCGCGCTCAGCCTGCATGCATCGGTGCCGCGCACCGCGATGGGCGTGGCGATGGCGGAAAACGTCTCGAACATGCTGCAACCGTTCTGGGCGGTGCCGATCGTCGCGATCGCCGGGATTCGCATTCAGCGCGTGATGGGCTACACGGCGGTGACCTTCGCGGTATCGCTCGTGATTTACGCGGTTTCGCTCTGGCTCGTGCCTTGAGGTTCGCGGCGGCGGGCGCGCGGCTCGAAGCCGGCGCCTGGCCGTTCATGCGCTGAACCCCTGAACGCCGCGCCTCGAAGTTTCGGCGCCAGAGACGCCGCACCGTGGCGCACCCGACGGCGCCGCGCCAGTCGCCCCAAGGCGGCTCGCGCGGCGCCGTTTTGTTCGTGCGTTCGCGGACGCCTTACTCTCAGCGCTTGCGAAGATCGGCGACAATGACCGCGATGCGCCGCCCACCTTCGCTCAAGGAGACTGTCATGACCGCCAACGCACCTTCGTCCTCGTCCGGTTCACCGCCGGGCGCGTCTGGCTCCGGAGGCTCGGGCGGCGGAGAAGTCGATCCGCGCCTCGTCGAGTTCGCGCATCAGGTATTCGATACCGCGCGCCGCGGCGAAGCCAACACGCTCGCCAATCTCATCGATCAGGGCCTGCCGCCCAATCTGCGCAACGAGAAAGGCGACAGCCTCGTGATGCTCGCGAGCTACCACGGCCACGCCGCCGCCGTGCGCGCGCTCGTGCAGCGCGGCGCCGATCCGAACCTGCGCAACGACAACGGCCAGACGCCGATCGCGGGCGCGGCGTTCAAGGGTTTCACCGACGTGATCACGACGCTGCTCGACTGCGGCGCCGATGTCGAAGGCGCTTCGCCGGACGGCCGCACCGCGCTGATGATCGCCGCCATGTTCAATCGCACCGATATCGTCGATTTGCTGATCGCGCGCGGCGCCAACGCCGCGGCCCGCGACGCCGCCGGCAACAGCGCGCTCGACGCCGCCCGCGCGATGGGTGCGGCGGACACGGCCGAGCGCCTGGCAGGAACCTCGGGCGGCGCCGGCGCATCGGACAAAAGCGCTTGAGCGAAAACGGTGCGGGCGGCGAACCCGGCGCGGCAACGCGTTCGGCGTTCGCCGCGACCGCCAAATCGCACGCATCACGAGTCCCGCGACGGGTTTCCCTCGATCCGGGCGCGTGACCGTGCGGGCCACGACGGTGGCCACCGTGTCGACCACCCCACCCAGCGCGCCGCGTTCGCGCGCGTTCCTGGTGTCACTCCTGGTTTGCATACGACGCGCCGCCAGGCGACGCTACTGATGTCATCCGCGTGAAACCCGCACCGACCGGCCCGATGAGGGCAGGCGCAAAAATTCGACCCGTGATATCGTTTTGATAACGCGTTGTGTCATCGAATTGAAAAGCCTGCCGCATCCGTCAATCGAACGCTGTTACTTTCGCGAGCGTCGCCATGAGTGATGTACGCCACCACCTGAGTCCGCGCGACCGCGTGGAACTGCTCTGCTGGCTCACCTGCGGGAGCCTCGGAGCCTACTACCTCAACGAATCCTGGCCGAACGCGGCGTTTCACGTGCAGGCCGCGCACAAGTGGCTCGACCGCCACGCGCGCGAAGCCGACTGGCTCGCGATCGCGCGGCTCGCGGCACTGGCGCAGGACATCGCGCAACAGCACGCGTGGTTCGTCGACGCGGTGTGGGCTCGCGACGCCGTCGAGGAAATTCTCGACACCGACGACCTCAACTATCAGGCCAAGCTGGTCCTGCAAGTGCTGAAGGATTGCGAACGCGCCCTCGCCGACCGCCGTCCCGCCGACTGAGTTCCGCCGACTGAATTCCGCCGACTGAATTCCGCCGGCTGGGTTCCGCCGGCTGGGTTCCGCCGGCTGGGTTCCGCCGGCTGGGTTCTTCCAGTTAAATCGCGCCTGGGCCGATTCGATCGGCCAAACGCTTTCTGTTCGGCACGCCACACAAGCCGCACGATTCTCCATCAGATGATGGAGGCGTCGCGGCTATCGTCCGAACATACTTCCGCGTGCAGTGCCGGCATCCCGCCGGCGCTCGTCCACGCGGGAGCGTTCCATGATTCGCCCTCACGCCCTCACGATCGCCGCGGCGCTCCTCGCGCTCTTTGCGGTCAGTCCCGCAGCACCGGCGCAAACCGGCGCCCATCCGTCCACCCTCAGTACCGCCCGCCCCATCCCTTTGCAAAAGGTCGCCAGAACCAGCCACACCGCCGTCCAGCAGACGGCCAAGGCCACGAAACCCGCGCCGCAATCGCTGCGCTGGCTGCTTTCGGAAACGCCTTGATGTGATCGCGGCACGGCGCGCGGGATAACGCGCTGTGCCGCTTTCTGTGCCGCTTTCCGGCCCGCGAAGAAACGACCGCAACCGGTTCGCGAGGAGACCATCGCTACGATTGCGGCGGCCTGGCACCGGCCGCCGTGGGCGTTTGCGCGGGATCGGGCTGGGTGCCCGGCGGCGCGTTGCCTTGCGCGGGCGTCCAGCCATAACCGAGCGCCTTGTACAGATTGACGATCTGCGCGAGCTGCTGATCCTGCAACGCCGACTGCTGCAACTGCGCCGCGAACAGACTGCGCTCGGCGTCGAGCACTTCGAGATAGCTCGTGTAGCCGCCCTCGTAGAGATCGCGCGACAGCGACGAATACTCGCCGAGCGCCGCCACCTGGCGCGTGGTCGCATCGAGTTGATCGCGCGTGCGCGCCACGCCCACCAGCGCGTTCTCGACATCGGCGAACGCCTGCTGGATGGTCTGCTGATAGCTGAACAGCGCCTCCTGCTGCACCGCCTCGGCCTGATGCACCGAACCGGCGATCGCCCCGCCTTCGAAGATCGGCTGCGAGATCGCGCCCGCGAACGACCAGACGCGCGCCGGGCCGGTCCACAAACCGGAGAGCGCCGTGCTCGCCGCGCCGAACAGGCCCGTAAGCGAGATCTGCGGGAAATACTGCGCGCGCGCCGCGCCAATCGACGCGTTCGCCGCCACCAGCGCCTGCTCGGCCTGAAGAATGTCGGGGCGCCGTTCGATCAGCGACGAAGGCAGCCCGGCAGGAATCGCGGGCGCGCTCAACTGGGTGATCGACTTGCCACGCGGAATGGGCCCCGGATTCTGACCGAGCAGCAATGAGAGCGCGTCTTCCTGCTGCGCGATCTGCTGCTGGATCGCAAATACCGAAGCCTGCGCCGACTCGTATTCCGAGTGCGCCTGACTCAGTTGCAGCTTCGACACCACGCCGCCGCCAAAGCGCTCCTCGAACAGGTCGACGGCGCTCTTGCGGCTTTCGAGCGTGGCCTGGGCGATCAGCAACTGGTTGTCGAAATCGCGCAGTTGCAGATACGAAGTGGCCACGTTCGCGATGATGGCGATGCGCGTGGCCTGCTGCGCGGCCTGGGTGCCCAGATAGTCGGCGCGCGCGGCTTCCGTCAAGCGGCGCAAGCGGCCAAACAGGTCGAGTTCCCACGCGACCGTGCCGTTCAGCTGCACCTGATTGCCGACCGCGGGCGGATAACCCGGCGCGGGCACGCCGCGGCTGCGCGACGCGCCGAAGTTCGCGCCCACCTGCGGAAAGAGACCGGCCCGCGTGACCACGTAGCGCCCGTAATACTCCTCGACGCGCGCCGCCGCGATCGCCAGATCCTTGTTCTGCGCGAGCGCCTTCGCGATGAGATCGTTCAGCACGGGGTCGTTGAACTGGGTCCACCAGTCGAGCGAGGTGTCCACGGCCTCGGCTTGCGGCGAGGCGTAGCGATACGACGAGGGCGTTTCAACCGCGGGCCGACGATAGTCGGGGCCGACCGCGCAGCCGGCGAGCATGACGAGGGTCACGCCTGCCACGGCCAGCGCGACGGGACGCCATGTGCGATGCCAGAGTGTCTTCATCGCGTCAGCCCTCCTGCGAAGGCGGCAGCGCGGGCGGCGTGCCCGCGGGCGGCGCGGCGGCCGCCGCCTTCTTCTTGCGCGACGACAGCGTTTCGAGCCCCCAGAAGAACATCGGAATGAAGAACAGCGCGATGAGCGTCGCACCCAGCATGCCGAAGATCACGCCCGTGCCCAGCGAACGCCGGCTCGCCGCCGACGCGCCGCTCGCGATCGCCAGCGGCACGCAACCGAGAATGAACGCGAGCGACGTCATGATGATCGGCCGCAAGCGCAACTTCGCGGCGCGCAGCGCGGCTTCGTACGGCGAAAGCGCTTCTTTCTCGCGCATTTCCACCGCGAATTCGAAGATCAGAATGGCGTTCTTCGCGGCCAACGCGATCAGCACCGTCAACCCGATCTGGAAATACACGTCGTTTTCCATGCCGCGTATGAAGATGCCGACGAGCGCGCCGAATAGCGCGAACGGCACCGCGAGCAGCACGCCGATCGGCAGCGACCATTTCTCGTACTGCGCCGCGAGAATGAGGAACACCATCAGCAAGGCGAACGCGAACACGAGCGCCGCGGTCGAGCCGGCCTTCTTTTCCTCGAACGCCTGCCCGCTCCACGAAAAGCTGTAGCCTTCGCCGAGCGTTTCGTTCGCGATCTGCTCCATGGCGGCGATGGCTTCGCCCGAGCTATGCCCCGGCGCGGCGTCGCCGATGATCTTCGCGGCCGGGAAGTTGTTGAAGCGATTCACGATGTCGGGGCCCGGCACGAAGCGGAACGTGGTCACCGCCTTGATCGGCACCATGTCGCCGCTGCGGTTACGCACGTAAAGCTGCTGAATGTCTTCCGGGCTCGTGCGATATTGCGGCTCGGCTTGCACGATCACCTGGAACAGGCGGCTACCCTTCGGGAACTGACTCACGTACGACGACCCGAACATGGTCTGGAGTGCAGAATAAACGTCCTGAACCGGCACACCCAGCGTTTCCGCGCGCTCGCGATCCACTTCCACCAGCAACTGGCGCGAGTGCGTGTTGATGGTCGAATTCACGCCGCGCAACGCCGGGTTTTGCCGCGCTTTCGCAATGAACTGGCGCACCTTGTCTTCGAGTTGCTGGTAATTGCCGTCGCCCGTACTTTGCAGCCAGAATTCGAAACCTCCCGTGGTGCCGAGACCCGGAATGGAAGGCGGATTGACCGGCACAACCACGCCGTCCTTGAAGCTCGCGAAGGCCTTTTGCGCGTCGCGAATCAGGTCTTGCGCGGTGCCGTTCGCGCCACGGTCCTTGAAGCCTTTCAGCGTAATGAAGAGCGTGCCCGCGTTCGCCTTGTACTGCGAGTCGATCAGGCTATAGCCGATAGGCGCCGCCACCGAACTCACGGCGGGCTGCTTCGCGAACCAGTCCTCCGCGCGCTTCGAGACTTCGCCCGTGCGGTCGAGACTGGCCGCGTCGGGCAGCACCACGGCGCCGAGCAGATAACCCTGATCCTCCACCGGCAGGAACGACGAAGGAATGTGCTTGAACAGCCCGCCCGTGGCGATCATCATCACGACGATCAAACCGATGGAAAGCACCACGCGGCGTATCGCGCTCTGCACCCAGCTTCCGTAGCCCTCCGTAAGACGTTCGAACTTATCGTTGAACCAGCGGAAAAAGCGATTCTTCTTCTGCTCGCCCGGTTTGAGCAGAATGGCCGCGAGTGCGGGCGACAGCGTGAGCGCGACAATGCCCGAGAGCACGACCGAGACCGCGATCGTCACGGCGAACTGCTTGTACAACTGCCCCGTGATGCCCGAAAGAAACGCCACGGGAATGAACACCGCGAGCAGCACGAGCACGATGGCGACCACCGGCCCGCTTACTTCGTCCATGGCGCGCTTGGCCGCCTCCTTCGGCGCGAGACCGAACTCGCTCATGTTGCGCTCGACGTTTTCGATCACGACGATGGCGTCGTCCACCACGATACCGATCGCGAGCACCATGCCGAACAGCGTGAGCATGTTGATGGAGAAGCCGAACGCCATCATGCCGATGAACGCGCCGATGATCGACACGGGCACCGCGAGAATCGGCACGAGCGTCGCGCGGAAGCTTTGCAGGAACACGAACACGACGAGGATGACGAGGATCACCGCGTCGCGCAGCGTATGGATGACTTCGCCGATCGACTCGCTCACGAACTCGGTCGTGTCGAGCGCGACTTCGTATTTGAGCCCCGGCGGGAAGCTCTTTTGCAATTGCTCGAGCGTTTGCTTGACCTGCTTCGCCACTTGCAACGCATTCGCGCCAGGCTGCTGATACACGGCGATCAGCGTGGCGGTCTTGCCGTTGTAGCGGCCGCGCAACGAGTAGTCTTTCGCGCCGAGTTCCGCGTGGCCGATGTCCTTGATGCGCACGATCGCGGCGTCGCCCGAGGCGGCGCGCAGGATGACATTGTCGAAGTCGGCGGGCTCGGTCATGCGGCCTTTGGTGGCCACCGGAAAGGTCTGCTGCACCGGCGAGGTGGTGGGCGACTGGCCGAGACGGCCCGCCGAAAACTGCTGATTTTGCTGACTGATGGCGTTCTGCACGTCGGCCACGGTAATGCCGAGCTTGGCCATGCGATCGGGCTTGAGCCAGATGCGCATGGCGTAGTCGGCGGAACCGAAGATCGACGCCTGGTTCGCGCCCGGAATGCGCTTGAGCGCGTCGAGCACGTACACGTTCGCGTAGTTCGCCACGTAGGCCTGATCGTAGGCGTTATCGGGCGAATAGATCGCGATCACCATCATGAACGCCGAGGAGCGCTTCTGCACGGACACGCCCTGCGCCGTGACCGCGTCGGGCAGCGTGGGCAGCGCGAGATTCACGCGGTTCTGCACGTCCACCTGCGCGAGCGACGGGTCCGTGCCAATATCGAAGTACACGGTGAGCGACATGTTGCCGGTGGAAGAGCTCGACGAGTTCATGTACATCATGTTGTCCGCGCCGTTGACCTGCTGCTCGATGGGCGCGGCCACGTTCTGCGCGACGATGTCGGCGCTCGCACCCGGATACGTCGCGCTCACGGTGATGGTGGGCGGCGCGATGTCGGGGAACTGCGCGATCGGCAGATTGAACATCGCCACGAGACCCGCGACGACGAGCACGATCGACACGACGGACGCAAAAATCGGCCGGTCGATAAAGAAGTGGGAGAACTTCATCGCTCAGCCTCCCGCGGCGGCCGCAAACGAGACGTCCACGCGGCGCGATTTGTCGGGCGGATCGTTCGCCACGACGCGCGTGGGTTTGCGCATCTCGATGTGCGCGTCGGGCACGCCCGCGACGATCAACGCCGACCGCACCGTGTTCGCGCGAGCATGCGCGAGACGTTCGTTGGCCGCATAGGAGCCGCTCGAATCGGCATAACCCGAGATCACCACGCGCGCATCGGGCGTGCCGGCGAGACGGCGCGCGACGGCCGCGAGCGCATCCGCCGAGCGCGCGTCAAGGCTGGCGCTGCCGGTGGCGAAATAGAGCGCGGTTTGCGTGGCGTGCGACTGCGGTTTCGCTGCGCGGCCTGCATTCGCCGCGTTGGCTTGCGCGCCGTTCGTGGCCGCGCCTTGATTGGCACCGCCGTTTGCGCCACCGCTCGCATCGCCGCTCGCTCCACCGCTCGCTCCACCACCCGCGCCGCCACCATCGGCGCCCTCGCCCAGATTCACGCTGGCCGGCTTCGTCGCCACCACATTGGCCTTGACGGGCGCGCCCGGCATGAGCCGCAACGTGTTGTCGACGATCACGCGATCGCCCGGGTGCAAGCCCGACTGGATCACCCAGTCGTTGCCATTCCATTGCCCCGTTTCGACGGAACGCTGCTGTGCTTTGCTGTCCTTATCGACGGTCCACACGTACGCGCCGCGCGGCCCCTGCTGCACGGCCTCCTGCGGCACCGCGACCGCCGCCGCGCGCTCCGCGCCCAGCAGCTTGATGCGCACGAACTGGCCCGGCCGCAACGCGCCGTTGGGATTGGGCACCTCCGCGCGAATCAGATACGTGCCGGTTTCCGAACTGAGCGCGGCGTCGGTGAACGCGATATGGCCGCGCTGCGGATACGTGCTGCCGTCTGCAAGCACGATCACGGCTTCGAGCTGGCCCACCTGCGGCAGCTTGAGCGTGCCGTTGCGCGTTTGCGTGCGCAGATCGAGCATTTCGTTTTCGGAGAGCGAGAAGTTGATCCACATGGGATCGAGCTTCGCCACATAGGTGAGCAGGCTGTTGCTCGCGTCGATATACGAGCCGTCCTGCTTCTTCGCGAAGCTCGACAAACCCGTGACCGGCGAGGTGATGGTCGTATAGCCGAGATTGAGCGACGCGCTCGTGACGTTCGCGCGCGCCTGTTCGAGCGCGGCGGCGGCGGCTTGCTGCTGGCCGACCGAATCGTCGAGATCCTTCTGGCTCAACGCGTTCTTCGCGACCAGCGGACGCACGCGGTTGAGATTGGCCTGCGCCGTGTCGAGCCGCGCCTTTTGCTGCGCGTATTCGGCCTGCGCAGCGTCGAGCGCGGCCTGATAAGGCTTGCGGTCCATCACGAACAGGACATCGCCCTGATGAACCAACGTGCCCTCCTGATAAACGCGCTTTTCGAGGAAGCCATTCACGCGCGCGCGAATTTCGACCTGCTGCGAACTCTCGGTTTGCCCGACGTATTCGTAGACCACGGGCACGTCGCGCAATGCCACGTCGATCACGTCGACGTTCGCGGGCGGTGGCGCCGATGCGGCAGGTTTGTTTTCATGGCAACCGAAGAGTGCCGCCAGCAACCCCAACGACAGGCACAAACGGGCAAGCCGAATTACGCGTGTCATGCTGTTCTCCGTTATCGACGATCTGCGCTGGACCGGCGTACCCGAATCGTTCACGCGCTGATTCGTCACGCGTGAGACCGACTGGCGCTCGCAATGAATACTACTGTTTTTCCAGACCGTGCAGATCGAATGTGATGAGTCGAGCGGATGCGCGCGAATTGCCATCCCGATCGTTGAATGATCGACGAATTTATTTCGTTCCTCGAAACAAATTCCGATGATGTCGTTCGCTAACGTCCGCGATTTTTTGCAGGACGCCGAGGTTAGCGAAGAAAAGTTAATTCCAGGAAAAACCTGAACGCTTTTTGCGGGCAGACAAAGTTGAGATCGGCGTGTATTGACGCAGTCGTCGCGATACGGAGATGCCTCGCGAAGGCGCAACAAGAGCCCGTCCGAAAATCCGTCAGACCCGGCGATCGAGTTGGCGGATCCGGCCGAATTCGGCGTACGACAGCGTGCGCATGAGCAGCGCCATGGCTTCGGCGACGCGGCGGCGCTCGAGTTCGACGTGCAGACAGGCGAGACCGCAACGCCGGTCGATATCGATCGTATGCACGCCGAGCGCCGCACCGAGCAAACCGTGCAGCGTGCAGCGCGCGAGCTGGGCGTCGCGCGTGGGCACGCGCACGACGAGTTGCACCGTCACCGCTTGCGCGTTGGGTCGAACGGGCGCACGCCCGGTCAGTAATGGGCGCTGCGCCGCGCGTGAGCGGCTTGCGGCGGACGGCACGCGTGGCGAAACAATCGACGTCATGAAGTTGGGCGCGCACGAGTTGGACATGCGCTCATTCTAGAAAGCCCGGTATCAACGCCCCATAAAAAAACGCGGTGCGCGCGCTAAAACGGCATAGCGCACGCACCGCGTGACAGGAATGGCCAACTGCGCCGGTCAGTCGAGCGGACGTCCCGCCGGTTCGCGAATCAGCGGCAACGCCAGCAGCGAGACCGCGCCGCAACCGATCAGATACCACGCGGGCGCCAGCGGATTGTCGAGCAGCTTGATGAGCCACGTGGCGAAGAACTGCGCGAAGCCACCGAAGATCGACACGCCCACGCAATAGACGATCGACATGCCCGTGACCCGGATACGCTGCGGAAACAGCTCGGGCAGCATGACGATGTTGGGCACCGCCGTGAACGCGACGATCGCGCCGAGCACGGCCACCACGGCGAGCACCGTGGTCACGTTCGGCGAAGCATGAATCACCATGAACGCCGGGTAGATCACCGCGATCAGCGCGACGCGCGACAAGCCCATCACCCACTTGCGCCCGAGCCGGTCGGAGAGCATGCCCGCGAACGGCGAGCAGAGCGCCGTGACGAGCGCCGCGACCAGCGCCGCGCTCATGCCCACCGACATCGGCAAGCCGAGAATCTTGATCGCATAGGTGGACATGTAGAACAGCACGATGTAGTTCGCCGCCGTGCCGCCGATGGTCGTGACAATGCCCGCCACCAGCGCCTTGCGATGCCGCGAGACGATCTCGCGCACGGGACGAGCGACGTCGGCCACCGCGGCCGCGCCCTCCACGGGTTCGGGATGCACGAGCGTTTCGTCGAGATGGCGGCGGATATACACGCCCACCGGCACCACGAGCATGCCGATCACGAACGGGACGCGCCAGCCCCAGCTTTCGAGCGCGCCGGGCGAAAGCAGCGAAGAAAGCGTGACGCCGATCAACGCGCCGCAAACCGTGTTGAGGCCCTGGCTCACGAACTGCCAGCTGCCGTAAAAGCCGCGCGAACGGTCGTCGGCATATTCGAGCAACAGCGAAGTGGACGCGCCCACTTCGCCGCCCACCGCGAAGCCTTGCACGAGGCGCGCGAGCAGAATGAGCGCGGGCGCCGCGAGACCGATCTGCTTGTAGGTGGGCGAGAAGGCGATGAGCGCCGAGCCGAGCGCCATGAGCCACAGCGTGAGCGTCATGGCGGCTTTGCGGCCCGCGCGGTCGGCGAATGCGCCGATCACGATGCCGCCGAGCGGCCGCACCACGAAACCCACGCCGAAACTGCCCACGGCCAGCATCAATTGATTGAGCGAGCCCTGCACGGGAAAGTACAGCGAGCCGATGATCGACGCGAAGAAGCTGTAGACCGTGAAGTCGAAAAACTCCAGCCCGTTGCCGAGCGTGATCGCGAAGATGGCCTTCGCGCGTGAGCGACGCGTGGCGCCGTTCGATGCGGCGCTGTGCGACGTGAGAGTGGTGGCGGTCATCGTGGGTCTCCTTCTTCGGTCGTTCGGGAGCGAACTCAGGCGCGCAGGAAGCGCTCGGCGAGTTGCACCCAGTACGCGGCGCCGGTGGCGAGGCAATCGTCGTTGAAATCGTAGCCGGGGTTGTGCACCATGCAACCGCCCTCGCCGTCGCCATTGCCGATGATCAAGTAACTGCCCGCGCAACGCTCCAGCAGGAACGCGAAATCTTCGCTGCCCGTGAGCGGCGCCATGTCGTCGATCAGACCATCCGCGCCGAGCCAGTCGCGCGCCACCTGCTGCGCGAAGGCCGTCATCGCCTCGTCGTTGACGAGCACGGGATAGCGGCGTTGATAGTCGATACGCGCCGTCGCGCCGTAGGCGCTCGCCTGCGCATGCACGAGCGCGGTAATGCGCTCCTGCAGCAGATCGCGCACTTCGGGGCGCAACGCGCGCACCGAGAGTTTCATCTGCGCGGTTTGCGGAATCACGTTCGGCGCCTCGCCCGCGTGGATCGCGCCCACGGTCACGATCGCCATGTCGAGCGGCGGCACGTTGCGCGAGACGATCGTTTGCAACGCCAGCACCACGTTCGCGCACACGACCACGGGATCGATGGCCTTGTGCGGCACCGCGCCGTGACCGCCGCGCCCGTCGATGTCGATCACCACGGTATCCGACGAAGCCATGAACGGCCCCGCGCGAAAGCCGAGCTTGCCGGTGGGAAAGCCGGGCATGTTGTGCATGGCGAACACGGCGTCGCACGGAAAGCGCTCGAACAGGCCCTCTTCGAGCATGCGCTTCGCACCGCCCAGACCTTCCTCGGCGGGTTGAAAGATCAGGTGCAGCGTGCCGTTGAATTGACGCGATTGCGCGAGATGCTTCGCGGCGGCCAGCAGCATGGCGGTGTGACCGTCGTGGCCGCACGCGTGCATCTTGCCCGCGATCCGGCTCTCCCAGGGAAGACCCGTGGTTTCGTGGATGGGAAGCGCGTCCATGTCGGCGCGCAAGCCGAGGTGCAGCGGGCCGGCGCCCACCTTGAGCGTGCCGACGACGCCGGTGCCGCCCAGCCCGCGATGCACCTCGTAACCCCACTCCGCGAGCCGTTGCGCAACGAGATCGCCGGTCACGAATTCCTCGAAGCCCAGTTCCGGGTGGGCGTGGATCTCGTGGCGCAGCGCGATCATTTCCTCTTCGATCGCTGCGATTGCGGCGGGAATGGCCATCGTGTTCATGCGGGTTCTCCTGTCGATCGATTCCGAATCAACGCCGAGGATAATGACGCCGTTTTTTGACCGACAGCCCTAAAATGGTTGGCCCGCCAACCAGAAGTGAGCACCCGGGTTATCCCTATGAAGTTTCACCAGTTCAGGACGCTCGTCGCCATGGCCGACACCGGCAGCATTCGCGCGGCGGCGCGTCAGCTCGGCATTTCGCCCGCCGCGGCCACCAAGGCGGTGCGCGAGCTGGAGGCCGAGCAGCAGATCGCGCTCGTCACGCGCAACGCGAACGGTATTGCGTTCACGGAAGCGGGCCAGGCGCTGCTCGTGCACGCGCGGCTCGTCGTGCACCAGATGTCACGCGCGCAGGACGAACTCGACGCGCGGCGCGGGCGCGGCGGCGGCAAGCTCGCGATCGGCGTGACGCCGTGGCTCGCGCTCTCGTTTCTGCCGGATGCGGTCACGCGGTTTCGTGAGCGCATGCCCGAGATGCAGCTGGAGTTTTACGAAGGATTGCTGAATATCGTGATGCCGCGCCTGCGCGACGGCTCGCTCGACTTCTCGCTCGGCAAGCCGAGTTCGGCTTCGCTGCATGCGGAGTTCACGCAAACGCCGATCTTCGCAACCGAATCGGCCGTGGTCGTGCGTCACGATCATCCGCTCGCGCACGCGCAATCGCTGCGCGATCTTCAGGAATCCGAATGGCTACTGAACTGGGATCCGGCCAGCAAGGAGATGATCGCCGACGACGTATTCCGCCGCCACGGCTTGCCCATGCCGCGCAAGGTGCATCTCGCGCATTCGTTCATCGTGGCAATGGGCCTCATCATGAACACCGACATGGTGAGCATTTTCCCGTGGCCGCTGGTGGAATCGCGCTTTGCGCGCGAGAACCTGCGTGCGCTCGCGCTGCACGAGGAAGTGGATCGCACGGTGGTCAGCATTGTCGCGCGGCGCGGCGTGCCGCTCTCGCCCGCCGCCGAATGCTTTCTGGATTGCCTGAAGGAAGCGATACACGCCGGCGAGGCGTCCACCGACCCGGAGCGGCGGCGCCTCTATCATTCGCTTGAACTGCTGATCTGAGCGCCGCCGGTTTCGGTTGCCCGCGTTAGAACGACGTACCGATCTGGAACTGGAACTTCTGGTACTGATCGCCCGCGTGCTTGACGATCGGGAAGCCGAGGTCGAGCTTGAGCGGCCCGATCGGCGAGATCCATTCGAGACCCGCGCCGTAGCTGTAGCGCAGGCCGTTCGCGCCCGTGCTGTTGCCTTCCGTGCCCCAGACGTTACCGCCGTCGACGAACGTGAACACGCGCAGCGTACGATCGTAACCCGTGCCCGGCAGCGGGAACGTCAGTTCGATATTGCCGACCACCATCTTCGAGCCGCCAATCGGATCGTTCGTGCTCGCGTCGCGCGGACCGAGCGAACTGGGCTCATAGCCACGCACCGACCCGATACCGCCCGCATAGTAGTTCTTGAAGATCGGATACGGCTTGCCGCCGAGACCGTTACCGTAGCCCGCCTGCAGATTCAGCCCGAGCACGAAGCCGCGCGCGAACGAATAGTAGTACTGCGACTGCACGTCGGCCTTGTAGTATTCCGTGCCGATCGGCGTGCCATATTCGGCGTTGGCCTGCGCGAAGTAACCGCGGCTCGGCACGAGCGCGCTGTCGCGATTGTCGCGCGACCAGCCGATCGTGAACGGCACCGTGTTCGAGACGCGGCCGAAATCGTTCACATAGTCGATATAGGTTTGCGGCGTGGTCGAGTCCACGTCGAGCCGGTCCTGTTCGATACCGAGACCGAAATACACCATGTCGGTTTCGGAGAACGGAATGCCGAACTTGGTATCCGCACCGTACGAAATGATGCGGAAGCTCGTGTCGTTCGTGCTCGAATAATAGAGCGGCTCGGTCGTGCGGTAATACACGTCGGTGATGCGCTTGATGCCGTCCACCGTGAAATACGGATCCACTTCCGTCACCGAAAGCGTGCGGTAGGTCGTGGCCGTATTCACGTTCAGCGAAAGACTATTGCCCGAACCGAACACGTTGTCCTGCGACACGCCCGCCGAAATGATCGGGCCTTCGCCCGAACCGTAACCCACGCCCAGCGAGATCGTGCCCGTGGGCTTTTCCGTCACGGCAACGTCCACGTCCACTTCGTCCTGCGTGCCTTCCACGGGCACCGTGGTCACCTGCACGTCGGTGAAATAGCCGAGACGATTGACGCGGTCCTTGGAAAGCGCGAGACGGTTCGAATCGAACCACGAACTTTCGAGCTGACGCATTTCACGGCGGATCACTTCGTCGCGCGTGCGCGTATTGCCCGTGATATTCACTTGCCGCACATACACGCGGCGGCTCGGATCGACCTGCAGCGTGAGCGCGACCGTGTGGTGCGCCTGATCGATCTGCGGTTCGGCGTTCACCGTGGCGAACGCATAACCGTATTCACCCAGACGATCGACAATCGCCTTGGTCGTGTCCTTGAGCTTTTGCGCCGAAAAACGCTGGCCGGGCTTGATCGTGACGAGCTTGCGCAATTCCGGTTCGCGATCGAGCAGATTGCCCGCGAAATTGATGCTCGAAATAGTGTACGGCTGGCCCTCGTGCACGGCGACCGTGAGGTACATGTCCTTCTTGTCGGGCGAAAGCGAAACCTGAGTCGAGTCGATATTGAATTCGAGGTAACCGCGATCGAGATAATACGAGCGCACGTTCTCCAGATCGCCCGTGAGTTTTTCCTTCGAATACAGATCGTTCTTCGTGTACCACGAGAACCAGTTCGGCGTGGATAGCTGCATTTCGTCGCGCAGCGTGCCTTCGCTGAATGCATGCGTGCCGATGAAATTGACCTGGCGAATCTTCGCGCTCGGCCCTTCTATCACCGAAAACAACAGGCCCACGCGGTTGCGATCGATCGGCGTGACCGTGGTCGTGACTTCCGCCGCGTAATAGCCGCGCGTGAGATATTGACGCTTCAGTTCCTGCTCGGCTTTGTCGACGAGCGCCTTGTCGTAGCTGAGGCCCGGCGACAAACCCACGGCCTTGAGCGCCTTCGTCAGATTGTCCTTGTCGAATTCGTGAATGCCGGCGAAATCGATCGTGCCGATGGCGGGACGCTCCTGCACCTGCACGACGACCGTGCCGCCCTCCACCGCGATGCGCACGTCGCTGAAAAAGCCCGTGGCATAGAGCGCACGAATCGCGTCGGAAGCTTTATCGTCGGTGAACGTGTCGCCCTGCTTGATCGGCAGATAAGCGAACACGGTGCCCGGTTCGATGCGCGAAAGACCGTCGATGCGGATGTCCTTGACCACGAAGGGCTCGGTGGCATGCGCCGAGGCGGTCACGCCAATGCCGAGACCGGCGAGTGTCAGCGCGCGAGCAACGCGCGCCGTGGTAATTGATGCCGTCATGCGGGAGGTGGAAAGAGAGGCCAACGAAAGCCGCCAGGCAGCGCGATGCGTGCGCGGCGGCGACGACGGAAACAGCGGGTGCGACGAATGCGGCCGCGTTACTGGACGCTCATGCCGCCGGGGCGACGCACCGCGGCGAGACCGGTGACGAGCGACAGGACTTCGGTCATATGCGCGGCCTGGGCCGGATGCAGACGAAACGACAATTCAGCGCCGCCCGGCAGTCGAAAACTCACGACCAGGTGCTGCACCTCGCCCGATTCGCGGCCGATTTCCCACGCCTCGCAGGGCATGGTGAATTTCACGCTCGCGGTCTTCTGACGAATCCGTTCGGAACGGCCAATTGCATTGGAAAGCGCGGCAAGCAACTCATGCATCACCGAACAATGCAGCGCAACGCTGTCGGGCTGATTGCCGTTCACCATCAAATACTGGCCGTCCGCAGTCAGCTCGAAATCGCGCAGGGAATGAATGGCAAGAGCCGGGGACGAAGGCATGAGCAACGCTCCGAGACAAAAAGCATCGGCGGAGTCTAGGGGTTGCGTGAGCGCCGTCACATTACCCGCGCATTACTCGTATTACTTTCATCAATATTCGCGACGATGGAATCTTGCCGCTTTTTTGGCGTTGGTTTTCGACGCAGGCGTTATTGGCTTGTTTCGCGAGGCGGCTTTCAATTGCCGGCACCGATAGCGCCGCACACCCTTTCGGCGAAATTTTTGGTAACCGTAGCGGTTACCGATACTTGCGATCACAAAACAGTCATATTAAGGATCTGGCCATTCGATCGACAGAATAGAAAGCCACGCGTCATGCGCTGAAATGTTCGCGCAACAACTGGATGGGCGCGCTCACGGCGAGCGCCTGAAAAGGAAAGCATTGCGCGATCCCCTCTTCTATATTGCGGAGTTGGGCAACGCGCGTGAGCATGCCCGCCGCCGGCATTTCACGCAGCGCGCCATGCCGATCGAGAAATTGCCCCCAGAGCGAGAGCGCGCGCCAACGCGGCACGGGCTGCGCGCTGGCCACGTAAACATCGGGAAAGAGGCCTCGATACGCGGGCACGTTATAAAGCCAGGACGTGCCGTGCAGTTCGAGCGACGACCAGGCGGGATCGTGTTCGCACACGTGCTCGATCAACCGCTGCAATTCGGCGCGGCGAGCGTGGCGCCGCCGGATATCGAGCGGCGACATGCCTCTATCGACACGCGGGTCGAAATGCAGCCGCACGCCGCCGTGCGCGTCGCGCGCATAGGCGAAGCAACCGAAGCTCGCGATGACATACGGCGACGCGCGATGCGTCGGGCACCGCTGGAGATAGCGCCATGTCCATTCGCATTGCTGCGCAAGCGGCGCGCTTTCGTCGATACCGCTCGAATAGGCGGCCCAAAGCGGATGCGCCGGATCGAAAGCACGCCCCGCTCCGAAACGCACATACAGATTGGTCCACTCGAGCAACGCGCCCACGAGCGGCGCACCGGTCAAGCGCGCGGCTTCGTGCGCGAAGCGCACCTGCAGGTCGAAAAACGCGCGCGCGGGTCTCACCGGGCCTGGCCTCCCTCGTCCACGATACAATGCGGCTGCGCTCGATCCGTCCCTCGCTGCCCCAATCCGACATGCAGAATTCTACCCGGGCCTTTCTGCTAGGCCCGTTGCTCAAAGGCGTTTCCCGTTCGTTCTACCTCACGATGCGCGTGCTGCCGGCCGGCATGCGCGACCCCGTGGGCGAGGCCTACCTGCTGGCGCGCGCCGCCGACACCATCGCGGACACCGCGCTGATCCCGCCCGAGCGCCGCCTCGCGCTGCTGCTCGCGCTGCGCGAACGGATCGACGGCACCACGACCGACAACCGCGCGCTCGCGCATCTCGCGGGCGAAGTCGCGGGCCAGCAAACGCATTCGGACGAGAAACTGCTGCTGGAGTCGCTCGATGGCGCGCTCGACATCCTCGCGCAACTCGACGAAGGCGATCGCGCGGCCGTGCGCGGCGTGGTCGCGACGCTCACCGAGGGCATGGAATTCGATCTACGCACCTTCCCCGACGAACAATCGGGCGAAGTGAAGGCGTTGGAAACGCGCGACGATCTCGACCGCTACACGTATCTCGTGGCGGGTTGCGTGGGTGAGTTCTGGACGCAGATGACTTACCGCCATGTGCCGGGTGCGCTCGCGCCATCGCTCGAGGCAACCCTGTGCGCGCGCGGCGTGCGCTTCGGCAAAGCGCTGCAACTGGTGAACGTGCTGCGCGATTGCGGCAAGGATCTGCGTATCGGACGATGCTATTTGCCCGTGTCGATGCTCGGCGAACTCGGACTCGACGCGCGCGCGCTCATGCAGCCCGGCGCATCGTTGCGCGCGCAACCGGTCATGTTCGACCTCGTACGCGTGGCGCTCGAGCACTTCCGCGCGGCAATCGACTATACGTTCGCGTTGCCGCGTCTTTCACTGCGTTTGCGGCTCGCGTGCCTGTGGCCCATTCTGATCGGCCTCGAAACGCTCGACCGTCTCGTGGCCAACGAAGACTGGCTCGATCCCGCGAAAACCTCGAAGGTTACGCGCCACGACGTCTATCGCATCCTCGCGTGCTCGACCGTGCTCGCGCCTTCGAATGCGCTGTTGAACCGCTGGTTCACACGCCTGATCGACGGCATCGAATCGAAGATGCATGCGGCCATTGCGGCGCGCCAATAAAAAAGCGCGCCCGTTAAGGCGCGCCTCGATACGTTGGATCCCACGCGTTATTGGTCGCTACGGTAGAGCTTGATGATCGCCGAAAAATCGAGCTTGCCGTCGCCGCGCGTACTCATTGCCTGATACAGCTGTTGCGCGAGCGCGCCCATGAACGCAGGCTGGCGCGCGCCCTTCGCGGCGTCGGTGGCGAGCCCGAGATCCTTGAGCATGAGATCGGTGCCGAAGCCGCCCGAATAACCGCGCGAGGACGGCGCCGTTTCGATTACGCCCGGAAACGGGTTGTACGTGTCCGAACTCCAGCTGCGACCCGTGGACGTGTTCATGATGCCGCCCAACACCTTCGGGTCGATGCCGAGCGCCTCGCCCAGCGCCATCGCTTCGGCCACGCCCGCCATCGTCACGCCCAGCACGAGGTTGTTGCAGATCTTCGCGACCTGCCCCGTACCCGTCTCGCCGCAATGCACGATGTTCTTGCCCATGCCCGAGAGCACGGGTTTCACGCTCTCGTAGATCGCCGCGCTGCCGCCCACCATGAACGTGAGCGTGCCCGCCGCCGCGCCGCCGGTGCCGCCGGAAACGGGCGCATCGACGAATGCGTTGCCGTGCGCGGCGGCGAGCGCCGCGAACTCCTTCACGCTCGCGGGATCGATCGTGCTCGAGTCGATGATCGTCACGCCCTTCGCGATGCCCGCGAGCACGCCGTCTTCGGCACCGAGCACGCTGCGCACGTGCGCGGCGGCGGGCAGCATCGTGATCACGTATTCGGCGCCGTTCACGGCGTCTTTCGGCGAAGCGGCCTTGCGCGCGCCCGCATCGGCAAGCGTTTGCATGGCGTCGGCGCTCAGGTCGAACACCGCCAGCGCATGCCCTGCCTTGAGCAGATTGAGCGCCATTGGCGCGCCCATGTGGCCCAACCCGACGAATGCGATTTTCATGAGCGTGTCTCCGTTATCGTTGATAGAGGTCGGTTGCGCGCGCAACCGTTCAGCGCAGACTGATCGTGGTGTTCACGCCGTCGTTCACCGTGGCGTCGTCGAACCAGCGCGCGGTGACCGTCTTGGTTTGCGTATAGAACTGCACCACTTGCTTGCCGTACGGGCCGAGATCGCCGAGCTTCGAACCGCGCGAACCCGTGAAGCTGAAATAAGGCACGGGCACCGGAATCGGAATATTGATGCCGACCTGGCCGATGTCGATTTCGCTCTGGAATTTACGCGCCGCCGCGCCGCTTTGCGTGAACAAACCCACACCGTTGCCGAACGGATTCGCATTGACGATAGCAATGGCTTCGTCGAGTGTGTTTGCCGTAAGCACCACGAGCACGGGCCCGAAAATCTCATTGGTGTAGATGTCCATCCCGGTCTCGACGTTCGTGAACACCGTTGGCCCGACGAAATTGCCGCTCTCGTAGTTCGGCACCTTCACGTCGCGGCCGTCGAGCGCGAGCGTCGCGCCCTGCTTCACGCCCGCTTCGATCAAACCGAGAATGCGCGTTTTCGCCGCGCGCGACACCACCGGACCCACGTCGGTATTCGGTTCGTGGCCCGCGTTCACCTTGAGCGTCTTCGCCTTCTCGACGAGTTCGCCCACCCACTCCTGAGCCGCGCCCACGAACACCGCCACCGAGGTCGCCATGCAACGCTGGCCCGCCGCGCCGAACGCCGCGCCCACCAGCGCGTTGATCGTCTGCTCGCGGTTCGCGTCGGGCAGCACCACGGCGTGATTCTTTGCGCCCATCATCGACTGCACGCGCTTGCCGTGCTCGCTGCCGAGGCGATAGACATGCGTGCCCACGGCCGTCGAGCCGACGAAGGAAATGGCCTTCACGAGATCGTGCGTGCAGATCGCATCGACGACTTCCTTGCCGCCGTGCACGACGTTGAGCACGCCCTTGGGAATGCCCGCTTCGATCGCGAGTTCGACGAGTTGCATGGTCGAAAGCGGGTCTTGCTCCGAGGGCTTCAGCACGAACGTGTTGCCGCACACGATCGCCATGGGGAACATCCAGAGCGGAATCATGGCGGGGAAATTGAACGGCGTGATGCCCGCGCACACGCCAATCGGCTGTTGCAGCGTATAGGTATCCACGCCGCCCGCGACGTTCTCGGCAAAACCGCCCTGCTGCAACGTGCCGATCGAACACGCGTGCTCGACCACTTCGAGGCCGCGGAAAATGTCGCCTTCCGCATCGGGCAGTGTCTTGCCTTGTTCCGCCGTGAGCGTTTGCGCAATACGCGACATATTCTCGCGAATCAACGCCTGCAGCTTGAGCATGATGCGCAGCCGCACACCCAGCGACGTGTTTCTCCAGCTCGCGAAGGCGGCGTGTGCACTCTTCACAGCGAGATCGACTTCTTCGACGGTCGCGAACGGCACGCGCGCCAGCACTTCCTGCGTGGCCGGATTGACGATGTCGCGCCATTCGGTGGTTTTCGATTCGACGAATTCGCCGTTGATCAGCAGCTTGACGGTGGAGACTTGTGCGTTGGAAGCCTGGGTCACAGCATTCATGATGAACTCTCTCGGATAAGAATGGGGTCAATCCAGCGGTTTAATCGTGCTTCGAGCCTGAACAACGTGCAGACCAGCGCAACGATGGATGGTCGCGGCGGATCACACCGGCAATTGATACGGAAACCGAAATAATTTTGTAGCGAATCTCCGCGGAGAACACGTCGATTTACGGCCCGCGCGATCGCGGAAGTGACCGAATGCGACGCCTGCCATGGGCCGGCCAATCAAGCCTGCGGCAGAGGTGGCGAATGCAGCCAGTGTTCCGAAAATGGGATCGAGCGCGGGAAAGAAAATCTTGCTGAAAACGAGCGCGGCGGCGGTGCCGCAAAGGAAGAAGCCGTATGACTCGATCGCCGTGGCGGCCATGCTGGCCCCGCCTGCGATCCGATAGTCGCGTGCGCGTTCAGGAACGGAAGCGGCAACGGCCGCCCCGCGTGGGGTCGACTGCATGTGCATCGTCTGTCTCCATCTTTATTGTGCGACCGCTGAGTCGGGTCTGCAAACGAGTATAGTTATTCGAATATCCTCAGCATAGAGATGAAAAAGCCCATCCGATATGCAAAAAAACACAAGCGGGAAGTTGGAGACATTGAATTGGGACGATCTGCGCTATTTCCTCGAAGTCGCGCGCACGCAACGCGCGAGCGGCGCCGCGAAGCGGCTGGGCGTGGATCACACTACGGTCGCGCGCCGTGTGCGCGAGCTGGAAGCGGCGCTCGGCACGGTCCTGTTCGATAAGTCGCGCGCGGGCGGTTTCGTGCTCACGGCCGAGGGTCAACGTTTGCTGACCTATGCCGATGCCGTGGAGACCACCGTGCAATCGGCGAGCGAGCAATTCGCGCTGGGCGCGCAATCGCTTTCCGGGCACGTGCGCGTGGGATCAACGGAAGGTTTCGGCTGTTTCTTTCTCGCGCCGCAACTCGCGCGCTTCGCGGGCGAACACCCGGACATGTCGATCGACTTGCTGCCGGTCCCGCATTTCGTGAGTCTTTCGAAGCGCGAGGCCGATCTGGCGATCATGCTGGAGCGCCCCGAGCGCGGCCAGTATGTTTACACCAAGCTATGCGATTACCGCTTGCGGCTCTATGGCACGCCCGGCTATCTCGCCCGGCACGCGCCCATTCGCTCGACCGCGGATCTGCGCCATCACGCGTTCATCAACTATGTCGCCGACCTGGCATTCAGCCACGAACTGCTCTACCTCGAACGCACCGCGCCCAACGTGACAGCCAGCCTGTGCAGCACGAGCGTGATCGCGCAATACCATGCCGCGCTGCAAGGCAGTGCCCTGGCGATTCTGCCGTGCTTCATGGCGACCCCCGACCCGCGCCTCGTGCCCATCCTGCCCGAAGAGGTCGTCGTTACGCGGCGCTTCTGGCTGTGCAGCCGCGAAGACCTGCGCAAACTGCGGCGCATCACGTCGCTATGGGATTATCTGCGCGCCGCCGCCGACGCCAATTGCTCGCTGCTCATGGGCGAATCGCCGGAGATGCATTACGTCGATCCTTGAGCGGCCACGCTGCACGATGGGCGCATGCAATAAAAAACCGCACATGCAGCCCATGAACTGGACTGCATGTGCGGCTTCGAGATGAACCCGGACGCGCGCCAGGCGGCACGATCGTGCCGCAGGCGCCGCGAACGCTCAGGTACCGACCGGACGGATCGTCAGGGCGTTCTTCACCGAGGTCACGCCCGACACGCCCTTGGCGACGTCGGTGGCCTTGTCGACCTGCGACTGGTCGGGCACCGTGCCTTGCAGGACCACGGCACCGTCGCGTGCGCGCACGGTGATGTTCGAGACGCTGATGTCCTTGTCACGGGCCAGCGCCGCGCGAACCTTGCGGCCGAGCGCGCGATTGGCCGCCTTCGCCGACTTGTATTGCGACTTCGATTGCTTGTATTGCTGCTGCGCTGCGGCCGTGGGCGCGCTCGCGGCCGGCGCGGCGGAAGCCGACGTGTCCTGCGCGTACACCTGGAACGACGCCGCCACGAGGACGGTGGTTGCGGCCAGTTTGAATACCTGAATAGCCTTCATGCAATTTCTCCTGTTGTCACAGTCTTATTGCCGGCCCACGAAACGGGCCCATTCCACTACACCATTCACTACGAAACTCAGGCGCGCCAAACGCGTGGGGACTAACGATACTCCAATTAAATTATCGATGAGTCGAAGCGTGCAGCAGGCTCCCGGCCCCCGCCCCACCGGCTTTGCGGCATTCCCTGGACAAATCGTTTTGCCAGCAGCGGCAGTGTGAATCGCTAATTCGTTCACCGGCACTACGTGAATACCGGCATTGAAACGCATTCGTTTGCGTTTGCATGAATCATCGTTCCGCTTTGGTGCACAGTGGTGCATGCGATATGAATTGGCGATTCAATCGTATAAAACATGCAGCGAAATTCATGGGCTCTATCGGACAGCAACGTGCATCGCAATGCATGGGTTGACAAGAAATGCACCGGTAAAACCCGCATGTATCTCGAATGCGTGCAATGCGGTCTCAATTGGCCAGTTGCGCCTTCACCCAGCGGTAAAACTGCTGAATGGCCGCTTCGCGCGGATGTCCCTCGCGCCACGTGATGTAGTAGTCGAGCGATGCAGGTATGCGAACCTGGCCGAGTTGCACCAGTTGGCCGCGCTCGATGAAACCGCGCGCGAGTTGCAGGCGCGCCGTGGCCACGCCCTGGCCCGCCACCGTGGCTTGCAGGAGCAGACCGGCGTCGTCGAATACGGGACCGCGCTCGGGTTCCACGCCGCTCACGCCGGCCGCCTCGAAGAAATCGCGCCACGTACGTCGCGAGAAGCGCAGCAGCGGCAGGGTTGGCAAGTCTTCGATGCGAAAGTCGGGATAGCGCGCGAGCAAGGCCGGGCTGCACACCGCGACCACCTGATCGTCGAGCAGTTTGCGAATCTGGAAGCCGGGTTCGTCCACGCGCCGATGCCAGATGCCGATGTCGAACGGATACGGATCGGGCGGCGAGACGTCGGCGTGCATGCGCAGCGAGAGATCGACCATCGGGTGACGATCGTAGAAGTCGCCCAGCCGCGGGATCAGCCAAACCGACGCGAAATCGGACATCACGCTCAGTTCGAGCCGCGTCACACCGCTCACGCCGGGCCGCGTGGCGTCGAGCGCCTCGCGTAAATCCTCCAGACTGCGGCGCACGCGCTCGGCCAGTTGCGCGCCCGCGGCCGTGGGAATCATGCGGCTGCCCGCACGGCGGAACAATTCCACGCCAAGTTCGGTTTCGAGCGCGCGCAGATGATGGCTCACCGCGCTGTGCGTCAAATGCAATTCTTCCGCCGCACGGCTGAAACTGCGCCGCCGCGCGGCGGCTTCGAGGGCGCGCAGCGCCTGGAGAGGGGGAAATGATCGGGCCATGACGTCAAATTTTACTCACAATCGTGGCTGATATCTCTCGCTGGTCAGGCGCGCGCCAATCGCCAATAATCTCGCCCATAACAACATCCAGACACTCGCCCGCCGCTGCGCCGGCTCCGCCCGCACCATGACATCACTGAGATTGCGCGTTTTCGCCGTTTTCGCGCTCGGCTACTTCGTTTCTTACCTGTTTCGCGGCGTAAATCTCGGCTTCGCGCCGTTTCTTTCGCATGAAATGGGTTTCACCGCTACCGATCTCGGCACGCTCACGAGCCTGTATTTCCTTGGCTTCGCGGGCGCGCAGATTCCCGGCGGCGTGCTGCTCGACCATTTCGGCCCGCGCCGCGTCACCGCCTGCGTGATGCTCGTGGCCGCGGCGGGCGCGCTCATCTTCGCCGTGTCGCACGACATCGCCGCGATGATGGTCGGCCGCCTGCTGATCGGCGTGGGCGTCTCGGTGTGTCTCGGCGGCGCGTTCAAGGCCACAGCGCAGCACTTTCCCGTCGCCCAGCTCACGCTCGTCAACGGGCTCGTCATGGCCGTGGGCGGCCTCGGCGGCGTGGCCGTGGGCGCGCCGCTGTCGTGGCTGCTCTCGATCGCGCCGTGGCGCGGTGTGAGCCTCGGCCTCGCGGTGCTGACCGTCATCGTTGCCGCCATCATCTGGCTCGGCGGCCCGCGCACGCGCGACACGCATCATCAGGCCAGCGTGCTCGAGCAGTTCAAGGGCACCGCGCATATTCTCAAGAGCCATGCGTTCTGGAAAACCGCGACGTTTTCCTCGCTCACGCAGGCTGTGTTCTACGCGATGCAGTCGTTGTGGGTCGGCGCATTCCTGCGCGACGTCGTGCCCGCCGGCAGCACCGACGTCGGTGCGCGCGCCGCGTCGCTCGTTTCCATTCTGGGCGCCGCGTTCATCATCGGAAACATTGGTTTTGGCGCGCTGGCGCGGAGTTTCGAGCGCCGCGGCGTGAGCGTGCAACTTTTTTCCGGCGTGACGATGCTGCTGTTCGTGGTCGTGCAGGCGCTGCTCGCCGCACGCGTGCCGCTGCCGCCCACGCTGCTGTGGGCCGCGTACGGGGCGTTCGGCGGCACGGGCATTCTCACGTACGCCGTGCTCGCCGAATATTTCCCGCCGCGTTTGATCGGCCGCGTGAACACGACCTTCACGCTCGTGATCTTCGTCGGCATCTTCGTCTTGCAGATTGCCATCGGCGCGGCGCTTGGCCACTGGCCCGCGCTCGACGGCCACTATCCGGCCATCGCGCACCAGACCGTGTGGGCCGTGCTCGTCGTGTTGCAGGCGCTTGGCGCGATCTGGTACTTCATGCCTTCGCGGCGCACGCGCACCGCGGCTCACGCGGCGGAAAACACCTGATCACCCTCTAAGAAACGCCGGCATGCGCACCGCATGACCGGCGCTATTGCCTCGCTGGCGGCTCTTCTCTTGTCGCTTTTCGCTTCGATCGTTAGCACGATTTCTTCCTTGAGCGGCTTCCTCGCTCCACTATCATGGAAGCGCCCTTCGCTTGCATGACGGATCCACGGCGTCACAGCCGAAGCGCAGAAATACAAATCGCGAATCATTGGTTGTCCTGATCGATCACGCGGGAAAGAATGACGCAACGGCATGCCGGTTTGCCCATTCGGTTTCATCACCCCACTCGATCCTGCTCATGCGACCTTCCCGCGTTTTGCAGTACCTGTTTTGCGTTGCGCTTTCCTTCGCCGCCGCTCAGGCTTTCGCCGACAAACCCACCGTGATCCGCATCGGCGTCGCACAGCAAGGCGCGGGCGATCCGCCTACATTTGGCGGCTCGCCGGCGGCCACGGTGCAAGGCCAGCAATGGCTCGAAAAGGAATTCGCCGCCGACGGCATCAAGGTTGAATGGCTCTTCTTCAAGGGCGCGGGCCCGGCTGTCAACGAAGCCATTGCCGACAACGCACTCGACTTCGCGTTTCAGGGCGATTTGCCCGCGGTGCTCGCGCGCGCGAATGGACTCAAGACCCACATCCTGCTCGAATCGGGCGTGCGCTCGGGCGTGAAGATCGGCGTGCCGCCCGACTCCGGCATCAAGTCGATCAAAGACCTCAAAGGCAAGCGCGTCGCCATCTTTCGCGGCACCAATCTGCAACTCGTGGCCGACAACGTACTCGCCGAGAACCAGCTCGACGAGCGCGCGTTACGCGTGATCAATCTCGACACGGCCAGTTCGCTCGCCGCACTGGCGTCCAACGGCATCGACGCCTCGGTCAACGACTATCACCTCTATCGCTTGCGCGATCAGGGCCTTGCCCGCATCGTCTACGAATCGCAACGCGACGGCCCGCAATACACGCGTCAATCGCACCTGCTCGTGCTCGACGGCTTCGAGACCGCGCACCCCGACATCGTGCAACGCGTGGTCAACGTCTTCGTGAAGGCCGCGCAATGGTCGTCCGACGAAGCGAACCGCGACGCGCTCTTCAAGCTGTGGGCGAAAAGCGGCGTGAGTGATGCGTCGTGGCAAGCGGAATTCGCGGACCAGCGTCTCAAGGATCGCAACTCCCCGCTGATCGACCCTTTCATCGTCGCGCGTTACAAGGCCGTCGCGCAGGATGCGTTGCGGCTCAAACTGATCCGCCAGCCTATTGATGTCGACTCGTGGTTCGAACCGCGCTATCTCGACAACGCACTGCACGCGCAAAAACTCGACGGCTACTGGACGCGCTACGACGCGGCCGGCAAGCCCATCGGCTGAATCCTCGGCTGAACGCATTCAAGCCACACTCGAGCGCAACGACCCACGGAGCCGCCGATGACGGAAACCGCGATCACGATTGCACCGGACAGCACGCGCGCCGCGCGTGAACCGCTACGCGAACGCAAGCCGCTACGCGCGATCGCGTGGCATCTCGCGCCGTGGCTGCTGCCCGCCTTGCTCTTTTTGCTCTGGAGCGTGGGCTGCGCGCGCGGCTGGATCGCGCCGCAAATTCTGCCCGCGCCGCAACGTGTGTACGAGACTTTCGTCGATCTCGCGCAAAGCGGCGAGCTGGCGCACAACACGCTCATCAGTCTGCAACGCGTGCTGCTCGGTTTCGCGGGCGGCACGGTGCTCGGTTTCGCGATCGGCGGCGCGCTCGGCCTCTCGCGCACGCTCGAAGCATGGGTGCTCCCCAGTTTCAATGCGCTCGTGCAGATTCCCGTGCTGGGCTGGCTGCCGTTTCTGTTGCTGCTCGTGGGCGTGGGCGAGCCGCTCAAGTATCTGCTGATCGGACATGCGGCGCTCGTGCCCGTCACGCTCAGCACGATGCAGGGCTTTCGCCAGACGCCGCCCGCGCTCGACGAAGTGGCGCGCGTGTTCGCGTACACGCGCTGGCAACGCATCGTGCGTGTCGTGCTGCCCGCCGCCGTTCCCACGCTCGCGACCGGCGTGCGGCTCGCGTTCACCAAGGCGTGGCTCGCGCTGGTGGTGGTCGAACTCGTGGCCTCGTCGGAAGGACTCGGTTATCTGATCGTATCTGGGCGCCAGCTGTTTCAGCTCGATCTCGTGATGGCGGCGGTCGTGATCGTCGGTGCGATCGGGCTCGTCATCAATCGCGTGCTCGACGCGATCGAGACGCGCTTGCGGCGCGGCACGCCTTCCGCGTTTCGCGGCTGAGCGCAGGCAACGGAGATGTCGATATGAAACTGGCCTGGCTACCCAAACGATCGAACACCGTGTGCGATGGCGAGTGCGTGTCGCCCGATCCGTCACCGCCGCGCCGCATCGATCTGCGCGGCGCCGCGTTGCCCGCCGTCGCGCTCGTCGCGTGGTGGGTCTTGAGCGCTTCGCACGTCGTCAAGAGCGGCTTGCTCGTGAGCCCTGCCGACGTGTGGCATGCGGCACGCGAGCAGGTCGAAAGCGGTGCGTTGACACGCGCGCTCTCCGCTTCGCTTGCGCGCGAAGCGAGCGGCTTCGCGATCGGTGCGACGGCCGGACTCGTCCTGGGCGGCGTGCTGGGTCTTTCGCGCATCGCGGCACGCATCGTCGGCCCGAGCTTCGACACGTTCAAACAAATCTCGCTGTTCGCGTGGATCCCGCTGATTTCCGTATGGTTCGGTCTCGGCGATGCGGCCAAGGTCGTATTTCTCTCGCTCGCCGCCCTGCTGCCCGTGGCCGCGCATACCTGCGATGGCATTCACGCGGTGCCGCGCCAATACCTCGAAGTCGCTCGCGCGCTGCGCTATTCGCATCGACAACTGATTCGCCATGTCCTGTTGCCCGCGGCATTGCCATCGATTTTCACGGGGCTGTATCTCGCGCTCATCTACTCATGGCTGGCAACGCTGGGCGCCGAGTATCTGCTCGTGGCGGGCAGCGGCATCGGCAATCTGCTGATCGACGGCAGCGAGCAGTTCCGCATGGATCTCGTGCTGTTCGGCATCATCGTGGTAGGCGCGACGGGCTGGGCGCTCAACGCCATTGCCCGGCGCGTGGAGCGCGCGGTGCTCGCGCGCATGCACGTCACTGGCCAATGATTCGGAATCCGATCTAATCGACTCGTCAACGAAGGAACCACCATGAGCGCGACCGAACCCGAAGGCATCGACATTCTGCACGTGAGCAAGCACTACGGCACGGGCGCTTCGCAACTCGTCGTGCTCGACGACGTCACGTTGCACATTCGACCCGGCGAATTCGTCAGCGTGCTGGGCGCGAGCGGATGCGGCAAGTCCACCTTGCTGCGTTTGATCGCCGGTCTCGACGCCGGTTATCAAGGCGCGATCATGATGCATGGCGAGCGCGTGAACGACACGTCGCTCGAACGCGGCATCGTGTTTCAGGACCATCGGCTGTTTCCGTGGCTCACCGCCGAACAAAATATTCTCGCGGCGCTGCGTAATGCCCCGCTGTCCCCGCGCCAGAAACGCGAAGCCGTGGCCGCACACATCGCGCTCGTTGGGCTTGCCGGTTTCGAGCGCGCGTATCCGCATCAGCTCTCGGGCGGCATGGCGCAACGCGTGGCCATCGCGCGCGGTCTCGTGAACCGGCCGCGCGTGCTGCTGCTCGACGAACCGTTCGGTGCGCTCGACGCCCTCACGCGCGGCCGCCTGCAAAACGAACTGCTGCGGATCTGGGAAAGCGAGCGCATCACCATGCTGCTCGTCACGCACGACGTGGACGAGGCGATCTATCTCGGCGATCGTGTGGTGTCCATGGCGCCGCGTCCGGGCCGCATTCGCCGTATTGTCGACGTGACATTGCCGCGTCCGCGCGATCGCGCCGATGCGCGTTTCCAAAGCCTGCGCGACCGTATTCTCGCGGACTTTTCCGACTCCGGTGAGCCCACGCCCGCCAGCGGCAAGCCGGTCGAGGAAGCCCCGCGCGTGGCCGAAAACGGCTGGCGCATGGCGTGGTGAGCACGATTTAAACGTCTTTGTCGTTCGTCTCTTCAGGCACCACCATCGTGCACGGCGCCACGACCGCCCGGTCGCGCCGCATCGACATCTCGACAGCCCGTATGGGCCAAACGCGCCCGGCGTGAGAAAATCCGCTTTCGAACGGAAACGCCGCGCGCGAGCGCACCGTCGTTCCCCAGCCACGTTGACGCGAGTTGCGCGTTTTTTCGCCCCCTTTGCCGGCATATCCGCCCCGATCGGTACAAGGGTGCGCGGAGGACAGGCGCTTCACGCGAACCAGACGGCAGGTTTCCGATCCGTAAGGAGCCCGCTCAGCGTAAACTCACGCTGTTGCCATTCGATTGTGTCGATTCATGATAAAGAGAGAAACATCCATGCCACACACACCTCACTCGCAAGAACACGATCACGAGCATTCGGAATCGTGCGGCTGCGATCTGTTGCACCTGCTCGACGGCGTGGACGAATTCACTCAACAGGTATTCCCGAGCAACAAGGAACTCTTCCACAGCCTCGCTTATAGCCAGGCGCCGCACACGCTGTTCATCACCTGCGCCGACTCGCGCGTGTCGCCCGAGATGATCACGCAGGCCAAACCCGGCGAGCTGTTCGTTTGCCGCAACATCGGCAATATCGTGCCGGCGTATGGCGAAATGCTCGGCGGCGTCTCGGCCGTGGTGGAATTCGCGGTGCTCGCGCTCAACGTGCGCCAGATCGTGCTGTGCGGCCACACGGATTGCGGCGCGATGAAGGGTCTCGCGTCGGGCGCCGAAGCCACGGCCAACATGCCCACCGTGCAAGCCTGGCTGCGCAACGCCGAAGCGGCACGCAGCGTCGTGAAAACGCGTGGTCTCGGCGAAGACCAGATCGTGCAGGCGCTCGTGGAAGAAAACGTGCGTTTGCAGCTCACGCATCTGCGCACGCACCCCGCCGTCGCGGCGCGCGTGGCGCAAAACCAGCTCGAACTGCAAGGCTGGGTATACGACATTGGCCAGGGCAAGGTCACCGTGTTCGACGACACGCGCGGCAATTTCGAATCGCTCGGCGAAGCACGCGCGCGCCTGCGCAAACGCGTCGAGGAATAAACCTCGCAACGGGCGCGGCCCCACCCTCGGGCCGCGCCGCCGCTTTCCCGCTCCCCCGTTTTATCTATTCAGCATGAACCGGAATGCAAATGCATTGCATTTCCGGTTGTTGGCGTTGGATTTTTACACTATACGCAACGCATTTTCTTTCATTAGGGATTTACCCTAGGTGAAAACCCGAATACACTCTCGGTCTGTCATGCGGCTTTCGGCCGCAAAGAAAAATAATTCCGGAGGGTAGTCGTACATGCAATGCGTTGCTCCGCCGTACCCGTCAAAGCCGTCGCTATCCCGTTTTATCTGCACTGCTGACGCATCGCGTCATCGCGCGTCGCTATACCGCGCGTCGCTGTAATCAGCACGTGCCCTCTGCCTGCACGCAATAAAGTGCCGGCGGATTTTCAGGCCCACTCCGCGTTATCGCCGTTTCCGGTCCGCAATTTTGCGGCGGGCGGCGCGCGCCCTCGCGCGTCAGGACACTCGGTAATGGGCATTGCACCCGTCACGGGCCACGCGCCCGATTACCGCAGGAGAAACGTCCGTGGAGTTTGCCCAGCAGTCGCCCATTACGCAGTCGAAAATTGAAGTCAAACTGGCCTTGCATCCGCACGATCACCGTCGTGCCATGGCCGCCGCGAAAGCGCTGAATCTCGCCGAAGACGAGTTTTACGCGCTCGCCGTGCATCTCGGCGCCGCGCAAATCCTGCGCGACGCGCAAGCCGCCTGAACGGCTCGCGCCCTTCGCTACCGCATCGGCCAGATCGACAACCGGCCAACCCGCGCGTGGCTTATTCTTCGCGCGCCACCGGCGAAGGATTGCGCTCGGCGAATCCTTCCTGATGCCAGTAGGGATACGCGGGGCGCACCGCGCTCGCCGCGTCGAGCTTCGCGACCTGCTCCGGCGTGAGGTTCCAGCCCACCGCGCCCAGATTCTGGCGCAGCTGCGCCTCGTCTCGGGCACCGATGAGTACCGTGGAAACGTTGGGGCGCTGCAACAGCCAGTTCAGTGCGATCTGCGGAATCGTCTTGCCGGTTTCCCCGGCGATTTCGTCGATGGCGTCGATCACGCGGTACAGGTATTCATCCGGCACCGGCGGTCCCATATCGGCAGTTTTGTGCAGGCGGCTTTTCTCGGGCAGCGGCTGGCCGCGACGGATCTTGCCGGTCAGGCGCCCCCAGCCGAGCGGGCTCCACACCACCGCGCCCACGCCCTGGTCGACGCCGAGCGGCATCAGTTCCCATTCGTAGTCGCGGCCGATCAGCGAGTAATACGTCTGGTTCGCGACATAGCGCGGATAACCGTAGCGGTCGGCCACGGCCTGCGACTTCATCAGGTGCCAGCCCGAGAAGTTCGACACGCCCGTGTAGAGAATCTTGCCCGCGCGCACGAGGTCGTCGAGCGTCGACAACACTTCCTCGACAGGCGTGCGCGCGTCGAAGCCGTGGAGCTGAAACAGGTCGATGTAATCGGTTTGCAGGCGCTTGAGCGCCGCGTCCACGGCACGCGTCAGATGAAAGCGCGACGAGCCCACGCTGTTCGGACCGTCGTCGAAACGAAAGGTGGCTTTCGTCGAAATGATGACCTTGTCGCGGCGTCCCTTGAGCGCCTCGCCGAGCACCGACTCCGAGGCGCCGCTCGAATAGATGTCGGCGCTGTCGAACATGGTCACGCCCGCGTCGAGGCAGATGTCGATGAGCTTGCGCGCTTCGGCCACGTCGGTGGCGCCCCAAGCTTCGAAGAATTCGCCCTTGCCGCCAAATGTGCCCGTGCCGAAGCTCAGGACCGGCACTTTAAAACCAGACGCGCCCAGAAAACGGTATTCCATTTCACTGCCTCCCATCGAGGGTTGACGATGCGTTGCCGAGAGCCGACGAGTCTACGCGCATCGCGCCATGCTTGCCCGCCACCCTCCTACACCTCACGACGTGTTGGCTTACGTCTGTACAGACGCGGTGACGTATTGGAAACTGTCGCCTTCCCTCGTTTCACGATCGCGGCCGAAAAATTCCAATCGGCAACTCGCGACGCTCACCGCTCATGATCCGCAACCTCTCGCTTCCTCCGCGTTTCCTCGTTACGCCTTCGCGCGCGGAGGCCGCATGAGCGCGCCCGCGCAACGCGGCGCCGGCGTCGGCTGGCTGCCCTATATCGTCGCGGCCACGTTCTTCATGGAGTATCTCGACACGACCGTGATCGCCACGGCGCTGCCCGCGATGGCGCGCTCGTTCGGCATCGGACCGAACAGCCTGAGCCTCGGCGTCACGGCCTACATGCTCGCGCTCGCGATCTTCATTCCCGTGAGCGGCTGGGTCGCCGACCGCTACGGCTCGCGCACGATCTTCTTCGGCGCGGTGGTCACGTTCACGGTGGCGTCGGTGTTGTGCGGCATCGCGCAGAATCTCGACGAGTTCGTGGCCGCGCGCGTGCTGCAAGGCATCGGCGGCGCGATGATGGTGCCGGTCGGTCGCTCGATCGTCGTGCGCACGACCGACAAGAGCCTGCTGATGCGGGCGATCTCCACGATCACGTGGCCCGCCATTGCCGCGCCCGTGGTCGGGCCGCCGATCGGCGGTTTCATCACGACCTACGCGTCGTGGCGCTGGATCTTTCTGCTCAACGTGCCGTTCGGCATTGCCGTGCTCGTGGCCATCGCCTTCATGGTGCCGAACCTGCGCGGCGAAGCGCGCCGCCCGCTCGACGTGATCGGCCTGATCCTGAGCGGCGCGTCGCTCACCGCGCTGCTGTACGGCGCGGAACTGGCGAGCCAGCCGAACGAAAATCCATGGACGGGCGTGGCGATCGTCGCGGCCGGCATCGTGATCGGCGCAATCGCGTTTGCGCACGCGAAGCGCCATGCGCATCCGCTCATCGACGTGTCGACCTTGAAGATCCCGACGTTCTCGGTAACGGTCGTGACGGGCTCGATCACGCGCATCGGCATTGGCGCGGCGCCCTATCTGATGCCGCTGCTGTTCCAGATCGGCTTCGGGCTTTCGGCGTTCAAGTCGGGCTTGCTGCTGCTCGCGAGCGCGCTCGGCAATCTCGGCATGAAGGCGCTGACCACGCGCATTCTCGAGCGCTGGGGCTTTCGCATGGTGTCGGTGGTCGACGTGACGATCGCGGGCATTTCGCTGATCGCGTGCGGCTTGCTCACGCCCGGCACGCCGATCGCGCTCGTGGTGCTCGTCATCTTCGTGTACGGCGTCACGCGCTCGATGCAGTTCTCCACGCTCGCGACGCTCGCTTATGCCGATGTCGCGCAGCCGCAGATGAGCGCGGCCAGCACGCTCTGGAGCGCCGCCGCGCAAATGACGATTGGCTTGGGCATCGCGTTCGGCGCGCTCTCGCTGCGCGTGGCCGCGACGTTCCACGGCGAAGCCACCGGCCACGTGTTCACGCTCGACGACTTCCGTCTCGCCTTCCTCGCCGCCGGCGTGCTCACGCTGATCTCGGTATGGGGCTATGCCCAGCTCGCGCGCGACGCGGGCCAGAACATCAGCAGCGCATCACGGCGACAGCGCGCCTGACGGCGCGAACCGGCCGCGCGTTCCGCTCGCTTCGCGCCGTTTCCAAAGCGAAATCGAGAAAACTCGCGGCCGAAAATCGAGAAAACTCGCTATTTGGAAAGACTCGCGCGGACGGTGTATTCCTCGTCCGCGTCGACATCCTCGCCCGCCAGCAGCGCGTGGAATTCCGCGGAAAGCGGCTCGACCGGATAACCGTGCCGTTCCCACGCGTCGAGGCCGCCCTTGAGCGCGCGCGCGTGATAAATGTGCTTGTTGCGCAGTTGATCGACAATGCGCTTGGCCGTCGCCTCGTTCGGGCACACGCAATAGACCACGATCGGCCGGTCCAGCAGTTCGGGCGCGAGCGCCTCGCTCGACTCCAGATCGAGCGGCCGCGCGCCGGGAATGCGATACGACTCCTTCTCGCGGATCGAAGCCGGGCGCGCGTCGAGCACGATGGGCGGCGCAGTCGACTTCATCATCTCGTCGAGCTGATCCGGCGAAATGCGATGCGTCGCGAGCCAGTGGCGGAACTGCATGCGCCGGAACAGACGCCAGGCGAGAAACAGCACGCCGGCCACCGCGAGCACGTCGAAAATCGTCATGCCGTTGGCGCGCACGAACATCGCGAAACGCACGATTTCGGCATGCAACGCCGCGCCGCCGAGCAGCCAGGTGCCCGCCCACAAGGTCGCGCCTATCGCGTCCCACAGCAGGAACACGCGCACGTCCACGCTGGTCGTGCCGAGCAGCGGCGCGGAGATCAGGCCGAGTCCCGGCACGAACTTGGCCACCGAGAGAATAGGCGCGCCATAGCGCTCGAACACGTTGCGCGCGATGCGGATGGTCGTATCGAGCGACAGCGAAAACCGCACGAGACCGTTGAGCAGCCGCCGCCCGCGCACGCGGCCCGCCGCGAACCACAGCGAATCCGCGAGCAGCGTGGCGATCACGGCCGCGACCAGCAAGCTCGCGTACGACGTTTCCCCGCTCGCCGCCATCGTGCCCGCGAGTATCAGCACGGGTGCGGCCGGGACCGGCACGCCGAGCTGCGTCACGAGCACGCTGAGGAAAACCGCTCCAACGCCGAAATCGGGTGGAATCGCGGTGGGGAGCGTCAACATTTCGAGATATCCTGCGCGGGAGGCGGGTGCGTCTACGTATGGAAACATGGCGCACGGATGCGCCGGCCGAGCGTGGAGATTACCGCAACGGCCGCATCCTTGCTCGCATCGCCACGGATGCAGCGTGTTGGCGGGCGCCCGCGTTCCGGCCCCGTTCCCGTCTTTTTCTCGCGTTCGTGCTGGCGTTTCTCTTAGGGTCTTTTTCGAGCCGATCGGAAACGGTGCTAATCTCATAAAGCACCGCGTTTTTTCGCTTTTTCCGATTAGAAACCCATGCGTTACTGGCGTCTCGACCGACCACGTCAGACGGGCCAATTCGACCTGTCGCGCGTCACCAGCCTCGTTTCGGCCATTGGCCGCGACGACGCCAACGCGCTCGCCGCCGAAGTGCTCAACATGCTCGGCCCGGCCACCTCGGTCACGCAGTGCACCGTGTTCGCCTACGAATTCGGCAACCGGCCGCGCACGGTTTCCGTTGCCGATCATCGCGGTGGCCGCTTCCTGCGCGACGTCGCCGACACCTACGCGCGCCTGTTCTACGCGCTCGACGGCAACCAGCGCATCGTCAACGGCGAGGCCGAAGACGCGCCCGGCTCCTCGCTCGTGCTCCACTGGCAAAGCAGCGCCGACATCGCGCACGACGGCTATCGCACCGCGTGCTACGCCACGCCCAATGTGTCCGACCGGCTCTCGCTGCTGCTGCAACCGGCCGCCGACATCTGGCTCTCCGTGAACCTCTACCGCGAGCGCGACGCCGGCAACTTCCAGCCCGCCGAAGTCGAACTCGTCGAATCGCTCGCGCCGTTGATCGGCGAATCGGCGAAACATCACTACACGATTCGCGGCCAGCGCCAGCTCGGCATTCCGCAGCTCATGCTCGCGCGCCTGCGCACGCTGTGCCCGACGCTTTCGAAGCGCGAACTCGACGCGCTGCGCGGCGTGCTCGAAGGCCACAGCACCGTCGAGATCGCCGAGCACATGGGCGTGAAGCCCAGCAGCGTCGTCACGTACCAGAAGCGCGCGTATCAGCGGCTCGGCATTTCCGGCCAGCGGCAACTGTTCGCGCTCTGTCTCTCGGCCGAACCGGGCTGAAGCAGCCGAAAGCGCTCGAGCCCGCGCGGCCTTTCAGCGTCGACTTTCATCGCCATCAACACGCTGTACCCAAATTGAGGACAGCGCGACGGCGCGCGCGCGCCATACTGCGTTCATCGATGCACGGACCGCCAGGCGACTCGCTTGCGCGGCCGGAAAAAAATTTTCGTATCGGAGACGCAATCCCCATGGCTTCCCTCGCCTTCTCCCCGCGCGCCCGTGGCGCCACGCTCGTCCGGAGCGCACGATGAACGCCGATTTCAAACCGTATCCGTTCGAAGCGAAGCACTACCCCGCGCGCGTGCCCGAACTCGACCATGGCCGCGAGAAGCAACGCCACGCGGTGACGATCGTCGGCGGCGGTCCGGTCGGGCTCGCCATCGCGCTCGGTCTCGCGAAGCACGGTGTGCGCTCCGTGCTGATCGAAGCCGACGATTCCGTGTGCTACGGCAGCCGCGCCATCTGCATCTCGCGGCGCAGCCTCGAAATCATCGAACGCCTCGGCGCGCTCGACGGTTTTCTCGCCAAAGGTCTGCCGTGGACGGGCGGCCGCAGCTTCTATCGCGACGACGAAGTGCTGCACTTCACGATGCCGCAGGACGAGAACCAGAAGCTGCCGCCCATGGTGAATCTCGCGCAATACCATATCGAGCAATTCCTGCTCGACGCGGCCGAGCGGCACGCCGATCTCATCGACATCCGCTGGGGCACGAAGGTGACCGCCGTGCAGCAAGACGCGCACGGCGCGACGCTCACGCTCACCACGCCCGCCGGCGACTACGTCGCGCACACCGACTGGCTCGTCGCGGCCGACGGCGGCCGCAGCACGGTGCGCGAAGCGCTCGGGCTCAAACTCACCGGTACGAGCTACGAAGGCCGTTACGTGATCGTCGACATTCTGCTCGACAGCGCGCGGCCCACGGAACGGCTCGCATATTTCGATCCGGCGTCGAACCCCGGCTCGACCGTGCTCGTGCACAAGCAGCCCGACAACGTCTGGCGCATCGACTACCAGTTGCGCGACGGCGAAGACGCCGAGGCCGCAATCCAGCCCGAAAACGTCGTGCCGCGCGTGCAAAGCCTGCTCGACATGATGGGCGAAACGGCGCCGTGGTCGCCGGTCTGGATCACCATCTACAAGGCCAATGCGCTCACGCTCGAACGCTATCGCCATGGCCGGGTGCTGTTCGCGGGCGACGCGGCGCATCTCGTGCCGATCTTCGGCGTGCGCGGCGCGAATTCGGGCATCGACGACGCCGACAATCTCGCGTGGAAGCTCGCTTTCGTCGTGCAGGGGCGCGCCGGCGAAGCGCTGCTCGACAGCTATTCCGACGAGCGTGTGCACGCCGCGCACGAGAACCTCAGCTACGGCACCAAGAGCACGGAATTCATGGCGCCGCCGTCGTTCGCATTCGAGTTGATGCGCACCGCCGTGCTGAGTCTCGCGCGCGAGCATCCGGCCGTGCGCTCGCTCATCAACCCGCGTCAGACCTCGGCGATCGCCTACACGCAGTCGCCGCTCAACGCGGCCTCCGATGCGCTCGCGGCCGGTCCGGCGCCTGGCGCGACGCTGCCCGAATGTCCGCTCACGATCGTCGATCGCGAAGGCGCCCGCGACGGGCATCTCACCGACTTCGTGGGGCCGTGCTTCACGGCGCTGTATTTCGTCGACGATGCCGCGCAGCCTGGCGTCGGTGCCGCCATCGCCGCGCTCGAAACCGCTTTCGCCGATGGCGCGATGGCGCCCGCGCCGCTGCCCGTATCCAGCCGCGTATCAAGCGTATCGATCGTGCCGGTTGCGCGCCGCCCGCCCGCCGATGTCGCGCGTCGCTACGGCTGGGACAGCACGGGGCGCCTCTTCGCGATGGTCGGCGCGCAGCCCGGCACGCTGTATCTCGTGCGCCCGGACGGCCACGTGCTCGGGCGCTGGCAAGGCGACGCGCCCGCCGATGCCCACGCCAACGCAAGCGCCATTGCGACGAAGGCGCGCGCCGCGCTCGACCACGCGCTGCAAGCGCCATCCGCAGCCTGAAAATCCAACGAAGGAGACACCATGACCGACAGCGAACGCGACGCCGTCTACACGCAGTTGTGCAAGACCATGACCGGGCTGGGCGAAGCCAACGCGCCGCTTTTTCTCGCGCGTTTCGCGCTGCTGGCGATCGAACGCATCGACGATGCCGCGGCGGCGCGCGCGCTCATCGAGGCCGCGCGCACGAGCCCGCCCACCGCGACGTAGCCCGCCGCGGCGGCCGGCTTCAGCGCCGCAACAACCGCGCGAGCCGCGAACGGTTGCTCACGCCGAGCTTGTGAAACGAGCGGTCGAGGTGCGTGCGCACCGTCGTATAGGAGATGCCGAGCCGCTGCGCGATTTCCTTGTCGAGCAGCCCTTCGGCAACGAGCGCCACCACTTCGCGCTCGCGCGGCGTCAACAGGCTGAGCGCGCCGTTCACCGAGTCGGGATCGGCGGGCGCGCCGTTGTGATCGGCGGCCGGCAACGGCGCCGCGCGCGAGCGCACTAGTGCCGCCGTGAACGCGGGCCGCACGAGCTCGAACAGCGCGAGTTCGCGATCGGAAAAATTCTCGCGATGCTCGCCACGCCAGATGCGCAGATCGCCGATATTCTGCTCGCCCGCCCAGACGAACAGATTCATGCCCCAGTGCAGGCCGTCGCGGCGCAGGAAGTCGTTGTAAATCTCGGTACGCACGAGTTCTTCGTGCGGCACGACGTCGGTCACGCGCACGGCCGTGCGCAGCGGCTGCAGGCGCGGCGCAATGGGGTCGTTGAACTGGAAGTGTTGTTCGTACTCGCGCAGGTTGTCGTCCGACATGTTGATCGAGACGCGGCGGTCGAAGCGGCCAAGCGTGTCGTCCCAGACGTAGGACGCGAGAAAGTCCGCTTGCAGCAGATCGAGCAGGCGGCGCCCCACTTCGAAACGCAGGACGTCTTCGGGCATCGCATGGTCGGCGAGCAGCGCGAAGATGTCGGAGACCAGTGCGAGTTCGCGGCTAGTCAGGTACATGCGGCATGCAGGCAGTGAACAATCGTCAGAATGTAGTAGGCGGTTCAGGCGAATTCAAGCGAAGTTGCGACCGGTAACATTCGCATGTCGGGTCGTCCAAAAGAAAACGGGGCGGCACAGGCCACCCCTCAAAACACACGCCGGCAGAGATCTGTCTTAACCGCCGGAAGTTGCATCCTACGCGATGTTGATGCGTAGAGAATCCCCAATATAGGGGATAACGTTCACGGCATGCGAGCTTTCGGCAGTTTCAACGATCTCCGCGCTTACTGGATCACCGCGGTCACGCCACGGCCGCGCGGGTCGGCGGCGGGTTCGGGCGTGTCGCCGTCGATGCGGATCGCCTGAATGTCGCCGTTGAAGTTCTGGCCTTTGAGCGTATAGCCCTTCGCTTCCACGGCCTTGGCGAGATCGCCGTTGATCGGCTCGTACGGCTCCCAGAAGATCGTGTTGGGCGGCAGCAGCTGGTGATGGAAGCGCATGGCGGCCACCGCATCCTTCAACGGCATCTTGAAGTCGTAGATATTGTTGATGACCTGGAAGATCGACGTGAAGATGCGCGAGCCGCCGGGCGTGCCGATCACGAGCGCCACCTTGCCGTCCTTCGTGAGGATCGTGGGCGACATCGACGAAAGCGGCCGCTTCTTCGGCGCGATCGCGTTGGCGTCGCTGCCCACCACGCCGAACATGTTCGGCACGCCGGGCTTGGAGGCGAAGTCGTCCATTTCGTCGTTGAGCACGATGCCCGCGCCCGGCACGACCACGCCCGAGCCGAAGTAGCCGTTGATCGTGTAGGTGTTCGAGACCGCGTTGCCCCACTTGTCGACCACCGAGAAGTGCGTGGTTTCGGCCTTCTCCGGCATGGAGGTGCCAAGGCCGGGCTGCACGCTCTTCGTGTCGGACGGTTTGTCGGGATCGACTTCGGCCACGCGCTTCGCGAGATACGCGGGGTCGATCAGCTGATCGACCGGCACCTTGTAGAAGTCGGGGTCGCCGAGATACTGCGCGCGGTCGGCGAACACGCGCTTCTCGATCTCCGAAATCAGATGGATGTATTGCGGCGAGTTCAGCGGCACGTCCTTGAACTGCGGCGCCATCATCGCCTTCATCGTGAGCAGCTGCACGAGGCCCACGCCGCCCGAACTCGGAGGCGGCGCGGTGATCACGTCGTAGCCGTTCCACTTCGCCTGCACGGGCTGGCGCCACACCGCCTTGTACTCATGCAGATCCTCGCGCGTGATGAGCCCGTTGCCCTTCATCGCGGCGGCGATCAACTCGGCGGTCTTGCCGTCGTAGAAGTCCTTCGCGCCCTGGTTCGCAATGCGCGTGAGCACGGCGGCGAGGTCGGGCTGCCTGAACGTCGTGCCCTCCTTCATCGCGCCGAAATACTGGTCGAAGTTGGTCTTGCCGCCGAATTCCTTCGAAGCGTCTTCGCGGCGTTTGGCGAGTTGTTCGTCGACGAGGAAGCCGTTGCGCGCATACGCGATGGCCGGCGCCAGCACCTGCTTCCACGAGAGCTTGCCGAAGCGCTTCTGCGCTTCCCACATGCCTTCGACCGTGCCCGGCACGCCCACGGCGTAGTAACCGTAGAGGCTCTTGCCTTCGATCACGTTGCCCTTGTCGTCGAGATACATGTTGCGCGTGGCGGCCAGCGGCGCGCGCTCGCGATAGTCGAGAAAGTACGGCTTGCCGTTCACGTACAGCGTCATGAAACCGCCGCCGCCGATATTGCCCGCTTCGGGGTAGGTCACGGCGAGCGTGAAGGCAATGGCGACGGCCGCGTCGACGGCGTTGCCGCCTTCCTTGAAGACCTGTTCGGCGGCGGCCGCGGCGTATTTGTCGGCCACGGCCACGGCCGAGGCGTTCAGAACCGCGGGACGATGCTGCGTGTCCTTCGCATAAGCCGGCGTGACTTCGAGGAAGCCCGCGGACAGCGCGGAAAGCGAAACGAGTGCGAGAGCGGCAGCGGAAGTTTTCGTTTTTTCAACCAGCTTCATTGAGTGCGTCCTCCATGATTCGGTTTATCGACCTGCCTTGGCCTTATAGCACGGCCGTTATTTCCGTGCGATCAGGCCATCCGCTGATATCGCGCACGCACTCCCGGTTGCATCAAGCCTTGCCGCGCCGCCCGCGCGCGATCTCGTCGCCGGCGTTCGCGGGCAGGCGCATCGTCACCGGAATCGAGGCGACCGAGAACAGGCCAACCACGAGAAACGCGGGCCAAAAATCTGACCAGACGATGCTCGCGTGGCCTTGCACGCGATGCGAGATCTGCAGCACGATCCCCGCGATGGTCACGCCGAGGCCGAGCGAAACCTGCTGGATCACGCTCGCCACGCTGGTGGCGCGGCCGATGTCGCGCGTGGCAATGTCGGCGTAGGCGAGCGAATTGAGCCCGGTGAATTGCAGCGACGGAAACAGGCCGCCCGCGAGCACGATGAACCAGATCAGCCACACGGGCATGCCCGGCGAGAACGAACCGCAGATGGCGATGGCGCCGCCCGCCAGCATCGCGTTGACGATCAGCGTGCGGCGGAAACCGAAGCGCCCGAGCACGCGCGAGACGATCGCCTTCATGAAGATCGAGCCGAACGCCGAGGCGCAGGTGATCGTGCCCGAGGCGAACGCGGTCATGCCGAGCCCTTCCTGCAAGGTGAGCGGCAACAGGAACGGCATGGCGCCCAGACCGATGCGGAACAGCGAACCGCCCGCCACGCTCGCGTTGAAACTCGGAATACGCAGGAATTGCAGGTCGAGCACGGGACGCTCGACGCGTTGCGCATAGAACCAGTAGACGATCAGCAGCAGCGCGCCGATCGCGCACATCGTGAACGCTGTCGCGTTGGACACGAGTTCGCCGCCCACGAGCGAGAGCCCGAGCATGAACAGCGAGGCGCCACCCGCCGAAAGCACGAAACCGGCCCAGTCGAGCGGGCCGGGATCGTCTTCGTGCAGATTCGCGATATGCCGGTTGGCGAGCCAGATGCCGAGCACGCCGATAGGAATATTCACGAAGAAGATGAAACGCCAGTGCAGATACGTGGTGATGAAACCGCCGAGCGGCGGCCCGATCACCGGCCCGAGCAGCGCGGGCACGGTCAGGTAGTTGACCGCGCGGATGAAGTCGGATTTGGGCAGCGAACGGAAGATGATGATGCGCCCGACCGGCACCATCATCGCCCCGCCGATGCCTTGCACGAAGCGCGCGAGCACGAACATTTCGAGCGACGTGGAGGCCGCGCAGAGCAGCGAGCCCGCCATGAAGATGCCGATCGCCGTGCGGAATACGTTGCGCGAACCGAAGCGGTCGGCGACCCAGCCGCAGATCGGAATGAAGACGCCGAGACCGATCACGTAACTCGTGACGGCGAGCTTCAGGGTGATGGGATCCTGGCCGAGATCGCGGGCCAGCGCGGGCAGCGAAGTGACGATGACAGTCGCGTCCACGTTCTCCATGAACATCGAGCACGCGACGATGAGCGGGACGATGAAAGCGCCGAGAGCAAGAGGCATGGGCAGGAACGACGATCAGCGCGGCTGAAGGCGTAAAGCTGCCATTATGGCACCGTGTTGCAGAAAACGCACACCCGGCAACAGATGAAGCAACGCGTCACGCGAAGCGCGCCCATCAAAAAACCGCGAAATCCCGGGGACTTCGCGGTCTCTTGCCACGGCGTGAAAGACGCCGCGCGCGCTTATTCGGCCGTCTGGCTCACGCGGCTCACGACCGGGCGCAGTTGCGGCAGCACTTGCTCGGCCGCGCGCGTGACGTCGTTCGGGAAGTCGATTTCGATCCACGGCGCGCCCGTGACATCCGCGGTGTCGAACTCGTTGCCGCGCTCGAGCAGCAGGTCGCGCAGCGCTTCTTCGTGCGGCAGGTTCGCGCGTTCCGTGTCGATATAACCCGCGACGATCTCGGCAAAACGGCGCGCCGTGGCTTCGTTCAGGCGGAAGAAACCCACCGACTCGCCGATCGTGTCGTACTGCAGGCCCACCGCCAGTTGCTTGCGCAGCTCGACGGGCACGCCGTCGCGCAGGCAAAGCTTGACGGGTTCGTCGCCGGCTTCGAAGTCGCGGTCGATCAGCAGCCGGTTGGTGGGCGCCGCGCCCGCCACGAGCGGCGCGAACACGCGCTCGTCGTAGAGCACGTCGGCGTCCATCAGCAGCACGTCGCCGCCGCGCGTGATGGCTTCGGCCGTGCGATGCACCGTGAGCACGCTACCCAGATCGAAACGCGGATTCAGTACGACTTCCACGTGATGCGGCCAGTTGATGCGCTTGAGTTCGGCTTCGACCAGTTCGGGCTGGAAACCCAGCGCGAGCGTGACTTCCGTGACGCCGGCCTCTTCCAGCAATTGCAGATGGCGTTCGAGCAGCGTCACGCCCTCGAATTGCAGCAGACATTTCGGAAACTGTTCTCCAGCGCGTTGCTGAAGGCGCAGGCCGAGGCCTGCCGCGAGAATGATGGCGCGCATGCGCAAGCTTTCCTTGGGAGAAGAGGTCAATCGGCGATTTCGACAGCGGGCACGCGCAAGGCGCGCCGGCGTTGCCAGCGACGTTCGCTGAAATGCAGGTACAGCAGGCCCGGCAAGCCGAGCACGAGTTCGCGCGCGCGCTTGGCGAGCGAGAGCGCGAGCGCCGCTTCGGGCGGCAGGCCGACCAGCGGCGCGAGCAGCAGATAACCGCCCTCTTGCACGCCGAGCGAGCCGGGAATGGCGAAGGCGGCACCGCGAATGGCCTGGCCGATGCTTTCGAGCAGCAGCGCGTCGACCCAGCCCACGGGATGGCCGAGGAAGTGCAGCGCGAGCCAGACTTCGGCGGTGCCCACGAGCCAGCCCGCGAGGCTCAGCGCGAAACTCGCGGCGGCGCGGGCGCGTTGTTCGTAGAGCGACTTGACGGCCGCGTCGATGGCGTCGGCGCGCGTGGCCAGCGCCGACCAGTCGCGCCTGGCGAACAGCTTCTGCGCGAGACGCAGCAAACGGCCGAACAGGCCGCGGCGTTGCGCGACGTAGAACAACGCGATGATGCCGCCGAGCACGACGGTACCGATCACGGCCGCGAGACCGAGATCGCGCGGCGCGCCGTTCGCGGCGTAAGCGGAAAAGAGCGCGATGCCGAACACGGCAAACACGATTTGCGCGACGGCCTGCAAGGTGGTGCTCACGGTGATGGCCGCAGCCGCGTCGCGCATGGCCATGCCGCGCTGCGCGAGCTGGCGCACCATCGCCACGGGACCGCCAATCTGGCCGGCCGGCAGGAGACTGTTGACGGCCTCGCCGCTCCAGCGCGCGAGCAACGCGTGACGCTGATCGACATGCTCGCCTTTGCGAAACAGCACGGCGATGGCGCCCGCGTCGAGCGCGAGCGGCACCACATGGAATGCCGCCACGAGCGCGAGACCCCAGCCCGCCACCGCGAGCGTGTTCGTGACCGAGCCGAAGCCCTGCCACGCGAGCAAGGCGACGAACAGCGCCGTGCCGACCGAAAGCAGCAGGATGGCCGCGCGACTCACGCCTTCACTCCCAGCGCCTTGCGGAACACCTGGCGGAAACCGAAGTACGCGATCGCGTCCTTCATGTTCGAAATGAAGCGGCGCCACGGACGCATGTTCGGGTTCGTCACGTATTCGAGCGTGAGCGAAACGCGCATTTCGCCTTCGAGGCTGGGCGTCACGCGATGGCGCAGCTTGTCGCCGTCGAACACGATCAGCGCGCCCGGCGGATATTGCACCGAGCCCGGCACGTCGGCCTGGCCCGGATCCTTCGTGTGCAGTTCGTAATCGAGCTTGCACGACGAGTCGTCGATCACGCCGATCAGCACCGTGTAGCGGCGGCCGTCGTAATAGGACGTGTCGTAATGCCAGCCGATATGGTCGCCCGCGCGCATGTAGTAATAGAGCGCGTAAGCGTGCGGATCGTCTTGCGGCGAAAGCTGGAGGCGGTCGCCCGTGATCTTTTCGAGCCACGCGATCAGTTGCGGCGAGCGATACAGTTCGGCGATATACGGCGCGAGACGGTCGATGGTGTGACGGCTCACGCTGCCGCCGGCCTTGTGACCCGGCAGATAGTTGCGGTTGACTTCGGGCAGCAGCGCGTTGGCCGCGTCGATCAGCTGTTGCGTGGCGTCGGCGGGCAGGAAATCGGAGAGATACAGGAACGCGCCCTGTTGCTGGTACTCCTCGCGCAGCTTGCCCATGTCGAGCGGACGCACCGCGCGGCCCACGGCGTCTTCGCACGCACCCGTGGCGACGAACGGCGCCGCGCCACCGGCAACGGCGGACGACGTCAAAACCTGTTCTTGTTCTGCTTGCACATTCATCGGCTGATCCACACCTGGCTGGTTTCCTTGGCGGGACGCAAGCGGCGCGTCACGCGCCAATAGTCGACCACGACCCAGATCGCGAACAACGGCGCCCCGATTGACGCCGCGATGATGAACGGCGAGACGACGCCCGTCAGCGTGACAAGAGGTAGCAGATACAGCACGTCTTCGGTTTCGAAGCCGCCGACGAAAGCCTGTTGCGTGCCGGCCTTGCCCGCCATTTCCTCGATACGCATGCGCAGGAAGAAGATCGCGGCCACGGCGACGCCGGCGATCGCGCCGAGCAACGCGGGCGGCACGTGCCATTCGGCGCCGGTGCTCGCCGCATGGACGCCGAGCCCGTAGCCCATGCCGAAGAACAAGCCGACGGTCGTGAGCGCGTCGGCCGCGAGATCGTAGAAATGGCCGATACGGCTCGTCTTGCCGCTGATGCGCGCGAGTTCGCCGTCCGTGTGATCGACGAAATTCGACAACACGATCAGCAACGCGCCGATATTGGTATACGCGAAACCGCCGCGCGCGAGATAACACGCGCCGGCAATACCAATTAGCAGTCGCAGCGTGGTGAGGTGATTCGGCGTTACGGGGGTCGAAACAAGCGGCGTCACGAGCAAGCGCGCGGCGCGTCCGTCCCAGGTGCGAGGCAACGGCACCGTTCTGGGGCCCGTATTTTCGGGATGGTCTTTTCCTGTCATAGCTGGCGAATATATACGGCTTCCGGAAATCTTGCAGGTATTCCGGCGGTTTTAAGACTACAGTCGGCATTATTTGCCGCAATGCAACAGGCGAACTCGCACGAACACGCGTAGAGTGCTCGCTTTGTCACGCCCGACCCCAACAGCGCAGGCCGCAATCCGGCTTCGGCGCCGGCCTTTTTCGCACACGATTCGATGACACGGTTCTCTCTTGCCGCCCTTCTGCTGTCCGCGTTGCCGCTATTCGCAACAGCCGCGCACGCCGCCGAACTCGACGACGCTCTGACGTGCAAGGAAAACGCACATGCGTTCATTTCGGATCTGCTCGATCAGCAATTGATCAATCCAAAGCCCATGCGCGTGGAAAGCAATTCGATCAACGCGTTCTGGCCCGCGCAAGGTCAGCGAATGACGGCTTACGGCTTCAGCGTGTTCGCGATCGTCGCGTACCAGAAAGACGATCCGCTCTTTCGCCCCGGCGACGGCACGCCTATCGCGCCTTCCGCTTACGGCGCCGTGGTGGTGGGCACGCAATCGCGGGTGCAGGCGGCGCTCACCGCGGCGGGCAACACCGCCATCGTCCATCACGCGGGACCGCTCCTGACCGCCATCTTCTGCAAGCAGGACTAAGCGGCACGGCGGCGCGAACGCGCGCGCCGTGGGTTATTCGATCCGCCCGAAACCACCCTCGGCCCACGACTGCGCGCGCGCCTTCGTCAGCTTGAAGTTGGGCGCGACGCGCACCTGCGCGATCTGCTCCCCATACGCGTCGAGCGCGCTCAGCAGCGCGAACGGCTCGTATTCGTCGGGGACGATGTCGAGCGTCACTTCCACGTCGCCTTCCGCGGTTTCGAGACTCAGGCGCTTGTGCAGCAGCGCGTGCAGTTGCTGCTCGTGACGGCGCAGCACTTCCGAGGCGGTTTTCACGAGCGTGTTGAACGCGTTCGTGTCGAGCGGCTTGGGGTTCTTCTTGTCGCGGCCCATGGTCCACGGCCCGACCAGCGCGGGTTCCGGCTCGCCGTCCTTGATCATCTCGACGGCCCAGCCGTCGTCGTCTTCATTCTTGATGACGCGCGCGGTCCAGCCGTCCTTGTGCCACAGACGCGGCTCCTGAATGACCTCGTCGCCGGACGAAGCGGCGCTGGCGTCGTGGTCGGGATCGTGGTCGAGGGCGGGCGAAGAATCGGTCATGGCGGGTTCCATCGGGTTCTGCAGGTTCGCCTTGCGGCGAGCGAACCCGGCATTTTACCCGCCCCGGCGCGCGCGGCCCGCCGTCTCGACGCTTTCTTTGCGCCGAACGCGTGGCGCCGCCGGATTCAAAACCACCGGCGATTTTATCCTTGCGAATTCTGGAACAGAGTTTTTCGCCCCGATCGATTATCTTGTCGATATTTTTCGATGGCAAAAAAAACGCGGCCCGAAAGCCGCGTGAAAACAGATGAAAAAGACCACCCTTGGTCAAGGGCTGAATGAATTTTAACGCCAGCCGGCCTCCCGTTTCAAACCATAAACTGGAACAGTACCTTTCCGGAATCGACGCGAAAAACGCTTGAAATATCACAAAATCCGGCGCTTGACCAAGCCCTGCGGGGCTTTGCCGCAGCGTCGCGATCGAGCAACATATTGCGGCCCTGTCACACTTTGCCACACCTCTTAATCGTTTTAAAAATCGCTTTATTTGCAGCGACTTAGATAAATTAATGCCGATAGCGAAATTCGGCCGTCAGATTATTGCGTTTATCGGCACGAATAAATGACACCCGAGGCCTACACTCCGCTCCGAATCGTTGCACCACGAGCCGGCACCTCATTAACCGGCCGTGATTCCCAGTACTGTCCGGAGTTAAAACATGAACAAAAATCTGATCCTTGCCGCGGTTCTCGGTGTCTTCGCCGCCGGCGCCCATGCCCAAAGCAGCGTCACGCTTTACGGCTCGCTCGACGCGGGCCTCGTCTACGCCAACAACGCGGGCGGTCACAGCTTGTGGGCGCAAGGCAGCGGCGCGCTCTCGAACGATTACTTCGGCCTGCGCGGCAGCGAAGACCTCGGCGGCGGCACCCGCGCCATCTTCACCCTGGAGAGCGGTTTCAACCTGAACAACGGCGGCTACAAGAACGGTGACAGCGGCTTCAACCGCCAGGCGTACGTCGGCTTGCAGAACGACCAGTTCGGCACGCTCACGCTCGGCCGCCAGTACGACTCGATGGTCGACTACCTCTCGCCGCTCGCCGAAGCGGGCGCGGGCTTCGGCAACAACCTCGCGGGCCATCCGTTCGACAACGACAACCTCGCGCAAACGTACTCGGTCAAGAACGCGGTCAAGTATGCGAGCGTGAACTATTCGGGCTTCCGGTTCGGCGGCCTCTACGGATTCAGCAACGACGCCAACGGTTTCTCGAACGGCCGCGCGTACAGCTTCGGCGCGTCGTACGGCAACGGCCCGCTCAGTCTCGCCGCGGCCTACTCGCAGGCGAACAACTCAGGCGGGCTCGGCGCGTCGAACAGCGCGGCATCCGGCGACCAGAACATCTCGGCGCGTCTGCAACGCTCGTTCGGCGCGGGCGTGAGCTACACCTACGGTCCGGCGCAAGTGGGTTTCGTGTGGACGCATTCGCAGATCGACGGCATGCAAAGCCTCTCGAGCGGCGGCACCACGCTGCCCGGACTCGCGGGCCTCAATCTGCATCTGAACAACTATGAACTGAACGGCGCGTATCACCTCACGCCCGCGCTGGCGTTCATCGGTTCGTACACGTTCACCGACGGCAGCGTGACGGGCACCGGCAACGGCGACAACGCGCCGAAGTGGCACACCGTCGTGCTCGGCACCGACTACGCACTGAGCAAGCGCACCGACGCCTACGTGGCCGGCGTCTACCAGCACGCCACGGGCAACCTCGGCTATGGCAGCGACGGCGCCGCCGTCTCGAACGTGGCCGCGATCAACACGCTCTCGCCTTCATCGTCGAACAACCAGATCGCCGCGACCGTGGGCCTGCGCCACCGCTTCTAACCGGCGGCTTTCAACGCGGTTCGTTTGGGCTGGCAATGCGGCGCGATCCGCCGCACCGCCGGAGCGCTGCCATTCCCGATGAAGTTTCCATCGGGAAATCGAGAAAACGCTGGGGCGTCACGAGCGCCCCTGCGTTTTTTCTTTTTATCCGATGGGAAACGCGCGGGGAGCCACGGCCCTGTTGCATCTTTTTACGTCTCCAGGCGACGCGCGCGCTGACAGCGTGCGTATACTCGTCGGCACGTTTTTCTCTCGATGGTCTCGTTCCGCCGCTCATGAAAATGCTCTCGTCACGTCTTCTCGCCTTCGCTTCCCTCGCGCCGCTCGCACTCGTTGCCGCTTGCGGATCGTCGCCGCCTTCCGCATCGAATGGCGAGACGATGATTTACGCGTCGTCGGCACGCACGGCTTCGTCGGTGGCAAGCTGTCTCGAAGACCGGCTCTCGCGTGTGCGTACCGCGCGCGACGGCAACACGACGCGCATGAGCGTGGGTTCGAGTTCGAACGCGTCGTACTTCGTCACGCTCACGCCGAGCGGCAGCGGCTCGGTCATTCGCGTCGTGCACGGCACGGCCGAGTCGAGCGATCCGCCCGAAGAAGAAATGCGCTTCGCCGTGGCGCGTTGCACGACCTGATCGCGACGTGCCGTGGCGCGACGCAAGCGCTGTCACAGGCACGTCGCGCGAGCCGCACAGGTAGCACGCTCAGATAAACGCACATCGCCCCTGTCATAAAGGCGACACATCTGCGAAGATTGCGCCCCTTTGTCTTCGTCTTCGCATCACTCGCTTCATGGCTTCAGGCACCGCACATCACGCCACCGGCTGGGCGGCCGGCGTCATCGCCACGGCGATCGTCACGCATCAAGGCGCCGACGGCCCATGGCATGTCTACGCGGCGCTGGCCTTCGTGGCGGGCGTGGCCGGCGGCTCGGCGCCCGACTGGCTCGAAGTCGCATGGTGGCGCAAGAAGCGGCGCCTCTGGATCACGCATCGCACGCTCACGCATTGGGGTATCGGCTGGCTCGCACTGCTCTGGTGGTCGTATCACCAGCTCGGACATCTGCCCGTTGCCGCGCCCGCGTTCGGCTTCGCGTGCGGCGGCGTGATTCATCTGCTCGCCGACTGGCCGAATCCGCTCGGCGTGCCGTGGGTCTTGCAACGGCATTCGCTCAACTGGTGGCGCAGCGGACGTTGCGATCTGATCGTCGTGGCGGCGTCCTGGGCCGCGGCATGGTTTTTCGCCGTACATGGCGTGCCGCACGACTGGTCCTTCGGGTCGTTGTGCCGCTTCGTCTGAACGACAACGCGAGCGGCACGGCGTGGCGCCTCACGTCATCGAATTAATCAGGCATCCAAAGTAATTGCGTGAAAAGCAAACGATGGAATGTCGCGCTCGACACTCCATCGCCGTATAACCGGATGCGGATTGGGCGCGACCGGCGCGCATGGCCTCAGTGCACGCTGCTGTCGACCTGCCGACGCGGCACGCTATAGCCGCGACCGCCGTTGTCCGGCCGACCTTGCGCATTACCGCCGCCGCCACCACCGCCACCACCGTTACCGCCGCCGTGCCAGTTCGGATCGCGTGCGCCGTTGGCCGGCCCGGGCGGCTGCGCCGCCTGCGGGCGCCCGCCGTTGCCGCCATAGCCGCCCTGCGGCGGCGGACGACCGCGGCCGTCGTCGCGTTGCCAGCGACCGTCCGGGCGGCGGCCGGTCGCGCGACAGATCGCGGCGACCGCCACCCACGCCAATCCCGATGACGCCATAGGCGGGCGCGTAACCATACGCCGGCGGCGGCGCGCCGTAGGCACCGTACGCGGGCTGCACGGCGTAACCCGGCGCTTCGTAGCCCTGATCGTAATAGCCCTGGCTGTAGTAGCCGCCGCCGTAAGTCCCGCCTTGTCCCGGAGCGACCACGCATCCCGCGATCGAGCCGAGCGCGGCGATGGCCAGCAATCGTTTCAGCATATTGATTTCCCGTTTCCCACGCGTATCGCCGGACGAACCCGGCGAGCGGCGCCGCGCACTGAGGCGACACCGCGCCGGCATCTTACCGGCAGTGCCGGACCCCGTGGTGATGTTTCAGAACCTTGTGGCACTCGTGGTGCGTGCCGGCCTGGGCCGACGTCATGGCAGCAAAGACCACGCCCGGCGCGGCTGGCATAGCCAGACAATTTTTCATGGAAGACTCCCGGGAGGATTGATTGAAGGGAGCCGAATCCTCGCACTCTCGCCGGTTGCGCGCGAGCAATGCAAAATCGCCATTTAACGAAACCCGGCCGATTTGAAAATCGGACGAACTCGAAAAATAACCGATGTTTTAAATCGTGTTAATCCCCGCAAATAAAAAGGGCGGCTTCCATCGAAGTCGCCCTGATTGATCGGCGCGAGGGAATCACCAGTCGTGGGCGCACTCCGCGCGGCCCATTTGATGACCGACCTGCAGACCCGCGTCGTACGCCGACTCCAGCGCGCGGCCGACTTCGTCGGCGCTCACGAGGTGGAGATCGAGGGCCGCTTTGCCCGTCAAATCGAAACTCCCGATGTCGAGAGTGGTTCGAGAGATCGCCAACAACAACTCAAGTCGCTCGTCATGCATTTTGTTCTCCCAGCTTGATCCACATCATTCGAGAACAATGATAAATATCAAATGCCACTGCGCGGCGTGACGCACCGACGCATATCGAGGCTCTACTCAAATTTCATCCGCAAAGGGAAACTAAAACCAACAAAGCGGGATCACGATCGCAATTTAAATATCTTTAAATCTAATCGCTTGATTATCATCAAGCAAGCTGCCAGACGAAAAACGCACGTCCGATCGGGTTTCCTGTTGCCGACTACGTCTTTCGGCCAGGGTTTCGTAAGCGCAACGCTTTGATATGATCGGAAACAAAATTGGCGATGCAAGCTGCGTTCTTGCCTCGCCGTATTTCGCCTGGGGCCGCCGCCAGTTGCATGTCGCCGTTGCACGTCGCCGTTTCCCGCTATTGCCCGCCTTTGCCGCTTTCCTACGCTGCCCATGGACACCACGCTCTCCGCCTCCGCCAGCCCCGCGACCGCCGAACTCGGGCGCCGTGTCCGCGCCGCGCGCGTCGCGCAGGACCTGACGCTCGACACGGCCAGCCGCCTGTGCGGCGTGTCGCGTTCCACGCTCTCGAAGGTCGAAAACGGCTTGATGTCGCCCACCTTCGACGTGCTGCAGAAGATCGTGGGCGGTTTGCGCATCGATCTGGCGGAATTGTTCGGCACGCCGCCCAAGCTCAATGCGGGCGGCCGGCGCGCGCTCACGCGCAGCGGTTCGGGCCAGCGCCACGCGTATCGCGGCTACCAGATGGAACTGCTCGCCACCGACCTCGCGCACAAGGCCATGCTGCCGTTTCGCATCCGCATCACGGCGCATTCGCTCGACGCGTTCGACGACTGGGGGCGCCACGAAGGCGAGGAGTTCCTGTACGTGATCAGCGGCAGCGTGTGCCTGTATTCGGAGCTGTACGCGCCCACGCATCTCGAGCCTGGCGACAGCCTCTATTTCGACAGCCGCACGGGCCACGCGGCCATTTCCACGAGCGAAGCCGACGCTGAAGTGCTGTGGATGGCCACCGGCGGCAACGTGCTGCCCAATCACGGCGGCGCGGAAGTCCCCGCCGTGGCCAAACCGCCGCGCGGCGCGAAGCCGAAACTCCCGGCGGGATAAGCGCGGCGCGCTTCGAAGCGGCGCATCCCGCGCCGGGTTGTCAGCGAAAATTCCGGTCGGAAACTCCGGTCGACAGCTTTACGCCGACAACTTCAGGCCGCTCATTCAGGCCAGCGCATTCCGCTCGCCCGCCTGACTCAAGGTTTTTTCCCGGCGGCGGCAGTCGACTTCGCACCGCCCGCGCCCACGCCGCGCCCCCGCTTCGACCGCGAACCCGCCGCAGTTTCCGGCACGCTGTCGCGCTCGCGGGCCGCGCGCCGCAGCGCCTCGATCAACGCGCGTCCGGCGGGCGCGGGCTGCGTGTCGGTGCGCTGGATCAGGCCGACGGGCTCCTCGCCGCCCGCCGCCGGCAAGGGCAGGCGCACCAGCGTGCCGCGCCGCAGGTCGTACTCGACCGCGCCGGCGGGCACGAACCACACCGCGTCGTTTTCCAGCGCGAGCGCGCGTCCCACGGAAACCGACAGCAACTCGACGAACCCCGACAACGGCGGCGCGTCCCACGCGGCCAGCAGACTGTCGGCGGCCTGGCGGATCAGCGTGCCAAACGGCGGCAGCACGAGCGGATAGGTCGCGAGCTGCGCCGGCAAGCCCGCGCCGTGCGCGAGCGGATGCCCCGCACGCACGACCACGGCCAGCGGCTCGTTGTACAACTGCTCGAAACTCAGCCCCACCATGCGCTCAGGATCCGCGACCCGGCCCACGGCGAAACTGATCGCACCCGTCTTCAGGCGTTCGAGCAATTCCATATTGGCCGCCGTCGTGAGCCGCACGCTCACGCGCGGCCATTCCTGCGCGAAGTGGCGCAGCGCGGCGGGCAATAACGCGGTCGCGACCGTGGGCAGCACGCCCACGTCGAGCGTCGCGGTCACGGCGCCCTCGTCGCGCGCGAGCAAGGCCACGCCCTGGCGCAACGCGCTCACGCATGCGCTCGCGTGCGGCATGAACAACTGCCCTTCGCGCGTGGGCACGGCGCCGTGGCGGCCGCGCTCGAACAGCCGCACGCCCAGCACCTGTTCCAGCTCGGCGATGGTTTTCGACACGGCGGGCTGCGTCACCGCGAGACTGTCGGCGGCCTGCTGCACGCTGCCGAGTTGCGCGACGGCCAGAAAACACTGCAGATGGCGGAACTTGACGCGTCCGTCGGCGAGCCGGTTTTGCATAACGATTCGTTATACGAGATGCGAAAAAACATCATTTTGCATAACTTTTCGCATTGGATAAAGTGGATTCCGTCGGCTCGCGTCGGCTTCACGCTCCGCGCCGCGCCTTTCCCCCACAATCATCAGGAGACAACCCCCATGGACGAGTCCATCCTGTCGCCGCGCGACTTCGACTCGCATCCGGCGTACGTGCATCCGCCGTATCGGTCGTCGGTCAAACGCGGCCCCACGCTGCCGCTCATTCCGCTCAAGGAAAAGCTGCGCAACCAGCACGTGCCGGTCTACGGCACCGACGATCTCGGCAAGCTCGACAACGATCTCACGCGCAACGCGGCCGTCAACGGCGAACCGCTCGGCGAACGCATCATCGTGACGGGCCGCGTGCTCGACGAAGGCGGCAAGCCCGTGCGCAACACGCTCGTCGAAATCTGGCAGGCCAACGCCGCCGGCCGCTACGTCCACAAGGTGGACCAGCACGACGCGCCGCTCGACCCGAACTTCCTCGGCGCGGGCCGCACGATCACGGACGACGAAGGCCGCTATCGTTTCCTGACGATCAAGCCGGGCGCGTACCCATGGGGCAATCACCCGAACGCCTGGCGTCCGAATCACATCCACTTCTCGCTGTTCGGCGATTATTTCGGCTCGCGCCTCGTCACGCAGATGTACTTCCCCGGCGACCCGCTGCTCGCGTTCGACCCGATCTTCCAGGGCACGCCCGAGCACGCGCGCGACCGCATGATCTCGCGCTTCTCGCTCGACATCACCGAAGACAGCTACGCACTCGGATTCGAATTCGACATCGTGCTGCGCGGCCCGAACCAGACCCCCACGGAGCGTTGAGCCATGGCACTCAAGGAAACGCCCTCGCAAACCGTCGGCCCGTACTTCGCCTACGGTCTTTGCCCGCAGCAATACAACTTCGATTTCAAGAGCCTGTTCACGCCGGACGTGGTCGAGCCGGAAGCCGCGGGCGAGCACATCACGCTGATGGGCCGCGTGTTCGACGGCGACGGCAAGCCGGTGTTCGACGCGATGCTCGAGTTCTCGCAAGTCGACGCCAACGGCCGCTACCCGGCCTCGCGCGAGGAGATCGCCCAAAGCGGTTTTCGCGGTTTCGCGCGCGTGGGCACCGGCACGGACCCGCATGAGCGCTTCGTTGTGCGCACGGTCAAGCCGGGCCGCGAGAACGCCGGCGAGGCGCCGCACATCAACGTGATCGTGCTGATGCGCGGCCTGCTCACGCACACGTTCACGCGCATTTACTTCGACGACGAAGCCGCCGCGAACGCCGAAGATCCGGTGTTTTCCGCCGTGCCCGCCGAGCGCCGCGAGACGCTCGTCGCGCGCCGCAGCGAGAACAACGGCAACGTGATCTACACGTTCGACATCCACATGCAAGGCGCGCGCGAGACGGTGTTCTTCGACCTCTGACCCACCGGGAGCGCACCAGCACGCAAGCGCCGCGGCCAGAGCCGGTTCATTCCTCTGCAGTTTTCACGCAGCTTTCATGAACAGGCCCTAAGATCATGGCGCTGCGATCTGATCGCGGAACTCCGAGCTGTACCTTGTGAAGCCTGCCGTTGCGCAGGCTTTTTTTTCGCGCCGATTTGCGCGGATTCGAACCGGTTCGCGCCGCTTCAACCCAGCGGCCGCACGCCGATCAGCAGGCCGTGCAGCCAGAACGCGAACACGGCCCACGCCACCAGCCCGACCACGACGACGATCGCGTCGCGCGACGGCCGCCCCTGCGGATGAACGACGCCAGCCGCACGATCGCGCCGGTTCTCGCCGCGCAATTCCGCGAGCGCCCAGACCAGAAACACGAGGAACAGCACGACGGCGTTGAGCGTGCCGTTGGCGAGCAGATGCGCGAACGCCCAGAGCGCCACGCCGCTGACGAACGGCTGGCCGAGCGCGCGCTTGAAGTGATTGCCGGGCACGTAGGCGGCCACGATCAGGATGAAGGCGATGGCGGTGAGCAGCGCGGTGACGTGCGCCATCCAGAACGGCGGCGCCCAGAGCGGCACCGGATAGCGCCGCGACACGCCGTAACCGTAGACGATGAGCACGAAGCCAATGATCGACGAGAGCGCGAAGAAGCCGCGCCACGCCTGCGGCCCGAAGCGCTTGATCTGCGCCGCGCGCCATTGCGGCGCGGCGATCCGGATCGAATGGACGCCGATGAAAATCACGAGGCCCAGCACGAGCAAACCCATCGCAACCTCCTGCCGCAGCAAGCATTGGATGGGCGAGATTGTCGCCCAGCTTGTGCGCGAGGCCAACCGGTGAATTCAAAAAAGCCAGACTAATTCGCGTATTTATGCCGATGTGCAGCGGCGAATGCCCGCGCCATTAGCACGCAACTCGCACGCCAATCACACGATGCGATTCGGCGTCAAAAACGCTGCGAAAAGAGGGGAGTTATTTCCCGGCACCGAAGCGGTGCGCATTAAAGAAGCGCATTTAATACCGCTTTAACTTCGAAAGCCAATGTAAATCGATGCTGAAAAATCCGGCACACCGCGCAATGGCGAAGACGAATACGAAGTCGCGCGGCGAATGCCGCGGCACGGTCGAAGCACGACCGGGGAAACGCTCGAAACGCCCTGCTGGCGCGGCCAGACGGGGCTTGGCGCCGCACAACCTAGCAGCGAAAATGCTCGATATCCTGGCCTGCATGCTTATAACGCAGTAGCCAGGTGGGCATGTCGCCTTCGCCATTCCAGCTATTGCCGTATGCGTCGCGGTACTTCGGTAGTTTTTCGCTTTCGGCGATGAACGCTTCAAGCTCTTCGAGCGTAATGGCGTACTCTTCCATGCGGCGTTTAATCCACACGATGAGCCGTTCGCGCGCCTCTCCGTCGAGGTCGAACATCGGTTAATTCCTCTCGCTTCGTCAAGGGCAAGCCGCCGATGCTGCGTGTGGCATCGAATCGACTTTCCTGAAAAGACACCGGCTCCGCGGCCAGATTGGCGAAGCCTTGCTACTCTGATGAGGTGAAACCCGGGCGTGAAACGCTGGGCTGGATCGGAGGGGATGATGGTCCGCTGCTCCGCTCGCCAGACTCGGACGCTACGTGAGCGGTCCTTCGCTGCAAGCGGAGCCAATCTTACCTTGCGCCTGGCGGCGAGATCAAGCGGTTTCAAGGCGGCGCGGGGCTTGTGCGGGCCGTCGGCTGGCATCCATCCCACCGCCGGCGAACCCGCCAATCCCGCCGCCGCCTCAACCCGCGGCGCGGCGCCCCGAAGGTTTCCGTTCCGCCACGTCCGCCTCGACGGCGACGCCTTCGGGCGTGTCCTCGGCGTAGGGAGCCGGCACCGCCCCGGGCTGACGCGACAGCACCGGCGCGAGCGCCGCGCCCGTGTGGCTCGCGGCCACCTTCACGAGCGCTTCGGGTTCGGCCGCCGCGACGATCGTGCCGCCGCCCACGCCGCCTTCGGGACCGAGATCGATGATCCAGTCGGCTTCGGCGATCACGTCGAGATCGTGCTCGATCACAACCACGCTATGGCCGCCATCCGCGAGCCGGTGCAGCACGCGTATCAGCCGCGCGACGTCGGCCATGTGCAGACCGACCGTGGGCTCGTCGAGCACGTAGAGCGTGTGCGGCGCCTTCTGCCCGCGGCGCGTGATGTCGTCGCGCACCTTGGACAGCTCGGTGACGAGCTTGATGCGCTGCGCCTCGCCGCCCGAAAGCGTCGGCGAAGGCTGGCCGAGCGTCAGATAGCCGAGGCCCACGTCTTTCATCAGTTGCAGCGGATGCGAGATGCTCGTGAGCGAGGCGAAAAACTCCACTGCCTCGTCGATTTCCATCGTCAGCACTTCGCCGATATTGCGGCCGCGCCACGTCACCGCGAGCGTTTCCGGATTGAAGCGCTGCCCGTGGCAGACATCGCACGGCACCTTCACGTCCGGCAAAAAGCTCATGCCGATAGTGCGCACGCCCTGGCCTTCGCATGCGGGGCAGCGGCCGTCGCCCGTGTTGAACGAGAAACGCGACGCGCTATATCCGCGCGCGCGCGCTTCGAGCGTGTCGGCGAACAGGCGGCGGATCGAATCCCACACGCCGATATAGGTGGCGGGACACGAGCGCGGCGTCTTGCCGATCGGGGTCTGGTCGACCTCGAGCACGCGGTCGATGGTTTCCCAGCCGGTGATCGAATCGCAACCTTGCCACGTATGCGTGACGTCGAGCTTCGGCTTCGCGCTGCTGCGCGCGAGCACGCTCGAACGGCGTTCGGCCGCGCTCGGCGCGCTTTCCTTCGACGCCTTGCGCGCGCGCCGCACCGCGGGCGAGGACAGCACCGAGCGCCCCACCGCGTCGAGCAGATTCGAGAGCAGCACGTCGCGCGCGAGCGTCGACTTGCCCGACCCGCTCACGCCCGTGATCGCGACGAGACGGCCGAGCGGAATCTGCGCCGTGACGTTGCGCAGGTTGTGCAGCTTGCCGCCGTGCACCGTGAGCCATTGCGGCGGCACGGCTTCGCGGTTCGCGCGCGCCGGTTTCACCTCGCGGCGCGGTTGCAGCGGATGCACGATCGGATGCGCGAGATAGCGGCCCGTGAGCGAATCCGGCTGCGCCGCGAGATCGGCGACCTTGCCCTGCGCGACCACGCGGCCGCCGCGCTTGCCCGCGCTCGGCCCGATGTCGATGATGTGATCGGCGCGGCGGATGGTGTCTTCGTCGTGCTCCACGACCACGAGCGTATTGCCCTTGTCGTTGAGGCTGCGCAGCGCGTTCAGCAGGATCTGGTTGTCGCGCGGATGCAAACCGATGGTCGGTTCGTCGAGCACGTAACACACGCCCTGCAAGTTGCTGCCCAGTTGCGCCGCGAGACGAATGCGCTGCGCCTCGCCGCCCGACAAACTGGGCGCCGCGCGATCGAGACTCAAATAGCCGAGCCCGACTTCTTCGAGGAATTGCAAACGACTGCGAATTTCGCTCACCACGTCGCGGGCGATCTGCGCGTCGCGGCCGCTGAGTTCGAGCGCGTCGACCCAGCCGCGCGTCTCGGCAACCGTCCACTGCGCGACGTCGGTGATGGCCTGGGCGTCGAACGTGACCGCGCGCGCCACCGGATTCAGGCGCGTGCCGCCGCAGTCGTGGCACGGCTCGTCGACCATGCCTTCGGGTTCCTGCTCCTCGGAAGGCAGCGTCTGCTCGCGGCCGCGATTGTCGTCGGCGACCACGGTGTCGTCGTAGGCCGCACGCTGTTCGCGCGTGAGCGCGAGGCCCGTGCCCACGCAGCTCGTGCACCAGCCGTGCTTGCTGTTGTACGAGAACATGCGCGGGTCGAGTTCGGGATAGCTCGTGCCGCACACCGGGCAGGCGCGGCGCGTGGAAAGCACCTTCACTGCGCCGATACGCGAGGTCGACACGCCGTTGTCGATTGCATGGTCGAGCCCGTCGAGCGGCGCGAGCAGGTGCACGATGCCCTTGCCCGCTTCGAGTGTCGCGTCGAGCATCGTGCGCAATTGCGCCTCGTTTTCCGGCTCGATCACGAGATCGCCCACCGGCAGTTCGATGGTGTGCTCGCGGAAGCGATCGAGCTTCGGCCACGGCGCGACCGGCACGAATTCGCCATCGACGCGCAAATGCGTGTTGCCGCGCGCCTTCGCCCACTTCGCGAGATCCGTGTACACGCCCTTGCGATTGACGACGAGCGGCGCGAGCAGGCCCACGTGCTGGCCGCGGTGCTCGCGCAGCAACTGCGCGACGATCGCGTCGGCGCTTTGCGAGGTGACCGGCGTGCCGTCGTGCACGCAGTGTTGCAGGCCGAGCTTCACGTACAACAGGCGCAGGAAGTGCCACACCTCCGAGGTGGTCGCGACCGTGCTCTTGCGGCCGCCGCGCGACAGACGCTGCTCGATGGCAACCGTAGGCGGAATGCCGTACACGGCGTCCACTTCGGGGCGCCCCGCCGGTTGCACGATCGAGCGCGCGTACGCGTTGAGCGATTCGAGGTAACGGCGCTGGCCTTCATGGAACAGGATGTCGAACGCGAGCGTGGACTTGCCCGAGCCCGAGACGCCCGTGATGACGTTGAAGCGGCCGTGCGGAATGTCCACGTCGAGCGCCTTGAGGTTGTGCTCGCGCGCATTGACGATCCGCACCACGTCCTCGCCCTGCACCTCGCGGCGCGCCTGCGCCGCACGCAACGCGCTTTGCAGCGCGACGCCCTCGTCTTCGGCGATCAACTCCACGCCGCGGCCGAGCGCCGCTTCGTAGCGTTCGAGCGCGGCGCCCGTGTGCGAGCGCTCGCAGGCGATCACGTCGTCGGGCGTGCCCACGCACACCACTTCGCCGCCCGCGTCGCCGCCTTCGGGCCCGAGGTCGACGAGCCAGTCGGCCGCGCGGATCACGTCGAGATTGTGCTCGATCACGAGCAGCGAATTGCCGCCTGCCAGCAGCTTGCCGAACGCGCGCATGAGCTTGGCGATGTCGTCGAAATGCAGGCCCGTGGTGGGCTCGTCGAACATGAAGAGACGTCCGCCCACAGGCGCGTTCTTGCCGCGCGACTGCGCCGTTTCGGCGAGATAGCCCGCGAGCTTCAACCGCTGCGCCTCGCCGCCCGAAAGCGTGGGCACCGGCTGGCCGAGCTTCACGTATTCGAGGCCCACGTCGACGATCGGCTGCAGCACGCGCAATACTTCGGCATCCTCAGCGAAGCATTGCACCGCTTCGCTCACCGTGAGGTCGAGCACGTCCGCGACCGAGAGCGTACGGCCCGCGCGCTCGATTTTCACTTCGAGCACTTCGGGGCGATAGCGGCTGCCGTCGCAATCCGGGCAACGCAGGTACACGTCGCTCAGGAACTGCATTTCGATGTGTTCGAAACCCGAGCCGCCGCAAGTCGGACAACGGCCTTCGCCCGAGTTGAAGCTGAACATGCCCGCCGTGTAGCCGCGCTGCTTCGCGAGCGTGGCCTTGGCGAACAGCTTGCGGATTTCGTCGAACGCGCCCACGTAACTCGCGGGATTCGAGCGCGCCGTTTTGCCGATCGGCGATTGATCGACGAACACGGCGTCGCTGATCTGCTCAGCGCCCGTGAGCTTGCGGAACGTGCCGGGCGCTTCCGTGGCCTTGCCGAGATGGCGCGCGAGCGCCGGATAGAGCACGTCCTGCACGAGCGTCGATTTGCCCGAACCCGAAACGCCGGTGATGCACACGAGGCGTTGCAGCGGAAACTGCACGGTCACGTCGCGCAGGTTATGTTCGCTCGCGCCTTCGAGCAGGAGATGCGGCGTGGCCGCGTCAACCGGACGGCGCTCCCAGTGCGACGCATCGGCCACGGCGCGATGGCCGCCGAGATACTCGCCCGTGAGCGTGCCCGAGGAGCGGATGTCGTCGGGCGTGCCGTCATAGACGATCGTGCCGCCGCGCTCGCCCGGCCCCGGTCCCATGTCGATGAGACGATCCGCCGCCAGCATGACCGAGGGATCGTGCTCGACGACCACGAGCGTGTTGCCCGCGTCGCGCAAACGCTGCATCGCCTCGACGATGCGGTTCAAATCGCGCGGATGCAGCCCGATGCTCGGCTCGTCGAGCACGAACAGGGTCTTGGTGAGCGAGGTGCCGAGCGCGGTCGTGAGGTTGATCCGCTGTACTTCGCCGCCCGAGAGCGTGCGGCTCTGGCGGTCGAGCGTGAGATAACCGAGGCCCACGTCGCAGAGATATTTCAGGCGCGTGCGCACTTCGGCGAGCAGCAGTTTCAGCGCGTCGTCGAGCAAGGTGGAGGACAGCGAGAGATCGTCGAAGAAGCGCCGAATGCGCTCGATCGGCAGCAGCATCACGTCGTGCACGGTCAGGCCGGGCAGCGCTTCGAGCTGCGGGCGCGACCAGTCCACGCCGTGCGGCAGGAAGCGGCCGGCCGGTGCGAGCACGTCATCGGCGTTCTTCCGCGTGCCGAGACGCCACAGCAGCGACTCGGTCTTGAGGCGCGCGCCGCCGCAGGTTTCGCACGGCGTGTAGCTGCGGTATTTCGACAGCAGCACGCGAATGTGCATCTTGTACGCCTTCGACTCCAGATACTGGAAGAAGCGCTTCACGCCGTACCACTGCGACTGCCAGCTGCCTTCCTTCCAGTCCGGCGTGCCTTCGATCACCCACGTGCGCTGCGCCTCCGTGAGTTCGGACCACGGCGTGTCGCGCGGAATATCGGCCTTCGCGGCATAGCGCATCAGGTCGTCCTGACACTCTTTCCACGCGGGCGTTTGCAGCGGCTTGATCGCGCCGCCGCGCAGCGACTTGCGCTCGTCGGGAATCACGAGACCCCAGTCCACGCCGATCACGCGGCCGAAGCCGCGGCACGCGTTGCACGCGCCATACGCCGAGTTGAACGAGAACAGCGCCGGTTGCGGATCGGCATAACGCAGATCGCTGTCGGGGCAATGCAGGCCCGTGGAGAAACGCCAGATGTGCGGCTCCTGCGCTTCGTCTTCGGCGGCCGGCAGCACGTACACGTTCACGCGCCCCGCGCCGCGCTTGAGCGACGCTTCGATCGCCTCGACCGCGCGGCTCTTTTCGACGTTCGACATCCGGAACCGGTCGGCGACCACGTCGAGCAGCTTGCGCGTGCCCTCGGCCGTCTTCACTTCGCGCTGCGCCTGCACGCGCGTGTAGCCACTCGCGGAAAGCCATTGCGCGACTTCTTCTTCGGTCGTCGTGTCCGGCAACTCCACCGGAAACGTGACCACGAGCCGCGGATCGCCCGCTGCCGCGCGCGCCTGCAATTCGGCGTAGATCGTCTCGGGCGTGTCGTGCCGCACGGGCTGCCCCGTCACGCGGTCGAACAGATTCGCGGCGCGCGCGTAGAGCAGCTTCAGGTGGTCGTTCAGCTCGGTCATCGTGCCGACCGTGGAGCGCGAGCTGCGCACCGGATTGGTCTGGTCGATGGCGATGGCGGGCGGCACGCCGTCCACACGGTCGACCTGCGGGCGGTCCATGCGGTCGAGAAACTGGCGCGCGTAGGCGCTGAAGGTTTCGACGTAACGGCGCTGGCCTTCCGCGTAAAGGGTGTCGAACACGAGACTCGACTTGCCCGAGCCGGACGGCCCGGTCACGACCGTCATTTCACCGGTGTGCAGGTCGAGGTCGAGATTCTTGAGGTTGTGCTGACGGGCACCACGGATACGGATAGATCGGTTATCGCTCACTTGCGCTGGCATTCCGGCTGGATCACACGCGTGTGGGGCCGGGCGGCGCGCGAGTCGAATCGAGTCGATGCGCGCGGCCCGGAAGCTTGTAGCGCGAGGCACGCACCCGGTATTCCCGGCATGCCGCACTCGCTGGCAGCTTGAGATTTTACTGTATATTTATACAGCACGCTGGACGCCCGCCGGAGCACCGTCCGTGGGCGATTTCACGCGGGTTTCAGGTCCGTTCGGCGCGCGATGCCGCTGCGCTCCACATCGACGAAAACGCCGTTTCGACCGCCCGCGCGAAACGCGCGCCGTCCATCAGCGGAGAGACTTCCATGCGCGCGCGCAGGGTGGCGCGCAGCGCCGCGAGGCGCGGCAGATCCTGCGCGAGCGCGACGGCCGTCTCGACGAAGCTCTCGTCGGAAGCGGCGGCGAGTTCGCTCAGGCCGAGATTCGCGAGCTGGCTCAAGCCCGCGCGCCCCGCCACCGTCGCGCCCACGCGCGTCACCACGGGCACGCCCATCCAGAGCGCGTCGAGCGACGTGGTGTGGCCGTTGTACGGCAGCGTGTCGAGGCCGATATCGATCTCGTGATAGCTGCGCAAATACGCGTCGCGCGCGCGAAACGGCACGAACACCACCCGCGTGACGTCGATACCCGCGTGCGCCATGCGTTGCCCGATGCGGCGGCGCGCGTCGCCTTCGGGCGCCAGCAGCACGAGCCGCGCCGTGGGCAAGCGCTCGAACACGCGCGCCCACAGGCGGAACGTCGTGTCGGTGAGCTTGCACGGATTATTGAGGCTGCCGAAGGTGACGTGCCCCGCGCTTTCGGCCGGCAGCGCGTTCGGTTCGGGCTGCGCGGCGAGCGGGTCGTAGCACCAGAACGTGTCGGGCAAGCGCCACGTGCGTTCGGTGTAATGCGCGTCGTGCGCGAGTGGATCGAGATGCGGATCGGTGAGCCGCCAGTCGATCGCGCCGATGCCGGTCGTGCCCGGGTACGCGAGCCACGCCACCTGTAGCGGCGCGGGTTTGCGCGCGAACAGCAGCGGCCGGCCGTCGGCCATGTGCATGGTGAGATCGACGAGGATATCGATGCCGTCCGCGCGAATCCGTTGCGCGAGCGCGGCGTCGTCGAGCGTGCGCACGTCGTGCCAGACATCCACCCATTCGGCGAGACGCGCGGTGCGCGCATCGGGCCGCACGACGCTCGAATACGCGTGAATCTCGAAGCGCGTGCGATCGTGATGCGCGAGCAGCGGCGTCATGAACAGCGCCTGGCAATGCTCGCGAAAATCCGCCGACACATAACCGATACGCAAGCGCTTGCCCGCTGCCAGCGTTGGCGCGGGCGGCGTGACGGCCGGCTCGCGCCCGGCTCGCAACGGCGCTTCGTGCCGCGCCGACCAGCGTTGCGCTTCTTCCAGAATCTCGCCCGCGTCGCTGGCCTGAAACGAGAGCGCATAAAGCAGATTGCCGTGCGCGATGACGTTGCCGGGTTCGCTCGCGACCGCGCGCCGGAAGCACGCGATGCCTTCGTCGAGATCGCCGCTGTCCTTCAATACGTTGCCGAGATTGTTGAGCGTGGCCGAGCGCGCCGGATCGAGATCGAGCGCGCGGCGCAGCAGCGCGTGCGCGTCGTCGAGACGGCCGAGCGTGCGCATCAGGTTGGCTGCGTTGTTGTACGCATCGACGAAATCGGGACGCGCGCGCAACGCGGTTTCGTAGGCGTCCTGCGCGGCGCGATGCTCGCCGAGATCGCGCAACGCGTTGCCGAGATTGTTCGCGGCCTCGGCGTGCGCGGGATCGAGCGAAAGCGCCTGCCGATACTGCGCCGCGGCCTCGTCCAGGCGGCCCAGCGCTTGCAGCGTGACGCCGTAGTTGTACGCGGCGTGCGCGAGATGCGGCTCGATGGCCACAGCGCGCGCGAGCAACGGCGCGGCTTCGTGCGCCTGCTGCATGCGCGTGAGCAGCACGCCGAGATTGACCAGGGCGGAAGCGCTGTCCGGCGCCGCGAGGTGCGCCGCGCGCAACATGGCGAGCGCTTCGTCGTCGCGGCCTTGCGCCTGTAGCAGCGTGCCGAGATTGGTGAGCGCATTGGCGTCGCCGGGTTGCGCCTCGAGCGCGCGCGTGTAGGCGTCGCGCGAGGCATCGGCATGATCGAGCAAACGCAAACAGTTGCCGAGATTGTTCCAGGCGTCGGCGCGCTGCGCCTCGCGTTGCACGACGGCGCGCCACGCCTCGACGGCTTCGCTCAAGCGGCCTTGCGCCTGCAACGCCGTGGCGAGCGCGAACCATAGGTCGGCAGACGCCGCGTCCTCGGCCAGCAGCGCGTGATACAGCGTGGCGGCGGCACCGTGACGCCCCGCCATGGCGTGCGCCTGCGCGAGCGCCTCGCGGTAGCGACGATGCCCCGGCTCGATGGCGAGCGCGCGTTCGAGCCAGCCGGTCGCCTCGTCGGGCGCGCCTTCCTGCAAGCCGATCACGGCCAGCCGGAACATGGCGGCCGCGTGCGCGGCGTCGGTGTTCAGCAGTTCCAGATAGAGCTGCCGCGCGTGCGGCAGATCGCCGGCGAAATGGCGCTCGCTGGCGCGGTCGAACAGGGAAGCGTCGGGCATCGGGTCGAAGTCTCGGAATTTCCGCCGATGATAACGACTGATTCTTTCGAAACCTTTCGATCTTGCTTGCCCGCATGCCGATCTGCGGCAATGCGCGCCAAGGCGAGGCTTCCCGTGCCCGACGCGGCGCCCGGTGCGCGGCCCGCGCGACGGAGCGTCACGCTGCCTGCGCGCCCGCCGGGCGCCCCGCTACGCCAATCAGGCCTTGTAGCGTTCGAGCCAGTGCGCGTACGGCGCGGGCAGCGTCCACGCGGCGCGCTCGACGCCCAGCGCCTGCGCCGCGAAGTACGGCCAGTGCGGGTTCGCGAGGTGCGCGCGGCCGACCATCACGAGGTCGAGCTGTTCCGACGCCACCGAGCGCTCGGCCAGTTCCGGCGTGCCGATACCCCATGCCGACGACACCGGCAGGCCGCTCGCGCGACGCACCTTCTGCGCGATCGGCGCGAGGAACGCGGGCGCCCAGGGAATCTGCGCGGTCGGGGTCGAGAAACCCACGCTCACGCTCAGCATGTCCAGGCCTTCGCGCTTGAAGTGCTTCGTGAGTTCGATCGACTCGGCGAGCGTTTCCTCGTCGCGGCCGTCGAATTCGATCACGCCGAAGCGCGCCGTGAGCGGCAGATGTTCGGGCCAGACCTTGCGCACCGCGGCCAGCGTTTCCAGCAGGAAACGGCTGCGGTTTTCGAGGCTGCCGCCGTAAAGGTCGTCGCGCTGGTTGGCGTGCGGCGAGAAGAAGCTCTGCGCGAGATAGCCGTGCGCGAAGTGCAGTTCGAGCCATTCGAAACCGGCGTCGAGCGCGCGTTTCGCGGCGGCCACGAAGTCCTCGCGCACACGGGCGATGTCGTCGAGCGTCATCGCCTTCGGCACCTTCGGCAGGTTCGCGCCGAACGCGATCGCCGAGGGAGACAAGGTCTGCCAGCCGCGCGCATCGTCTTCGGCAATATGGTCGTCGCCTTCCCACGGACGGTTCGCGCTCGCCTTGCGGCCCGCATGCGCGATCTGGATGCCGGGCACCGCGCCCGCCGCCTTGATCGCCGCGACCGTGGGCTTGAACGCCTCGGCTTGCGCGTCGTTCCAGATACCCGTGCAGCCCGGCGTGATGCGGCCTTCCGGCGATACCGCCGTGGCCTCGACGATCACGAGACCCGCGCCGCCGCGCGCGATCTGCGCGTAGTGCACGTGATGCCAGTCGTTGGGCATGCCCTCGACGGCGCTGTACTGGCACATCGGCGGCACGGCAATGCGGTTGCGCAACTGGGTGCTCTTGAGCTTGAACGGTTCAAACAATGCGGACATCGACTACTCCTTTCTGGGCGCAGGTCGCGACAAATGCGGCGTCTGCGCCGATTGACCAAAATCGGGATTTCGTTTCGGCAACATGCGGCCCGTGCGCCGTGATTCGCGGCGCGCGCCGTGTTGCCTGAAGGAAAAAGAGACAGAGAAAACGGGACGGCGAGATGGCGGCTGGTGTAACCCGCGCGCCCGCCGCCCGGAGATTACGCGCGGCGCAGCGCCACGAGCAACGCTTCGGCCACCGGCTCGGAGGAAGCCGGGTTCTGGCCCGTGATCAACAGGCCGTCGGTGGCGACGTGCGCCTGCCAGTCGGCGGCCTTGCTGTAATTGCCGCCGTTCGTCTTGAGCATGTCTTCGACGAGGAAGGGCACGACGTCGGTGAGTTGCACGGCGGCTTCCTCGGCGTTCGAGAAGCCCGTGACCGACTTGCCGGCCACGACCGGCTTGCCGTCGGCGCCCTTCACGTGGCGCAGCACGCCGGGCGCGTGGCACACGGCGGCGACGGGCTTGCCCGCCGCGAGCGTCTTTTCGATCAAGGCGATCGACACGGGATCTTCGGCGAGGTCCCAGAGCGGGCCGTGACCGCCCGGATAGAACACGGCGTCGAACGCGCTCGCGTCGACATCGGCGAGACGTTGCGTTTTGGCCAGCGCGGCCTGCGCGGCGGGGTCGGCGTCGAAACGGCGCGTGGCTTCGGTTTGCGCCGAAGGATCGCTGCTCTTCGGGTCGAGCGGCGGCTGGCCGCCCTTCGGCGAAGCGAGCGTGAGTTCCGCGCCCGCGTCGAGCAGCGCGTAGTACGGTGCCGCGAATTCCTCGAGCCAGAAGCCCGTTTTCTTGCCGGTGTTGCCAAGGTCTTCGTGCGAGGTCAAAACGATCAGTACTTTCATCGGCGTTCCTTAATCGATGAGAAACGGCGCGCGAGCGCCGCGCTGGGACCGGTCTCGGACACACCGGAACGGCGTGCTATTAGACCGGTCGTCTAGTCTCCTTGCGTATTGTGCGGTCGATTGCGCGACAGAGATGTGTCGCAAAACGCCGCTTCGTTACGCCAGATTATTCGAACCGCAATGTGAATCGAAATGCGCCGGCGGTCAGCTCGCGGGCAGATTCAGCAGAACGCGTGTCGTGGCCATGGCCGCGTCGAGCGGCCGGCGGTCGCGATGGATTTTCTCCAGCAGCGTCGCGCCGAGCCACAGTTCGTAAAGCGTCGTGGCCGTGGTCGCGGCGTCCTGCACGCCCGCCAGCGAACCGTCCTCGCGCCCTTCCTCGATACACGCCGCAATGCGCGTGATGATCGTGCCGGTGCCGCGCCGCAGTACCGCGCGCATCGGCTCGGACAGATCGCTCACTTCCGCGCCCAGCTTGACCGCGAGGCACTTGCCCACCGGGTCGTCCGCGCACTGGATCGTGCGCCACTCTTCCCAGTAAGCGAGCAGCCGCTCGGCGGCCGTGCCCGGCGCGCGCACCAGCAGATCGACGAGGCGCTCGGCATATTCGTCGAAGTAGCAGGTCAGCAGCGCCTCGCCGAACGCTTCCTTCGAACCGAAATAGTGATAGAACGACCCTTTCGGCACGCCCGCGGCCGCGAGGATCTCATTGAGACCCACGGCCGAAAACCCCTTGCCCAGCAAGATGGGCAAGGCGGTATCGAGGATGTGTTGCCGGACTTCGACGGTCGCCGCTGCATTCATGGGTTGGCATGTTACCGGGCGATTAGACCAGTCGTCTAGTAATCTCCCATACTGAGTAGTGGCATTTTGCGCCCTCACCTCCAGGAGACACGCCCATGACGTCCCGCACCCTGCTCTGTTACGGCGATTCCAACACGCACGGCACCAAACCGCTCTCCCAGCCTGGCGTGCTGGAACGATTCGGTCCCGCGGACCGCTGGCCCGGCGTGCTGCGCGAGTCGCTCGGGCCGGGCTGGACGGTCGTCGAGGAAGGCCTGCCTGCGCGCACGACGGTGCACGACGACCCGATCGAGGGCCGCCACAAGAACGGCCTCGCGTATTGGCGGCCGTGCCTCGAAAGCCAGTTGCCGGTCGACGTCGTAGTGCTGATGCTCGGCACCAACGACCTCAAGACGCGCTTTTCCGTCACGCCCGCCGACATCGCCCATTCCATCGACGTACTGCTGGAAACGCTGGTCGCGTGCCGCGCCGGTCCGAACGGCACGACGCCGCACGTGCTGCTGATGGCGCCCGTGCCGATCGAAGAGATCGGCTTTCTCGGCGAGATCTTCGCGGGCGGCGCGGCCCGCTCGCGGCGGCTCGCGCCGCTCTACGAGCGCGTCGCGGTGAAATACGGCTCGGCGTTTCTCGACGCGGGCGAGATCGCGACCGTCAGCCCGACCGACGGCATTCACTACGAGGCGGAGCAGCATCACCGGCTCGGCAAAGCGGTCGCGGAACTAGTGAAGAAGCGCTTCGGCGCTTGAGTCTCGCGCACGACGCGGCGCCCGCGCGTGCGCCATCGGCACGACAACGCGCGCCCCAAAACAAAAACGCCGCCGGCCCGAAGGCACAGCGGCGTTTTCCGGCGCACCCGGCGCGAAGGCCGGACGCGACTCAGACGGCGCGTATCAACGCGACATCATGTTCATGCTGACGTTGTGCATGACCCACAGCGTTCCGCCGATCACGATCACCGCGGTCAACACGGTGAACGCGAACGCCGTGACGTTCCAGCGCTGGCCCGACGACGTGTTCATATGCAGGAAGAACACGAGGTGGACGAGGATCTGCACGACGGCCAGCACGGCCAGGCCGATCAGCGCCGTTTCGCGCGAGAAACCGCCGTGGAGCACGACCCAGAACGATGCTGCCGTGAGCACCACCGCCAGGATGAAACCGGCCAGATAGCTGCCGAAGCTGCCGTGGCTTTCTTCTTCGTGGATGGAATGAGCACTCATTTAGATCACGCTCGCAAGGTAAACAAAGGAGAACACGCAGATCCAGACGATGTCCAGAAAGTGCCAGAAAAGGCTGAGGCACGACAGGCGGCGGATTTCGCGCTCGCCCAGCACCGGCGCCTTCACGGCCTGAACCATCAGCACGATCATCCAGATCATGCCCATCGTCACGTGGATACCGTGGGTGGCGACCAGCGTGAAGAACGACGACAGGAACGCGCTGCGTTGCGGGCCGTTGCCCTCGGCGATCATGTTCGCGAACTCATGCAGTTCGAAGTACAGGAACGTTGCGCCGAGCAGGAAGGTGATCGCCAGCCAGAACAGCACTTGACCCTTGCGCTGCTTGTGCGCGCCGATCATCGCGAAGCCGTACGTGATGGACGACAGCAGCAGCACTGCCGTTTCCATCGCGACGCCGTTGATGTCGAACAGATCCTTGCCCGTGGGGCCGCCCGCGAACTGGTTCTGCATGACGGCGAACACTGCGAACAGCGAGCCGAACAAAATGCAGTCCGTCATCAGGTACAGCCAGAAGCCGAATACCGAGTGTGACGGCGGGTGATCGTGGTGATCGTGCTCCGCGTGAGCGGCCACGCTGTTATGCGTCGACATCAGTTGGCCTCCATTGCGGCTTCAACCTTGCCACGGCGTTGCTTGTCTTCGAACGCCTTGACCAGTGCGCGATTGCGCATTTCTTCATCTGCCCGGACCTTGGCGGCCGGGATGTAATAGCCTTCGTTCTTCTGGAAGCTGTAGGCGATCGCGGTGCCGAGAATGCCGATGAAACCGACGATCATGAGCCACCAGATGTGCCAGATGCCTGCAAAGCCGAGCACCAGGCTGAAGAAGCCGATGAACAGACCTGCGCTCGTGTTCGAGGGCATGTGGATGTCGGTGTAATGCGTGTTCGCGACGTCCGGCGTCTCACGGCCCGTGTCCTTCAGGTGCTGGAACTCGTCGAGTTCCGACACGTTCGGGATGACCGGGAAGTTATAGACCGGCGGCGGCGACGACATCGACCATTCCAGCGTACGGCCACCCCACGGATCGCCCGTCAGGTCGCGGTTTTCCGGCTTGTTGCGGTCGCGGATCGACACGTACAGCTGCAGCAGCTGATGCGCGATACCGATAGCCACGAGCACGGCGCCAACCCACGCGATGATCATCCACGGATGCCATGCCGGATTGTCATAGTGGTTCAGACGACGCGTGGCGCCCATGAAGCCGAGCACGTACAGCGGCGTGAAGGCGACGTAGAAGCCGACGAGCCAGAACCAGAACGCGCGCTTGCCGAGCTTTTCGTCGAGCTTGAAGCCGAATGCCTTCGGGAACCAGTAGTTGAAACCGGCCAGGTAGCCGAACAGCACGCCGCCGATGATCACGTTGTGGAAGTGAGCGATCAGGAACAGCGAGTTGTGCAGCACGAAGTCCGCGCCCGGGATCGCCATCATCACGCCGGTCATGCCGCCGATGGTGAAAGTGACCATGAAGCCGAGCGTCCACAGCACCGGCGAGGTGAACTCGAGGCGACCGCGGTAGATCGTGAACAGCCAGTTGAAGATCTTCACGCCCGTCGGGATCGCGATGATCATCGTCATGATGCCGAAGAACGCGTTGACGTCGGCGCCCGAACCCATCGTGAAGAAGTGGTGCAGCCACACGAGGAACGAGAGCACCATGATCGAGCAGGTCGCGTAGACCATGGTGGTGTAGCCGAACAGCGGCTTCTTCGCGTAGGTCGCGACGACTTCCGAGAAAATACCGAACGCCGGCAGGATCAGGATGTACACCTCGGGGTGACCCCAGGCCCAGATCAGGTTCAGGTACAGCATGGCGTTGCCGCCGCCGTCATTCGTGAAGAAGTGCGTGCCGATATAACGGTCGAGGCCGAGCAGCGCGAGCGTGACGGTCAGGATCGGGAACGCAGCCATGATCAGCACGTTCGTGCACAGCGCCGTCCACGTGAACACCGGCATCTTCATCAGCGTCATGCCGGGGGCGCGCATCTTGATGATGGTGACGAAGAAGTTCACGCCGGTCAGCAGCGTGCCGACACCGGAGATCTGCAGCGCCCACAGGTAGTAATCCACCCCGACGCCTGGACTGTACGCCAGCTCCGAAAGCGGCGGATACGCGAGCCAGCCGGTCATGGCGAATTCGCCGACGACGAGCGAGATCATCAGCAGGATCGCGCCAACAGCCGTCATCCAGAACGACAGCGAGTTCAGGAACGGGAACGCGACGTCGCGCGCGCCGATCTGCAGCGGCACCACGATGTTCATCAGGCCAACCATGAAAGCCATGGCCATGAAGAAGATCATGATGACGCCGTGCGCCGTGAAGATCTGGTCGTAGTGATGCGGCGGGAGGTAGCCCGGCGCGTTGTACGCGAGCGCGAGCTGGGTACGCATCATGATCGCGTCGGCGAAGCCGCGCAGCAGCATGATGAGGGCGAGCACGATGTACATCACGCCCAGACGCTTGTGGTCGACGCTCGTCAGCCACTCCGTCCACAGATACTTCCACTTACCGAGGTAAGTGATGCCACCGAGCACGAAGGCGCCGATGATCGCCATGCCGACCATCGTGCCGAGAATAATCGGCTCGTGATACGGAATGGCATCCAGTGTGAGTTTTCCGAACATTCCTGCTTACCCCTTGGTCACGCACGACGGGTCACTGAAATTCGTGACATGGCCGTTGTTGTACTTCGCGATGATATTCGTGAAGAGCTTCGGATCGACCGTCGAGAAGTACTCGACCGGCGCCTTCTCGCTCGGCTGCGCAACGGTCGAGTATTGATCCATCGACAGTTGCGACGACGAGGCCTTCACCTTCTGAACCCATGCGTCGAAGTCTTGCTGGCTCGTGGCGAGGGTGCGGAACTTCATGTCCGAGAAGCCCTTGCCGCTGAAGTTCGCCGAAAGGCCGGCGTAATCGCCAGCGTGGTCGGCGATCAGGTGCAGACGCGTCTGCATGCCAGCCATGGCGTAGACCTGGGTACCAAGCTGCGGGATGAAGAACGAGTTCATCACCGAATCCGACGTGATGCTGAAGTTCACCGGCGTGCCGACCGGCAGCGCCAGTTGGTTCACCGAAGCGATGCCCAGATCCGGGTAGATGAACAGCCACTTCCAGTCGAGCGCGACCACTTCGACGTTGATCGGCTTGACGTTCGATTCGAGCGGCTTGTAGGGATCGAGCTCGTGCGTGGTTTTCCACGTGAGCACGCCGAGGAACAGAATGATCAGCGTCGGAACGGTCCAGACGACGATTTCGATCGCCGTGGAGTGCGACCACTTGGGCGCGTAGGTGGCGCTGGTGTTCGATGCGCGATAGCGGTAGGCGAACCAGAGCGTCAGGATGATCACGGGGATCACCACGATCAGCATGGCCCAGGTGGAGGTCGCGATCAGCGACTTTTCCGCCATACCCACACTACCTTTGGGGTCGAGGACTTCCAAGTTGCAACCAGAAAGGCAAGAAACCAATCCGGCGCCCACGGGAAGCAATAACCTTTTCAAGGTTGTACTTTTCATCACGTTTGCCTGAATTTCATTCATTGAAATAGTTCCGGGCACATCCCCTCGACATCCGCCCAAAGGAAGCGCGCCCGCATCATACAGCCGCTTTGATCTTTCGCAATCAATGAATGTGGAAAATGATCTTTGTCAAAACGCGATTGAGACACTTTGTCGCATGTGTTTGCGAGGTTCGTCGCGCCTCAGAAACACACGCGCGGTGGGTCTCAACCGGCTCTCACGCCGATCTCCGCCGCGGCTTTTTCCGAACCTTGCCGGTTCGAAACCTTCTTACGCACCAGCGCGCCGCACCACCTCGCGGCGGCCGGCGCACTGGTTGCGTCGTCAATCTTCTTACAACGGATCCTGGTGCTTACGCCTGCGTGCTTACGTCGGCGAGTGCGGCGCACGAACGTCCGTGCCGGCGCGCACGGCTTCCGCCGGTACGCCTTCATCAGCCGTCGGTTGCTTGGTGCGACCGGCCTGGGCGACGAGGTTCGCCGCCGAAAGCTCGATCGCGTCGGTGAAGGGCTTCGGATAGAGGCCCACCGCCAGCACCAGCACCGCGAGCGAAGCGAAGATCAGCGTTTCGCGGCGACCGATGTCGGTCAGCTTCGCCACGCCCTTGTTCGCCACGGCGCCAAAGATCACGCGCTTGTACATCCACAGGGTGTACGCGGCGCTCAGAATGACGGTCGTCGCGGCAATCGCGCCGACCCAGAAGTTCGCGCGGATCGCGCCCATGATGACCATGAACTCGCCCACGAAGCCCGACGTGCCCGGCAGGCCGAGGTTGGCCATGGCGAACAGCATCATGAAGGTGGCGTAGCGCGGCATCACGTTGACGACGCCGCCGTAAGCCGAGATCGTGCGCGTCTTGGTGCGGTCGAACAGCACGCCGACGGAAAGCAGCAGCGCGCCCGAGACGAAACCGTACGAGATCATCTGGACGATCGCGCCTTCGGTGCCGATCTGGTTGAAGAGGAACAGGCCCAGCGTGACGAGACCCATGTGGGCGACCGTCGAGTACGCGAGCAGCTTGGTCATGTCGGTCTGCGCGAGCGCCAGCAGGCTCGAGTACACCACCGCCACCAGCGAGAGCGTGATGATCGCGGGCGCGAAGAAGTGCGCGGCGTCCGGCGTGATGGGCAGCGTGAAGCGCAGGAAACCGTAGCCGCCGAGCTTGAGCATGGCCATCAGCACGGTTGCGCCGGTGGGCGCTTCGAGGTGGACGTCGGGCAGCCACGTGTGGAACGGCCACATCGGCACCTTGACCGCGAAGGCCGCGAAGAAGCCGATGAACACGAGGATCTGCGGGATGAAGCCGAGCGTGTGCAGGTTGTGCCACGCGGCCATGTCGAACGTCTGCGACTGGCTGTAGAGGTACAGCATCGACACCAGCATCATCAGCGAGCCGGCGAACGAGAAGAAGAAGAACTTGACCGCGGCGTAGGAGCGGCGGGCGTGGCCCCACGTGCCGATCAGCAGGTACAGCGGAATCAGCGTCGCTTCGAAGAACACGAAGAACAACATGCCGTCCGTCGCGGCGAACGTGCCGACCATCAGGCCCGAGAGGATCAGGAACGCGCCGAAGTACTGGGCGACGCGCACGGTGATGGATTCCCACGAGGCGATCACGATCACGAGCGTCGTGAACGCCGTGAGCACGACCAGCCACAGCGAAATGCCGTCGATTCCGAGACGCCAGCCCACGCCGAACTCGGGCAGCCAGTCGCGGAATTCGACGAACTGCATGCCGACGACGTGATTGTCGAAGCCGGTGACGAGCGGGAGGGTCAGCAGCAGGCCGACGATCGAGCCGATCAGCGACAGCCAGCGCGCGCGCTGCGGATGGCGGTCCGACCCGAGGCGCAGCACAGCCACGCCGAACAGGATGGGAATCCAGATCGCCAGACTCAGGAATGGAACGGATTGCATTTCAACGAGACCTTAAAAATGCGGGCAAAAAGCGCCGAATCGCACACTCAGTGCGAAAGCAAACTGAAAGAGATACGCGGGGTGAAAATCGGACTACGCTGCCTGTAATGTATTTGTCAGCGACTGGGCGAAATGCAACACACGTTCAAGGGTTAACGAGGGTAAACGGAATACGGAAGTTTTGCAGCGCAACAACACGTGCCGGATCGAGGGTTGACGCAAATCATTGTTTTTATTCACTTTCATACCAAGACGAAAAACAACAAAAGCGCCCACACGGTCGAATTTTGGTCGCGATTTTTCTCAAATCGCCGCTGTCGCGCCAGGAAGGCGCGGCAGGCTGTCGCGCTGCGCGGCCAGTATCATACCTTACTTGTGTCTTTCGTTTCAATAACTTAGGTACTCTGGCCCTGTCAGAGCGGCTATCCAGATCGCCGGTTACCGGCCGTGGACGGGGCGTTGCGCGCCGCAAAAAAAAGCCCCAGCCGTGGCGAGGCTGGGGCAACTCTCACTACGCGTCAGGGATGTCGACACGCTGCGGCCCGAACTTTAGCGGGTTGCGTCCCCATCATTAAGCCGGACGCATGGAAAGGTCCTTTCTTGTCTGTGCGAGATCCATTTCCCGGCCGGTTTTTTCCCCATTTCGACCTCGCGCGCATCCTCACTTCGCCCGTCGTCCATGCAATTCGCAAATGAGAATTATTTGCATTTGGGAAATTTTTGGCCCAGAATACGCTTCATGCCGAACCCACGGCACCTCATCCGATTTGCCGCGCGGCCCGTCCGCGCCCCGACCCGTTCGCCACTTTGCAGGCGGCCGGAGTCGATGCCACCGCACTCACTCCGGGCCGACAGGAGGCTCCATGAACTACACCGCCCCTTTCGCGAGAAATGACACGCTGATCGACGACACCTTCGTCCAGCACCCCGACAGCGCCGAACAAACCATCCTGCGCGCCGTGCGCACCTGGCTGCGCCCGCACTGCGACGCCTACGGCAAAGCCGAGAACTGGCGTGGCGTGCTCGCCGACGCGGGCCTGGGCGCCGAGGGCATCGGCTATTTCGACCTGCTGATGCACACACTCTGCCATACCGCGTGCCGCCCGCTCGACACGCGTTGCCGCTGCGCCGCCGAACTCGCGAAGGACGAGGGCTCGCTGCTGCAGGTGATCGCCCTGCTCCAGTGCACGCGCAGCGAAGCCGCCGTGCAGCTGCTCAACGACTGGCTGCCGATGCAGAGCGTGAGCGGCATGCTCAAGACCTCGCGCTGGTTCGCGATCTCGCTGCTCGACGCAGGCCTGCAACTGAGCGACCGCTCGCGGCGCGTGACTTATATGCACTGATCGCCGCCGCGTTTGCGCGAGGCATTTTCGGGTGGCGAAACATCGCCATCGATCTGCATTCCTGATTAATTTCGGCGATGAAAAAGCGGTGCGAGATTCGCACCGCTTTTTTTGCTTCGTAACGCGGAATGGCGAAATCGCGGAATTGGACTAGTTGCGCGGCTTCATGCGCTCGCGCAGATAGCGGCGCAGCGCGCGCGCCATCTTCGGATACTGCTCGCCGGGCACCGCGAACAACACGAGCGCGCACAGCGCGAGCACACCGCAAAACAGGAACGTGCCGCGGTAGCCGAATGCCTGCACGAGCAGACCCGAAAGCACGCCGGACAGAATCGAGCCGAGCCGCGACGCGTTGAAGAACAGCGCCGTCGCGCGACCCGGCGACGACGGCATCAGATCCTGCACGAAGGTCATGCCCAGACACGACGTGACTGCGACCACGAACGCGTTCAGGATCTGCATGGGGATCAGCGAATGCACGCCGGGCGCGGCCGCCATCGACGCGAAATAGATCGCATGCACCACGGCGCAACCCGCGAGCCAGCGCGGTTTGTTGAGCGACGAGGCGCGCGCGCCGAGCGCGAGCATCATCGGAATTTCCATGAACGCGCCGAGCCCGAGCATGATCGACACGTCGAGGCGCGTGCCGTCCAGGCCGTGCACGATGTAGAGCGGCAGCACGATCATCGTGGCGTTCGCCGCCAGCCCGATGAGTGTGAGCGCAACGATCGCGCGCATGATGTCTTTCTGCGAGCTTGCCGGTGCGGGCGGCGGCCGCTTCGCGCTGGCGCCCGCCACCGCGCCGGGATCGCGCGGCGCGCCCGGCAGCACTTCGGCCTGCGTGAGCGGCTGCCCGTCGTATTGGGCGGCGCCCGCCTCCGCCAGCTCGCTCGCGACTTCGCTCGCGGTTGGCCGCGCGGTCATGTGCTGGGTCGCGTGTTCGTCCGCGCGCGGCTCGCGCATGCGCCACACGATCGCGCCACACGCCGCGAAGCTTGCCGCGGCGAACAGGAACAGGCCGTAGAAGCCGGTCGCCGCGAGCACCAGCGCGCCCACCGCCGGGCCGAACACCCACGCCGCCGAGAGGATCGTGCGCAAGGTCGCGCTCGCAAAGGTGCGTTCGGCGTCGTCGCGCGCGGGCAGCGCCGCGCGGCTGAACGAGAACACGAGCGACAGCGCGCAGCCGCCCGCGCCGATGAACGCGATGCCCACCGCCAGCAGCAGACGGAAGTCGCGCACGACGCACAGACACAGATAGCCGAGCGTGGCCGCGACCAGCGACGCGAGCAGCAGCGGCCGATGCTTGCCGGTGGCGTCGCCCCAACGGCCCGCCGCGGTGCTCGCGATCACGCCGCTCGCCGCGATGGCGGTCATGAAGATGCCGAGCCTTAACGGCGTCATGCCGGCACGTTCGACGCCGAATAGCGAAAGATACGGCGCGGTGAACGACATGGCGACGCCGAGCATGAGCGTCGCGCCAGCGAGCGGCAGAAAACCGGGAATGGCGAGAAGTCCGGCAAAGCGCGAGTTTTTGAGCACGGCGCGGCGGAGAGTGGGGGAAGTGTGTGGACAGCGATGGAACGACGAAACCGATTATCCGACTGAACTCGCACGCTCTGCAAGGTTGGTCACGTGATCGGTAACAACTGGATGCACTTCTCTTGCCGGGCCGAAGACTATGCACAGATTCTGTTGGCAGCCTTGTGGGCAAGCGCGGGATGATCGGCGTAACCCGTTGATGGCGCAGGGATAACCTGGACTGATGTCGCGGGCGTCAATGCGAGTGAGGTTTTCCACAGTTTTTGTTCACAAGGCTGGGGATAAGCACAGGACACATGGCATTCGGCCTTGTTTCGTAAGGCTTTGGCAGTGCGTGGGGAAATCTAGGTTCCCCAAGCCCCCCACAAACATCGTTCCCCCACGTTTCCCCATGCATCGCGCTGCGGGGAAACTTCCATTCCCCCACAGGAGAACGGCTTTACTTATTAAACATTTGCATCGTCTGAAAAACAAGCTAGCGACAAACACGCTGCCGTTTCAACAATTCACGTGTTTGAATTAGCTTGAACAGGGTGTCTGCAAATGCTGCGATGCCTGCATGTACGTGTGGGGAAGGTGTGTTCCCCACACGCCGCCCGTTCAATGCCGACTCGTTTCGCACAGCGCACGAAATTCACGCCAGGATGCCTCCCACTTCAGTTCGCCCTTCGGGAGGACCTGCCACTGCGCACTGCGTGCCTCGAGCGAAGATATCCAGTACAGATTTCGCTTACCCGCAACCCGGCTACGCACCTGAAACCGGATCGCGGCGTGGTTGAGCAGATACTGGACAGTCGAGACGCTGGCCGCTGCGCCTCGCAAACCTCCCGTGCCGAGTACCGCACATCTGGCTCCATTGACGCGAAGACCGCTGCGGCCATCTTCAGCGCTTCCCGCTCCGTGACGTTCATCGGTAGTCTCCTTCTAGTGCAGGGTGTCGTTTTCGGGCGCGGCACGCAGACGAGCTGGCTGAAAGTGCGGGTAAAGGTCGATTGACGCCAGCTCAGGGGCCGCGCCCCCCGCATTAGCCATCACCAGCATGTCGAACAGCCCATCAGTAGATGGTGGCATGCCTGGCTCAAATTTCACGCACAGCATTTCCGAGTACACGTCATGCGCCATCGCTGGCGGCACGAACACCACGGTCGGCCTGTAGCCGTGCTGCTGCACAAACGGCAGAATCATCTCCGAGATCTGCGCCGATAGTTCCCGTACCAGACGCATTTCGTTCATTGCTGCTCCCCTACTCTTCGCGCTGCATCGCGACGTAACTGGGGCACATAGTCCTCGGGGTTAAAGCACATCCCGTGGATCGTCTGACTCTGCGGGGAGTCCCCCAGCCAGCTCGTCCAGCCGAGCTTCTGCGTCTCGCCTAACAGCGTCGGGGTTGCAGCCTGATGCTTTAGCGTCAACTGCAGTTCCCAGCCATACTCGACGCCAACGAATGCGCGCACGAGGTCGCGCAACTTGAGCAGATCCGCTCCCTGCGGCATCAGGCGCTGGTACGGCTCGATGTCGAGCGGCCCGATCACAATGTGGAAATGGTTCATACGAATGGGCACCATCTGCCCGAGGCGTGCGCCCATGCCCATGCACGCCCCCTGACGTTCCTCACCCAGACGGCCCACGTTGTCCGGCTCGATGGGCGTCCATTGCAGAACGTTCCCCACAATCTCTACCGGTACACTGAAATAGTGCGCGATAGCGCTGCGCAGTCCATCGGGGTTGCGCCCCTGCCTGACCAGACGGGGAGTAAACGACAGGCGAGCGTGATCCGGCAGCGAGGATTGAGACGCCCTGTGCGGGTATCCCTGCAACGCAGCAATCCACGAAGAAAAATAGTCGTTGTCCGCCCGGTCGAGACTCACCGTAGGCTGCGACCACGCCCACGCCCGATAAAAGAGCGAAAACGCCCGGTGATGGAACAGGTCCAGGAAGTTTGACAGTGTGGGATCGTTGCGCAGTTCTTCGCGCTCACGCGCGGTCTCGGTCACCTGGCTCGGCAACGGGCCGTCCGGCCCCAGCATGCCCAGGCTATAGAGCCGGATGTGCAGTTTGCCGTTTTTGACCTGGGCCTGCGCAACTTCGCTGGGAGCAAAAATCAGGCTGGGCTTCTGTCCCAGGCGGAAATTTTCGGTACGCGCGAGCAACGCGCGGCCAACCGGATCAATGGCAACGTTCGCATTGATCCGGCGCACGAGCGCAAGGAATCCATGCTGCCAGGGCAAGGCCGTCACATCGTCAATCAGCGCCGGCGACAGCGGAAGTAAGGGCGTTAGGCGATCCATGAGTCTGTTTCCAGCGTGATTGAGCCACACGTTCCGTTTGTCATAAAAATCACACCCTATGATTTTCAATGCAGGCTGCGCTGACGCGCGGCGTTGTCCTTGTGAACCGCCAGTTGCGGAATCATCGTCGGCGTTGGACCGATGACGATTTTCATCCCGTGAAGCAGAACGGGAATCTCGCTCCCGTCAAAGAACGCTTGTGCAACAAGCGGACTAAAAATAAGCGTGTCCGGCCTGCAGCCGTAAAGCGCCTCGAACTTCGGACTGTTGGTTTCGATCATCCTGCGGAGTTCTTCAGATACATCAAGGTCCATTGCTCTGCACTCCTTTTTAATTTGGTTACAGACCGTCTGCACGGTCTGCTTGGGAGCTATCTGATACTCGAAATCAAACTGCAACCGCAGGTGGCGTGATGACCCTGACGGGCAACCGGGATGCCGTGGTCGGTGATGTCGTCATCGCCCTCAAGAATCACATTTGGATTGATCTCAGGGTGCAAAGGGCACTCGACCAGATCGCCCTTGCGGGCGACAGGACGACTCTCGTAGTCCATCGTTTTCGACGCGGTGACGACTGCACCGCCGTGGTCTGTGGTATCGCCAAGTCGGATGAAATCCATGTCATCACTCCTGCGGATGCGCCTTGAGATAGGCGGCGAAGGCTCTGATTTCCGCAGGCGTTGAGGGATAGTCGCGAGGGAACTCAATCATCTGATTGCTTGTGCTCATTTCCAGCGGCCCAGCAAAATCTGCTGGAGAGAAAACCTCGCTTACGACAATTGATGCACCGATCAAATACTTCCCTTTCAAGACTCTTTGCCGTGGGAACAGTCGAAATGTCGTTTCTCTTTCCTGCATACTCGGGACGCACAGACTCTCACCAGGGTATCTATGAGCGTTCGTCATTGCTGTGCCGCCAAAGAAATCCGTTCTGACGGATTCCTTTTGCGGACTGTCCATGCGTTGAGCGCTAACTACAATCCATGAATTTTCAGCGATAGGATTATATGTACCTTCCCAAGTTGCAGGATTCTTGAGACAAACTTCCTCACGCCCACTATTCTTGAAAACAACGGTAACTTGCAGAGCACCGTCTTTTGGCAACATACTCACTGCTGCATCAAGCCTCACAACAGGAATTCCACTTTTGTAGAAGGAAGTCACGAAGCTATCGATGAGAGGCGCAGGTACAAATGTGCCGTACTTCTTCGACTCTAGATAGACTTCGCCTAGTTTGCTTTGCTCAGCACTCGACAGGTCACCTTCAAGAAGCGCAGCACCTGGCATACGTGCATCCGCGCTATCGCCGCGCATGAGCAATTTATAGCTGCCGTTATTTACGTAGAGAGTAGTTAGGGCGTTGTCACCTTGAACATACCCCCTTGTACTCATGGAAAAAACACTCTCCGCAGCCATACATGCTCCCATACCCTTCTGCTGCCCGCGACAGGAGCTGCGTCCCCTTCGGCAGCGTGAGGCCGTCCGCACCCTGACCGGTCCTGTCTGCAGGATGAAACTGCACGACGGCCATCGATGGCAGGGGCGCAACGAAATTCGGGTGAATGCACTGCAACTGGCGCAGCGTAAAGGGGTCGGTCGCACGATCGATGAGCATCTGCACGTCCGCGTTGATGAACGCAGCCCCCTGCAGCAGCCGCTCGACGTGGGGATCGCCAACCTCACCGGAAGGAAGCCCGCCCAGACGGGCTGAGACTTTCTGGTGCTGCTGTACGAATTCGCCAAACAGAGACTTCATGTACTGCAGTTCGCGCGAGTAGTAGTCTGGAAGTTCCGGGTCCATTACTCGTTTTTCAAAATAACTTAGGCATGCGAATCGACTAACCCGAACTCTGTCTTTTACAAGGCAGTCATTATGTGGCGCAGCAAGTCATTTGCTGGCTGCAACCGTGGCGGGCATTGTGCTGGGTCAGAGAACGAATGTTTTGCAGACAGGCGTGTCTTGGGGTGAGTCACGCGCGTTGCGATTCATCTTCGCCAGGATCAGCGTCAACAAGACGTGACACCAGAACCTCGACAAGGCACTGATCCACGGGATTCAGCCTGTCGACCTTCCTGACCCGTTCGGCCGCACGTGGCGAGAAGCGCGCAAGGACGCCGTCACCCGACAGGCCGTAGCGAAGCCACAGCACATCCACTCCCAGCAGACAGGCCAGAGACCCAAACGTGTCTGATTTCGGAACGGTTCGGCCTGAGAGCCATTTGTGCGCGGTTTGCGGGCTAATCGGCATGCCGGCTGCATGACCATCGTTAAGCAGTCTCGCCAGCGCCGTCGCCCCGCGTAAGGGTTCCGGTCTGGACTGCATGGCGAGCCGCAGACGCTCGGCAAATGCTGCCTTTTGGGGTTGGATGTCCATCCGCCAACCATCCCCCATTCAGGCGAAAACTACCTTCGGACATCTCCGAAAAATCATGCCCCCATGATTTTTGTGATACTGTATATTTATACAGTATTTTTATTCTGATCATGCCTCGCCCGCCTACGCTCACTGCCCTCGAACTCGCTGCGATTCTCAGGGGCGGCCCGACGACGAACACGCTGCGGCTACTGCATGAGCTTGCGCGGCTTCAGGCACTCGCACGTCAGACGCATCAGATACGGCTGATGATCGGATCGCCCCTGGGGTCGGTAACGGAACCGGTGTGGACGGCCTTCGAAAACGAGCTGAACGCCATTCCCTGCCTGACCGACGCGCCCGAGGTACAGGAGTGGATCGTCACTCCAATCCCGCCCCCGGCCCCGCTGACCGCGACACAGCTCGCGGCGATCTATGACGCCAGACCGAATCACACCGCCCTGCGCCTTCTGCACGATATCCAGCAACTCCATGCGCTGATTTTTCGCGCACGGCAAATTCACGGGATGATAGGGCGACGTCAGGGCAAGGTGCCCCCGGATATGTGGGAAGCATTCGGCATTGCCGTGAACACTGAACCCTGCCTGACTGACCCGCCCACACAGCGGCAGCAGGCGCGCATCGACCGGATGACTGCGACAAGGAAGAACAAGTGACTTGAAAAGAAAAAGGCGACCGCGTGCTGGGAGCACGGGTCGCCTCAGATCGAGCGCGCTTGCGCTATCTCATTTGCAACTCAGCGCGAGCACGTGCTTCCGGCTGATGGCGTAGAAGCATGCACCTATGCGATCAGTGAGCCGAATATCCTGCGCGTCGCCATTCAGATATCGGCATCTAATCGTTACCTCCCGTCCCGCATCATAAACATATCCGACTTCCCAGCGCCCTGTGCGGTTGCTCGTTTGATCGGGAATAAGCGAAGCAAGCTCTTCAGGTGCTCCATCGAATACTGTCACGTACTGTAATGTTGTTCCGCGTTTGACCGGGCACACCCGCCCGGCAATGGCAGCGTCAAAACTACAGAAACCTAAGAAGACGCCGATAATTACGGATGCGAACCTATTCCACCACATAGAAATTATTCGCGTTATTCGAAATATAGGAGCCTCCATTCCAATAGATAGTCCGCAGTGAAACAGGCGAAGGCGTTGCGCCGCTGACAAACTGGTCATAAACTTCAATGCCGGCCGCCGTCTGACGCACGTAGATTGCGGCGTGACCACGATAGACCGGCGTTTTAGTTGTATCCTCTGGTGCATCGAAGGTCGCGATAACGGTCCCCGGCACGATAGCAGCATTCCCCTTCACGAGCGCACCACGTTTCCAATCTATCGTTCTAGCAGGCAGCGTCGGGCACACTTGTACAACATACGAAACGCATTGTCCACAGAAGTCCGGAGAATGGGAATGCTCAACAGGTGCAACCTCGTATGGACCAAGATGAGAAGTCCGGGTACATACCCAAGTTCCCAGCCGAGCATTCGGATTGCTGCTGTAATTCGAACTTACATATGGCATGTAGGATTCCTAATATTTTGAGGAGAAAATGAAGTGTTTGCAAAGCTCAATTTAGGAATGCGTTTTATCCTAACGCTCCGAGAACATACTGTTACTGTCCGGCGTCAATGCCAAGCACAAAAGACGGTACGATCCACTACGCGTCGTGACGCCCGCAGCGACTTGCTCTGTAAGTCTGAAATTTTCACACCAGCACTCAGACAGCAGCTTATGGTGTTAGCGTCCCGTCTCATACCACCGCACGCCACCGCCCTCGTCCTGCTCTTCAAGCGCGCGCCGCGCCTCGCTGCACTCGATGCCCCTGCCACGCTCGGCGTAGCGCTGGAGCGAGTGACGTACTTCCATCACCTGCAAGGCAGTCGCATGTCCTGCGCGCACGGCGGCGATGGCCGCGTTGCGCTTGGTGTCCGGTGGTGCCGTTAGCGTGATCCGTGCGAGCACGTCTGCCTGCTCACGTAGCGTCATCGTGTACATGACCCTGTTCCTCTCGAAGTCCCTGCCGCGACCGTGGCGCTGCACGGCGCGGCGATACGGATGGCCGTTAGCCATCGCGGTTGCTCTCATCCATTCGTTCCGCGATGCGCAGCGAGTCGATGAAATATTTCCAGCGCACGTCGTCCTGGCCTTCCATCACATGCCCCGCGCACAACACCCCCTTGAGCATGGCTAACTCGTTAGCGTTGCCCCTGAAGTAGTCGATCAGTTTCTGCGTGCGCATGCAGCGCTGCTCCAGTCGTATGCTCATACCGTCTCCACGTCCCGTTCATTCCAGTAGCGACGCTCGCCAGCTTCCTGCAACAAGCCCTGCGCCAGCCCTTCCGCCATCCCGTGTGCTGTCTCGCGCAGGTAGTCGTCGTCCTCCGACTCCATGCCCCAGAGTGAATCGCACACGTCATCCACCGGCTCGACCTCATCGTCCAGCAGTTCGACCACGAGGCCGACCCAATACCACTGATCGTTACACCAGCGGCGCAGGTGTTCGTAATCAAGGTGCACGCTTTCAGCCGTGATCTCGCCACGGGTCAGCGGCTTCCACGGCCGGCACTGTTCCTCCAGACGGTGCCTGCCATCCTCGCCGCGCACCGCGAATGTCGTCCGGCGTAACCGCGCCTGCAGCGTTGCCTTGTCCTCATCCCTCAGTCCCCACCCATCGCGATACGCAATCTTCATCGTCGCCCACGGCACGCCGCTGCTGGCGGTCTGCGACCCGTCGAATCCTCGTGATGCAAGAACCGGCCTCACACCCGTACAGCTCCTGCAGCGCTACCAGATCCGCGCCATCCCAGCATCGAGCAACCGCTTCGCGCTGCGCAAGGCGGCGGTGGCCCGGTTGCTCAACCGCCGTCACGGCTGCGTGATCGATCCGAAATGCACGATGCTGCTCGATGGACTCGGGCGCTCCTACGTCCACCGCAAGCTGCGCGTAACGGCCACAACCGGCCTGGAGTACGCGAACGAGCCGGTCAAGGGACCGACTTCGCACGTCTGCGAGGCGTTCCAGTACCTGTGCCTGCACGTTGCGCACATCGGCTCCGAAGAGGAAGTCGTGGAACGGTCGAGGGTGCAGGTGGCGAAGCGCAGGGTGGTATGAACATCACAGCTGCGGGCCATTCGCACTCGCGCATTACGCTCTCGCAGTTTCGGACATATCTTGTAGCAATCCCGCCTTGACCGGTCCTACGCTTGATTCGGGGACAGCGCGTGTGCGTCGTCTCAAATCCATAGATTAGGATAACCATGCAATTTTCAGGGATGAAAAGTCGGTACAACAAGTCACTTGCCGTTGCCTGCGTGGCAGCAGCCGGTGCAATCATGAGCAACGGCGTATCTGCCTATCCAGTGGGCTGGCCCTCGACAGCGACCATTCCGTATAACCTCGGTGGCTCGACCAGCGGAAAGTACACGGATCGCAACGGGAAGACGTTCGACGGAACGGGCTGGACCGTGGTCGATATCGATGGCGCTTTCCGCACCGACAACCCGGTATTCAAGACTACCGCGGGCAAATCGAAGGTCATAGCGGAAGCCTGTTTCGGGCAGAAAACCGGCACGACGTGGGGCAGCCTGTGTAAATCCCAGGCGTGGACAAGTCGCCCTTTGCCAGGCGATCCGTCAGCGGGCTACTGGTCCGCGTACACCAGCGGCATATCGCGCCCTTCGGACTCGCCCGACAACATCTGCCGGGATAGCAACAATCCCGATACACCGCAGTATTGCCACCATTACCACGGCACCGCGACGGCGGGCGTCATGGTGGGGCAACAGACCGGGCGTTTGGAAACCGATGGCACTCAATTGTTTTACACGGGCGTGGCACCTGGTGCCCAGGTATTCACACTCAAGGTCGGTGGCGGCACCGGCACCATCGCCAACGCCGGATGGCCTATCAATTCGGTGGTGGATGCGCTCAACTATGTATATTCAATGGCGACCGGGATGGACGGTTGGCCCCTATACATCGCAGCCGTCAACATTTCCGCAAACGGCAGTTCCATTGCGGGCGAGTTGCCATGCGGGACCGGCAGCGAAGGGGCGCGGATTGACGAGATCGCCGGGAAGCTGAAGGCCATGCACATCGCTGTCGTCATGGTTGCAGGCAATGACGCCATGAACGGGGGAACCGGGACATGGACATGCGGGAAAAACGTGATCGTTGTAGGCGCAACCTGCATCACCAATCCCACTGTGCCGACCGACTACACCAATATTTCGCAGAAAGTCGCCCTGTTCGCGCCAGTTGGCACGGCTAACCGGACGACCGGAGATTTTGTCCTGGCACCTTGGGCTGGGGCGGGATCGTTTTATGTAAGGGGAACGTCCTTCGCAGCTCCGCAGGTCGCGGCTGCTTTTGCAGTCCTCCGCCAGAAGTTCGGCCCCGACCCTAGCGTCGATGCTTTGGCCCAGCTCATGAAGGCGACGGGCAAGCCACTGACCGGCCAGCGCGCGGGACTGGCCGCACCGGGGGCATCCGTGCTGAACATCAAGGCTGCGCTCGATGGCCCGACACCAGCTGCCGATCCTGCGTGGGCAAACCGGCAATAACGTTCAGGGGTACAACGCCCGCCAGCTCCGCGTTGCATGGGCGACGCGGCATATCGCTAAACCAGCTCACGCACCTGCAACCCGCCTTTTGTACCTGCACTGACTGTCAGGTGCCCCTCCTTTGCGAGTTCCAGCCGTCGCGTCGCGGCACTGTACATCAGCGTGAAAATCCCAAGGTTTGACCCATTGGCGTGCAGCTCGCGCAGAGCTTCCTGGTAGAGCGGTTCTTTCCAGAAGTAGAAATCGTACCGAGCGTCGGTGGGACGGAAAACGCTGGCGAGTTCAAAAGCCAGCTCGTCGGTCGAATGACCGGGATACAGCTCTGTCTGCATGGCACGCTCCTTGAGTGATTGGTAGCGACACGATAGCAGCGCCAGTATCCCGAAATCAGGTGATGACGGTCGCCCCCGCCAGCTCCGCGTCGTCCAGACGGCGCGAGGTGTTCAAGTTTGCGGCTGGACAGAAGGCGAATACTTTAAGATTTTTCGTATAGTTTAATTTTCGGCGTCGCTTAAAAATATAGGAATTATTAATATATTTAGAGATCCTATATGAATCAACTATCCAAAAAAATCGCGACGGCGTGTATGGCAACGACGTCGGCTTTTTGCGCGACCGCACAAGCACTGGAACTGGATATGTGTGACCCGGGCTTATATCTTAATAACTACGTGGATACTGCTTGCGGCAACAGTGCCAGTGCGAGCGGTTTGTCCGCTGCCTTTGGGAACGGCGCAAACGCTACGCAAGGTTCAGTTGCTCTCGGTCCGGCTTCTAAGGCTTTCCAAACTAGTCTGGCCGCAGGCAACTATTCAACTGCTTCGTCGGCGTTCTCTGTCGCGCTAGGTGGATATTCTCTGGCATCTGGCATGCAAAGCACGGCAATAGGTGCACTTGCGTCAGCAACCGCCTCTAATTCCGTCGCTGTTGGTGGTTCTGCGTCGGCTAGAGGATCCTCATCCATTGCAATCGGCTTCAATGCAATTAGCAGCGGAATGAATTCTGTTGCCATCGGCACCGGCAGCGACGACGGAGGCCTTGCGTCTGTTGTATCGGTGGGCTCATCAGCGAACAAGTTGTCGCGTCGCATTACCAACGTCGCTGCTGGCGTCAATGACACCGATGCCGTAAATTTTGGCCAGATGATGGCGGCCGTGGCCAGTCCCTATACGGGTTATCTGGTCAACGCAACGCAGTATCAACCCGTCGCTGCGGCGCAGATCGTTGGCGCGGCTTCGTCTGATCCGATGTTCTCCGCGCAAGGAGACGCGATGACGGAAGCCTCAAGCGCGAGTGGCACGCATGCAGTGGCCGCAGGGGCGAGTGCATTGGCCTCTGGAAAGCAGTCCACCGCGCTAGGCGCAGAATCCAATGCGTCATCGGCGAACGCCGTGGCGTTAGGTGCTGGCTCTGTGGCAGACCGCGATAGCACCGTTTCGGTCGGTGCGGCAGGCAGCGAGCGTCAAATCACCAACGTGGCACCCGGCACTCAGGGCACCGATGCGGTGAACGTCAATCAGCTCAATGGCGCGGTGGCGAACAGCCTCCATCAGTCGGAGCGATATACGGATCGTGGTGTCGCAGCGGCGCTTGCCATTCCGTCTATTCCCGTGCTGAATCAGGGCGAGAAATGGGTCGGCGCTTCGATGGGGGGCTATGGTAGCGCGCAGGCATTGGGTGTCGCAGCGGCTTATCAGCCTACGACCAACCTCAATGTGGGAGCGGGGATCTCAACGGCGGTGAATAGTGGCGGATCAGTAGCATATCGCGTACAGGCTGGGTATCGCTGGTAGGTCTAGCCTTCTAAAGTGTGGTCGCCCCCGCCAGCTCCGCGTCGTCCAGACGGCGCGACCAGTAAGTGAGCGAGCGCACCAGCACGTTCGATGCAAACTGGTGGTTGCGTGCGCCACCGAGGCACAATTCAGCGGGCTTTACCGCCTGAGCACCGGCGACAGCAAGTGACTTGTTGCCGTTGGCTGAAGCGCTGGCCGACGCGCCCGCTCCGCTCCACGCGATGCCCGCCTTGAAGCGCTGACCGTCCGACACGATCAAACCCAGCGGTGTGCTGCCGCTACTGCCCGAGTATGCCGCGAGCGCGCCACTGCCGTTGATCTTGTAGATGCCGATGCCGTTGTTCGCATTGTCGTCCAGGCTGAATGCGAACATGCCCCCGTCCGCCACCGAGAAGAATGTACCGCCGAACACGAGCGTGCCGTTCTGCGGATCGAGCCACGACAAGTCACTTGTCGTCATGAAGTCGGCAGTGCGCGTACCTGCGGCGCCCGTTGTCTCGAAGTAGCTGGATGGGAAACTACCCGTTTCCAGTTGCGGATCGCAGAAGCCAGTCGATTCCACCCCGTTGTCGGCGTCGGGATAAAGGAGCAGCGCACACGTGGTGCTCAGGGCCGAGTTAAAGCTGAACGTCAGGCGGTAGCCGCCAGCGAATGAAGGGGTAATGGTGGCGGGTCCCTTAACGCCCGTGGTGTTCGATATGCTCGGGACAGAACCGGACCATGCAAGAAAGACTTCCGCGATCTTGGTCTGCACGGAGCCATCGTAGACACGCACGACCGAGCGTTCCGCGCTTCCCTTCTGCATCCATGTCGAAACGGCGTAGGTATTGTTCGCGCCGATCGCAATGATGGGCGTGTGTACAAAAGCGGTGGTTCCAGCCAGTTTGGCTGCGAGCACGGACGCAGTGATCGACGTATCGGGAGCTTCGAGGGCATTCAATGTCACGAGCGTACTGATGCTGCGCCACCCCGCGCCGCCCACGGCGGCCGAGTTCGGTATGAGATTGGCCATGGCGCTTTCCAGTCGCAACCCCAGCGCTGCGCCAGTGGCAGGATCGTGATCGAAGCGTGCGACATTCAGTGCCGCCGTCCGCATCACGCGCTGGGCGTCGAACCATGTCGCCGTCGATGCACGGCTGAAGGTCCAACCGGCAGGTACGACGGGATTGGCGATGAAGTCGAGTACGAGCGACGGGCCGCCGCCCGCGTTTTGCCAGAGAGGCCGCGACTGGACCCGGTACATGGTCAGTCCGCGATATAGACATCGCCTGTGGTGGCCGTCATGAGCCGCCGCACGCGCAAGGGGTGCCAGCTTGCATCGGGACCGAGCGGATAGCTCTGCACGTCCTGCGGTGCGCCATCCGGCCCGGTGAGTTCCGCCACTACCGTGCATGCCTTCGGGAGGTAGATCCAGCGTGAGTAGAACGGCTGGTCCTGTGTGTCGTCCGGCACCGCCTTGACCATGCGGATGAGACTTGCGTTTGGGTCGTGGTCAGTCGCGGGGTAGCGCTCGCGGGGCAGGTTCATGGCTGGTCATCCAGCCGGTGCAGTGGCAAGGCCACGCCCTGCTGGCGGGGCTGCGGAGCGAGTACGACGCCGCCATGCCCGCCCGTGTCGCTTACCATGTTGTCGTTGCCCTCGATGGTGACGAGCGTACAGCCGCCTGCAGATATGCCCCATAAAAGAAGAAGGATACGCATGGCTACCTCCGGCAGTATGGGCGTCACATACCACCGGGTCCCGGCCAAGTCAATCGTTTACGGTCCGTTAATTACCTTCCGCATTTCGCGTATAAGATTCTTGATCGTGCTATCTCTGGACAAACGATGGCGTTCAAGCCCGGCGATCAAATTCTCAAGAATCACGCGGTGCTGCACTTGCTCTGCAATCCCTCGAATGTCTTTATTCGTAGCATGTTGCAAGTCATAGCCGAACTTGTTTATATATGCTGCCAGTATTAGATGAAGTGCGACTAGCCTATCCCATCTGTAGCGATTCTCGCTCTTTTGTAAGCCATCGAAGAAATCAAGAATCGGCAGCGTCGAGACTGCTACGAACTGTTCAGCACGAAACTTGTCGTAGGTAACTACTTTGCCCTCCAACCAGCACGGCTTTGTGCAGACCCGAAGATCGTCTGAAAAAAAATGATCGCTTGATTTTGACGAATCGTATTGCAGGCCGTCGAACAAATTTACGTCGGTCATTACCCAACGCATTACCGTAAGGTACTTCAGGAAAGCGTAGTCAGTCTTTTGCGCGATATCCGTATCAAGCAAGATCGCTTCTGAATCTGCTTCGTGCAAGAGCGTGTACAGGCTAAGAAATCGATACACCGTACTCGTAAAATAGTATCCATCTCCGCCAACGGACGGCGTTTTTGACATCCACCCGTTTTTCCAATTCGAATACAGATTTCGTTGTCGGCCCGTCATCTGGACTGCTTCTCGAAGGATACGGCCTTTGTATCGAGCGATCAGTTCCCTGCTTGCCTTCTTTTGCTCATACTCGTAGTCCAACGCCGCTTTGTGTCGATTCTCTCGACGCTTAAAAAAATAATTTACCGTTGCTGTAACAAGCACAGAGACGGTCGCTGCGCCCAACAAATTCGTTGGAGATAGTAACAAATCTAAAAGCTCTTTTCGCATTCACTTCGCCCCGAATTGTGTTTGTGGTCCGAATCTTAGCGCGTTCCTGGAGCGCTGACACTTGACAACGCAGGCAGGCAATGCGAGAAGCCGCGCATGGACGCCACCTCGCAGTACGCGAATGATCAGCCTGCACCGCAGAGTTCGATCCTTGATCCGGTCGCCAGTCTGGTTCGTGACCGGTATCGCCGCGCACGTCACTGGCGAGCCGTTCAGCGCATTGGCTCCTCTCCGTTGAGCAGGCACTGCAGAACTCCTACCGCCAGTACCACTCGATTCTTGATCCCTGCGATGCGGAGCTGGTGCAGGCGTCCGGCATCGATCTGGACGTGTCGATTACCAAGCACAAGACCGATGTGCTGGTGACCTGGATGCGCGACCTGCTGCTTGACAGTGCAGATGCGCCGTTCATCATCAGTCCGACACCGATTCCCTAGCTGTCGCCAATGGGCAAGGCGCAGGTGGTGCAGCAGGTGAAAAAGCAGATGCTGTCGCAGGGTGCCATGCTCAATCCGCCTGGCCCCGATGGTGTCATTGACATGGTGCGCCAGCTCAAGGCCCAGCAGCTCGCCGCCGAACAGGACGTGGCGCAGCAGGCCGCGAAGGGCATGCAGAAGGTCATCGAGGATCAGCTCATCGAGGCGTCGTACCGCGACGAGCTGCTGCAGTTCCTGACCAATTTCGCGCTCTATCCCTACGCGGTCATGACCGGCCCGACGCCGGAAATACGCCCGACCTTCAAATGGTCTGGCATGAAGCCAAAGCAGGACTACGAGGCGATGCTGACGGTCCGTAATATCAGCCCGTTCGACTACTTCTGGTCTCCCGATTCGCCTGCTGCCGGAAAAGGCACGTTCGACCTGATCCGCGACCGCATGACGAAGTACCGGCTCATGATGAGCGCCACCCTCCCCGGCTACATCACGAAGAACGTCATGGCCGCGCTGGAGCATTTCGCGTTGCCGGAAACCAACCGGGACTGGCTTAACCCCGACCCCGACAAGCCGATGATCGGCAGCATCATGTGGGGACTGGACGAGTCGATCGATGTCATCCGTCACTTCGGGCTACTGTCGGGCCGCGAGCTGGCGCAGTACGGGATATCGGTCGATGATCGACTTCACCTGGTCATTCAGGCGGCTCCAGAGTCCTTTAGGGGTGCCTTCCGCCGCGTTCGCCGCCGTCACCGTATCGCCATCGTTCGTTTCGGCCAGCATGTCCTTGCGTAACGCTGTACGGCTTCGTGGAATCGTGTGGATGCGGAAGCAAAAACGGCGTGCGTCCTGTAACGGTGTGCAGCTCCCGTAACAGCTTCATCGAGAATGCGGACAGGTGAACAGTATGGCCTTTCTTGTTCTTTGCTCGCTCGGGCGGGATGAACCAGGTCGCTTTCGCAAAATTGATGTGCTCGCGCCAGCGTACCGCACAGATTTCGTTGATCCGCACCATGGTCGCAAGCGTGATCCACAGGGCGAGTTCCTCTTCGCGACGGATTGCGTGGCAAGTCCCCCGCGCGACCCATCGCGGAATTCGAAGGCATGCCGCAGAAGCTGGAAGCGGTTGCGCAGTTCAACAATTTCATCGTCAGCAAGGACACGGTCCGACCAGTCCTGATATCCATCTGGTAGCAGCCGGTCGAGACTGACAGACTCAACCGGGCTGATGTCGAACAGGAATCGCCAGGGGCGACGTTTTCCTGCTCACGAGAAAATCGCGCCTGCATAAATGTGCAGCGAAATCGCCGTCGATATCTTCCCTGCTGAAATGAGCGTGACCACCGCCTGCCGGATATGTTCCGGCTTCACATCACTGACCCGAAGCTGACCTGTCTGAGGCAAAAGGTGCAGTTCGAGCAAACGGCGCACGGCCCGTGCGTGGTCTGCTGTATTCTCCGCCATTGCTTCGGGAAGCCATTCATCGAACATGGCCTGGAGAGTCAGCGTCTGCTCTGCCTGCTGACGCTCATGTTCTGCCTGCTGCTGCTCCCGCCGAACGATCTCGGCCTGCTCCAGCACGAGCTTTTGAGAGACGATTTTTTTCTGACCCGCCGGATCGCCCCCGCGCTCGACGCGCAGCTTCGTTTCATCAAATCGCACCCGTATGGATTCAAGCGAGTCACGCGGCCACGCACCCAACGGCATTTCTCGCGACTTGCCGTCGAACCGGTAGCGATACCGGAAATGCACACTGATCCGCCCTTTCGCACCGGCATGTACCTTGCCCGAAAGGCCCGAGCCGTCACGCACCGTGCGGTCATTGTCAGCGATGGTCAGCTTCAGTAACTGCGACTCGCTGATGGTTTGAGAACGATTTTCCCCCACAATATTCCCCACAAAACGTCTGCGGCGTTTCGATTCTACGGAGAAGCGAAACCCTTGTGTCAGCAACTAACTTGTTGAAACTAAACAGAATCAATGTTTGTGGGCCTTGTGCGCTGCGTCGAATTATTGTCCACAGTTTTTGTTCACAGCCCTGTGAGCAACCTCTGAACATCACCCCCAACTGCCTGACGCCAAACGATAAAGTCCCCTCGCCTACCTCACCGCACGCCGCTTTCGCATTCCTTCGATAGCACCATGCCGAGCCTCTCAATACGATGTCGCGCATCCTGTCGTTCAAACCCTCAGTCTTATGCCTGTTGCTTTCGTCCTCAGAATCCTCCCGCCGATCGTCTTCGTTTGTGGCAGCATCGCGGTGCTGTTCATTCGCGGCGCCGACACGCGCGTCGCCTTTCGGCGGCGTTCGCAGCGCATCCGCTTCGGGCTCGAGATCAGCGCAATTGCCGTGGTGCTAGCTGCGGCGTACGCGATGTTCCACTAATCGGGATAGCGATAAGAGCGGCCGGCGCCGGCCGCTCGAACCTGCAAACCGCTTTGTCCACAGATTTTGGGCATAGCCCTGTGAGCAACCCGGGGACAGCGCAGCTAAGTCCTTGATAAGAAACATCAAGCACGCGCGCGCCACACAAAATGCACCCCTTTTGCGCAGAAAAGTTGTCCACAGTTTCGCTGGATAACTATGGGGATAACCGCCTGGAGATTGCGCCAAGTCCTTGATCGGACGGGGACTTGATCGCTCGGTTCGCGCTTGCAGCAATTTGCGCCGCCCGTGAGCACCGCCGCCCGCCGGTTTCGGCGGTCAATCATGAGAAGAATCGTGGCTTGGCCCGCGCGAGTCTCAACCGTCGCGCGGCATGCGCGGGACGTTCGCGGCGGCGCCAGGCAGCGACTGCGCAAGCGTCTGCGCGGGGCGCGGTTCCGACGGCTGACCGTCGTGCGCGGCACGCGGCGCGGTCGGCAACGCGGCGCGCTCGTGGCGCGGGACATTGCCCTCGTCGGTCCAGAGCGGGTCGGGAATCTCGCTGAACACCTGACGCAACCGTTCGCCCCAAGTCGAATGAATCATCTCGAAGTACGCGTTGGTTTCGTCGAGCGACGCATAGCGCGTCACGCGCAACGAATCCGCTTCGTATACGAGCAGATCGAGCGGTAGTCCCACCGAAAGATTCGAACGCAGTGTGGAATCCATCGAGATCAGTGCGCATTTCGCGGCCTCGTCGAGCGGCGTGCGCGGCGTCAGCACGCGGTCGATGATCGGCTTGCCGTATTTCGATTCGCCGATCTGGAAGTACGGGTTGACGCTCGACGTCTCGATGAAATTGCCTGCCGCGTAAATCTGGAACAGCCGCATCGGCAGCGCGCCGATCTGGCCGCCGAGAATGAAGCTGCAGTTGAAGTCGACGTTGAAACGCTTGAGCGCCTCCGCGTCGCGCCGATGCACTTCGCGCACCGCCTCGCCCACCACGCGCGCGGCTTCGACCATCGTCGGCGCGTTCCAGAGCGTGGTGCGGGCCGCGTCGTGGGGCTCGGTGAGCACTTGCAGCGTCGCTTGCGTGATCGCCAGATTGCCCGCGACCAGCAGCACGATCACGCGCTCGCCCGGCTCCTCGAACACGGCCATCTTGCGCGAAGTGCTGATGTGATCGACGCCCGCATTCGTGCGCGTATCGGAAAGAAACACGAGCCCTTGCTCGACTGCCATCGCCACACAATACGTCATGCGCTCCCCCTGCCCCTTCGGGCACCTTCGTGCCGCAGCGCGTTTCGCATGAGAAACACCGCGCGCGGTCTTCGTGATAACGAGAAAACTATTGTTGCGACTGCTGCGCGCTGACGCGCACGCTCACGTCGAGCGATTCGCTCACGCCACCCACGCGGCGACCGCGCACGGGCGCGGCGGCTTCGTAGTCGCGCCCCACGGCGAGCCGGCAATATTTTTCGCTGGCGAAACAGGCGTGCGTGACGTCGACAGTGACCCAGCCGTTGTCGAGCCACACGTCGACCCACGCGTGGCTTGCCATTTCCGGCGCCTCGCCGGGATCGAGGTAGCCGCTCACGTAGCGCGCCGGCACGCCCCGCGCGCGGCACACCGCCAGCATCACGTGCGCGTGGTCCTGGCATACGCCGCGGCCAAGCGCGAACGCCTCGGCGGCGCTCGAGGTGACGTCCGTCGCGCCCGCTTCATAGCGCACGCGCTCCGCCACGCGTGCCGCTGCATCGAGCACCGAAGCCGCGTCGTCGAGCGGCGCGAGGCCGTGCGCGAACTCGGCGAGCGCCGCGTCGGCCTCGGTCAGGCGCGTGGGCGACGTGAAATGCTGCATCGGCACCGGACCCTCGCCTTCGGGCAAACGGCCGTCGGGCAGCGGCACGGTTTCCACTTCGCCGCGCACGCGCAAGCGGACCTCCGTGTGCGGACGCGTGAGCACCAGCGTCATCAGCGTATTGCCGTAGGCGTCGCGGGTCGCGTCGAGTTTGCCCGGCGCATCCACATGCCATTGCGTGACGATCTGCGCGGGCGTCGTGAGCGGCGAAAGCCGTAACTGCTGGATCGAATAATGCACCGGCGCTTCGTAGCGGTACACGGTGTCGTGCCGGATCGCGAGTTGCATGACCACTAACCTCCATCAAGACGAAAACGATATCGATGCCGCGCGGTGCGCGTCAGCCCACCGGCAGCATCAGATACGTGCGCGCCACCTGATTGCCCAGCTCGTACACGCGCGCGAGGAATTGCGTGAGGAACGTGTGCACACCCATCGAGAAAATCTGCCGCAGGTCCGCGTAGAGCAACTCCGAGCGCAGCTTCCCCGCCGTGCGTTCGACTTCGCGCGACGAGTCGGTACGCAGCATCGCGAGGTTCGCGCACACGCCGTCGAGCGAGGCCAGCAGCGAACGCGGCATCTGCTGGTTGAGGATCAGCAGTTCCACCACGCGCGCGGGCGTGACCACGTCGCGGTAAACCTTGCGATAGATTTCGAGCGCCGATACCGAACTCAGAATCGAGGTCCAGTAATAAAAATCTTCGAGCTGGCGCGCGGCGGAACGCGAGTCGGTCTGATCGACTTCCGCGAAACGCACGTCGAGAATGCGCGCGGTGTTGTCGGCGCGTTCGAGGAACGTACCCAGTTGCGTGAAGAACAGCGCGTCGTCCTGCAAGGCCGTGCCAAGCCGCACGCCGCGCGAGAGATGCGAGCGGAACTTGACCCACTCGAACAAGGTGTCCGGGTGCGTTTCCAGTTCGCCGCTGCGCAGGCGTTCCGTGAATTGCAGCCACGTGTCGTTGATGGTTTCCCACCACTCCGTCGTGAGCGTGCCGCGCACCGCGCGCGCGTTTTCGCGCGTGGCGTGCAGACACGAATAGATGCTCGAGGGGTTGGTCGGATCCGCCACGAGAAAGTTGATGACGTTGCTGTTGGTCGTTTCCTCGAAGCGCTCGTCGAAAGCCGGTTCGAGTTCCGAAATGCGCAACATCGCGCGATGCGCGCGCGATTCGGCATCGACACTTCCCGGCAGCAGCAGCGCTTTCAGGTTGATGTCGAGCATACGCGCGGTATTCTCCGCGCGCTCCATGTAGCGGGCCATCCAGAACAAATGATCGGCGGTGCGACTCAGCATGATCGATCCTTTTCTTTGCTTATCTGGCGCGAGCCGTTAGAAAACGCGAGCTGGGAACCTGCCTGGCGTGAATGCCCGAAGCTCATTCGAGCACCCAGGTGTCCTTGGTGCCGCCGCCTTGCGACGAATTGACGACGAGCGAGCCTTCCTTCAGCGCGACGCGCGTGAGGCCGCCCGCCGCCATCTGGACCGTCTTGCCCGAGAGCACAAATGGGCGCAGGTCGATATGGCGCGGCGCAATGCCCGCTTCGACAAAGGTCGGGCACGCCGACAGCGAGAGCGTGGGTTGCGCGATGTAGTTCGCGGGCCGTGCCAGCAGCCGCGCGCGAAACGCCTCGATCTCCTCGCGGGTGGACGCGGGCCCGACGAGCATGCCGTAGCCGCCCGCGCCATGCACTTCCTTGACGACGAGATCGGGTAGATTCTCGAGCGTCCACGCAAGGTCTTCGGGACGGCGGCACTGCCACGTGGGCACGTTCTTCAGAATGGGCTTTTCGCCGAGATAAAACTCGATCATGTCGGGCACGTACGGATAGATCGATTTATCGTCGGCCACGCCGGTGCCCATGGCATTCGCGAGCACCACGCGCCCCGCGCGATACGCCGTGAGCAGGCCCGGCACACCGAGCGCGGAGTCGACGCGAAACGCGAGCGGGTCGAGAAAGTCGTCGTCCACGCGGCGATAAATCACGTCCACGCGGCGCGGGCCCTGGGTCGTGCGCATGAACACGTAGTTGTCGTCGACGAACAGGTCCTTGCCTTCCACGAGTTCGACGCCCATTTGCTGCGCGAGAAACGTGTGCTCGAAATACGCCGAGTTGTACATGCCCGGCGTGAGCAGCACGACCACGGGTTCGTCGACGCCTTCGGGCGCCGAAGCCCGCAGCGTTTCGAGCAGCAGGTCGGGATAGTGGGCGACGGGCGCCACCTTGTGCTGCACGAATAGCTCGGGAAAGAGCCGCATCATCATCTTGCGGTTTTCGAGCATGTACGAGACGCCGGACGGCACGCGCAGATTGTCTTCGAGCACGTAAAACGCGCCGTCACGACCGTCGCGCACGATGTCGATACCGGCGATATGCGCGTACACGCCCAGCGGCAAATCGATGCCCTGCATCTCGGGCCGGTACTGCGCGTTCGTGTAGACCTGCTCGGGCGGAATCACGCCGGCGCGCACGATGTTGCGGTCGTGATAGACGTCGTGCAGGAAAAGATTCAGCGCTTGCACGCGCTGGCGCAGGCCGCGTTCGAGCAGATCCCACTCGTGGGCGGGAATGATGCGGGGAATCAGGTCGAACGGGATGAGCCGTTCGGTGCCGGAGAGATCGCCGTTGACCGCGAACGTGATACCCACGCGGCGAAACAGCAGATCCGCCTCCGCGCGCTTGCGGGCCATCGTTTCGGCGGTTTGCCGATCGAGCCAGTTCTGGAAACGGTCGTAATGCGGGCGCACCGCGCCCTCGTCGCGCATCTCGTCATGGACTTGCATCGTTCGTTCTCGCGCGTGAATACAGCGGCGCCCGACGATTCGTCACAAGATTGCGACGTCACGCCTGCGCGCTGCGACGCTTGGAAAAAGCAATTGATATGCCATCGCGTCGGCGCGACAGCATGCGCTTCGTTGGTGCAATTCGTGTGACATCGTACGCTCTGAAAAGGCACCCGTCATGCCGATGTCATTCGCATGCTTCAATGCGGTGCACGAAAACGCCGGCCGCCAATGACAAATGGCATCGAGACGAATTTCGTCTTGATGCCATTCGCATGAGGAAGAAGAAAAGATCAGCGCGTGGGCGCGGTACTTTCGCGATTGCCCGCCGTGGCCAGGCCAGTGCGCTGCTGCACGCCCCACTTGCGGCGGCCGAGCAGGAAATGCAGCCAGCCGAGCGCCGCGCCGCTGTGGCGCATCAACTGGAACGAGAACGGTTCGAAGATCGCGGCGAGCAAAGCCATGCCGAAGCTCGAACTCGTGCGGTCGCCGCTCCAGCGCCGGTACAGATGCACGGAGAACAGGTGAAACGCGAGGTCGATGGCGATCTTGCCCACGATCACGGCCAGCACCGGCAGCACGATGGTGAAGCGGCCGTCGAACAGAAACCCCACCAGCAGCGCGAATGCGGTGAGCCCGTAAATGGGCTGCACCGTGTCGAAGGCCTTCACGGGCAGCATCATCAAGCCGAGCTTGCCGTAACGGCGATTCCCCGTCATGTCGCGATACCAATACTGCGTTTGCAGAAAGCCCGCGAACCAGCGGCGGCGCTGCCGCAGGAAGCTCGTGAGCGTGCCGGGCGCGTCGGTATGCGCGCGCGCGGTGCCGAGCACGCGCACGTCCCAGCCCAGATTCTCGTGCGCCGAATAGCGCCGCAAGCGATGAATCAGTTCGTAATCCTCTACGAGGCAATGCGGATCGAAGCCGCCCACTTTCATGACCGCCTCGCGACGGAATCCCGCGAATGCGCCCGAGACGAGCAGCAAACTGTCTGCACGCATCCACGCGAAACGCGAGATGAAATTGCGGATGTACTCGTAGGTTTGAAACCACTGGAAGAAGCGCCCGCTCAGCGACTTGCCGCACACCGGCGTGAGCAGCCCCGCGGCCGCGACGAGTTCCGGCTCGCTGCCGAACGCTTCGGTCATGGCGGCACAGGCGTCGGGTTCGAGCAGCGTGTCGGCGTCGACGGTCATGACCGTGTCGGTGGCAATTGCCAGCAGCGCCGCGTTGAGCGCACGCGCCTTGCCGCCGTGCGCGAGCTTCAGCCAGCGCAGCGTGGGATATCGCGGCGACGCCGCGCTCAACTGTCCTTCGCCCGGATCCACGAGGCCGTAATGCTGAGTGAGCAGCGCGGCGGTGCCGTCGGTCGAACCGTCGTCGGCGATCACGATCTGCTGCGGCGCGCGGGTCTGCGCGAACAACGCGTCGAGCGTGATCGGCAGCACGGCGGCCTCGTTATGCGCCGCGACGATCACGCCGAGCGTCGGCAGCGGGGTATCGGCCGCCACATTGACCGCTGCGCGCCGCGGCGCCAGCAGCACGCGCGCCTGCCACGCCACGAACACCAGCAGCACCGTGTCGTAGATCACGTAGGCAATGCCGGTCGACCACGCGACCACGCCCTGCAGAAAGAACGCACGCGCGAACAGCACGAACCACAGCACCATGACACCGAGATGAATCACGATGCTCGCGATGGGCGTGCGAGGCGGTACGAGGCGCGGCGACGTGCGCAGCAAGGCCTCTTCAAGCGTGTTTTTCAAAGCGTTCCTTTTCGATTGCTCACGGCATCATCCGGCGCAACACCGAATGACGATCGATCCATTGATGCTTGAGCGCCCCCGCGATATGCAACGCGAGCACGCCGTAAAGCGCATAGCTGCACGCCGTATGCAGCGCGCCGAACTGTTCGTGCAGACGGTTCTTGGTGACCGCGTCGAGATCCATGATGAAGCCGATGCGCGGCCACGGCACGACGCCGTAGAGATACATGGGATGCGAGGCGGCCGCGACCCACGCGGAGTCGTGCAGCCAGCCTGTAAGCGGCATGGCGAAGATCAGCACGTAGAGCGCGACATGCGCCGCGTGCGCGGCGGCGCGCTCCCACATCGGGAATTCGGCCGGCAGCGGCGGCGGACGATGCGAGACGCGCCACAGCACGCGCAGGATCGCCAGCCCGAGCACGGTGATGCCGATGGATTTGTGCGTGTCGATCACGAGCCGAATGGCGGTGTCGGAGAGCGCGCCGTCCGGCAATAGCGCGCCCATCAGGCCGAGCGCGACGTTCGTGAGAATCAGCAGCGCAATGAGCCAGTGCAGCAATACCGCGACGCGCGTGTATTTCTGCGAGGCGAGATCGGCATTCGCGAAAGCGGATTCAGCGGGCAAAGGAGTTTTCACGTGATCGGGCGGTAACGTTTCAGTAAGGGATAACGGAAGGCGTGGCGATTTTATTCCCTCTCCGTTGCAATTCCGATAAGCGCATTGCGCATGCCGCCATCGGGCCGCCACGACACGGCTCATTATGCGCCGCGCGCCACGGCGCTGCAGAAGGCGCAATCGTAATCGACGAGTAAAACGTTTGAAAAAAATAGCGCCGACAAACCGCGATTTACGCCAACGCGCTTTATACAGACGTAAGCGCGCCCGGGCACAATTCGCCGAACAACGACACCCAAAAAACACTGAGCGAGGCGCCGGATTTCCAGTCGAAAAAAAAGGAACATCCGCGGCTAATCCGGCGATACGAGCATCGACCATCGGCAAAACAAAAGGCCGGATCGCATTCGATCCGGCCTTCTCTCTCGCGCTACGCATTCAATGCGCGGCGTGGCGGCAATTTACTTCCCGCTGCCCGCCTTCTTTTCGATCTGCGCACCCACGTCGGCGTCGATCTTCTTCCAGTACTCGAACACGCGCTCGCGCACGGGGCTGCGCACGCCGCCGAGGCTCGCCACCACCTGCTCGACCAGCAACTCGCGCTGCCTGTCGTCGAACACGCGGCGCACGAGTTCACCGGGCTGGCCGAAGTCGTCGTCTTCCGCGTGCAGCGTGTAGGCGCTGCGCACCATCTCGCCGTCCGATTCCCAGCCGTCTTCGGCCTTGCCCGTGGTGTCGGCCCACGGACGTCCGAAGCTGTTGGGCACGTAGGTGGGCGCGTTGCCCGTGTGCTCGTACGCCATGTGGCCGTCGAACATATAGCTCTGCACCGGCACCTTGGGACGGTTCACCGGCAGTTGATGGAAGTTCGTGCCGATGCGCGCGCGCTGCGCGTCGTTGTATGCGAACGCGCGGCCGAGCAGCATGCGGTCCGGCGACAAACCGATGCCCGGCACCGTATTGCCCGGCGAGAACGCGGCCTGCTCGATCTGCGCGAAGAAGTTCTCCGGGTTGCGGTTGAGCGTCATCGTGCCGACCTTGATGAGCGGATAGTCCTTGTGCGACCACGTCTTCGTGAGGTCGAACGGATTGAAGCGATACTGCTTCGCCTCCGCGTACGGCATGACCTGCACGAACAGCGTCCACGCGGGAAATTCGCCTCGCTTGATGGCGTCGAACAGATCGCGGCGATGGAAATCCGCGTCGCGCCCCGCCATCGCCTCCGCTTCGGCGTTGCTGAAGAACGCCATGCCCTGATGCGTGTGGAAGTGGTACTTGACCCAGAACTTCTCGCCCTGCGCGTTCACCCACATATACGTGTGCGAACCGTAACCGTTCATCTCGCGCCAGGTTTTCGGCAGGCCGCGCTCGCCCATCAGATACGTGACCTGGTGCGCCGATTCCGGATTGTTGGTCCAGAAGTCCCACTGCATTTCGCCGTCGCGCAGGCCCGAATCGGGCAGACGCTTCTGGCTGCGGATGAAGTGCGGAAACTTCATCGGATCGCGCACGAAGAACACCGGCGTGTTATTGCCGACGAGATCGTAATTGCCTTCGGTCGTGTAGAACTTCAGCGAGAAACCGCGCACGTCGCGCCACGTATCGGGGCTGCCCATTTCGCCCGCGACCGTCGAAAAGCGCGCGAGCATCTCGGTCGTCGCGCCCGGCTGGAACAGCGCGGCCTTGGTGTAACGCGAAACGTCCTCGGTCGTCTTGAACTCGCCGAACGCCCCCGCGCCCTTCGCGTGCGGCTGGCGCTCCGGCACTTTCTCGCGGTTGAAGTGCGCCATCTGCTCGAGGAAGTGCACGTCGTGCAGCACGATCGGGCCGTCGGGTCCGATCGTCAACGAGTTGCGGTCGCTGACAGCCGGCGCGCCCGCGCCCGTGGTGGATTGGCCGAGAGACTTGTCGCTCGATGCACTCATGTCAATTTTCTCCAGAATGCGCGGCGACGCGCCTCGCTCGCGTCGGCATCAACGTCGCGTGTCGTCGCGACCGTCTCGTGCGCCGGTTCCGCTCGAAAACCGTCGCCGCTCGATTGGGGGACCCGCCCGGACGTCTCGATGCGCCAGGGGGACAGCCATTGTGCCCCCACTTGCGATGCGCTGCGCTTAAGCGGTTCGCGGGGCTTCCGGGCGCCCCGGCCGCATGAGCGAAAACCCGTAATGAATCAAGCGATTACCCAATTGTTGCGACGCACAAATTTCGCTTGACAGGAATATTGGATCGCGTAATATGAACTCGATTGCTGCATCGCACAAAACCCTTCCTGCGCGACCCGGTGATCGAAACGAAAGTTTTCTCATTTTCGCAACGGAAACCCACGCGTAGCGTCTCTCGCACAAGGAACGACATCATGAATCTGCCGACTCCCGAACAGTTCGCCGCCACCCAGAAGGCCGGTTTTGACGCCCTCTTCGGCCTGACGAGCAAGGCTTTCGAAGGCGCGATCAAGCTCGCCGAACTCAACATCCAGACGGCCCGCACGGCGTTCGCGGAAGGCCAGGAAAACGCCCAGCGCGCGTTCTCGGCCAAGGACCCGCAAGGTTTCTTCGCCGCGCAAGCCGGCCTCGCGCAACCCGCCGCCGAACAGGCGCTCGCCTACGGCCGCAGCGTGTACGACATCGTTTCGTCCACGCAAGCCGAGTTCGCCAGCGCCGCGCAAGCGCAGTACGAACAACAGCAACGCACGCTCGAAGCGCTGGTCGACAACGCCGCGAAGAACGCCCCGGCCGGCTCGGAAGCCGCCGTTGCCGCGATCAAGACGGCCATCAACGCCGCCAGCAGCGCCGTAGATTCCGTGAACAAGGCTGCGAAGCAAGCCGTGGAATTCGCTGAAACCAACCTCGACGCCGCCGGTAAGGCCGCCACGAAGGCGGTTGCGCAAGCCTCGGCGCGCGCCGCCAAGCAAGCCGCGGTGTAAGCAGGCGAGCTGCGTCGAACGTAAAAACCGGCGGGCAATGCAAGTTGCCCGCCGGTTTTTTCTTTTGCGGCACGCCCGTGCCAAAGAACGCACCAGACAAAAAAATCGGCGCATTCCGTGCGCCGATTTTTCATTTCCGCCCGTCCCGCGCGCGGTTTAATTCACGAGCCGAACATGCGATTCACGGCGCGTTCGAGGTGACTGCGCATGGCTTGCGACGCCGCTTCGGCGTCGCGTCTCTGGATCGCTTCGAGCACTTCCAGATGCTCCTGCTGCACGAGCCGCTGACGCTCGACCGACTTCACGAGCGAGAGGTTGCGCGACAGGTTCATGCTGAACACCATCTGCTCCTGAATGCCCGAAAGCGCCGTGATGAAGAACTGGTTCTTCGAGGCGCGCGCCACGGCCATGTGGAACGCAAAGTCGTCTTTCGCGCCGATGCCCGAGGTTTCGACAATGGTTTGCAGGTTTTCCCACTCGCGTTGAATCGCGGCGATATCGCCGTCCTCCGCCTTCTGCGCCGCGAGCGACGCGGCGCCCGCCTCGACCACCACGCGATACTCGTAGCAACGCCGAATGTCCGACAACGTTTCGAGCGGCGCGAACCGCCGTACGTCCGGGTCGGGGCGACGCATGACCGTGGTGCCCGAACCGTGGCGCGTGGCGATGATGCCGTCCGCGCGCAGTTGCGCGAGCGCCTCGCGCACCGTCGGGCGCGACGTCGCGAACCGCTCCGCCAGCATGTGCTCCGTCGGCAAACGCTCCCCTTCCTTGTATTCGCCTTCGATGATGCGGTTGAGGATGTCGCTGTAAATCCGCGCCGGCATATTCGGCGCTTTCTGCTCAGACATGGTCGGACGATGCACTTGAGTTGTCAGGGGTATCGTGAATTGTAAGTCATATCGCATGGCACCCGCGCGCCGGGCGTGTGCGCGGGCATGCCTTCAGCGCCACGCGCTCACCGTGATCCGCAGCGCCGCGCGTTGCGTCTCGCCCGGTTTCAGCCAGCGCAAACCCAGTCCCGTATGAATCGCGTCGGGCAAACCGAGCCATGGCTCCACGCAATAAAAGTCGCAATCGGGCGCGAGCGTCCACGTGGTGACGGCGTACCAGGGCGTCGAGCCGGGGCGGCTCAGATCGATCTCGATCGCGCGACCTTGCGATGGCATCTCGATACGCACGGGCGCGTCCGGCGCGCCGTCGAGGCAATGGAAGCGGTCGACGATCTGCGCGTCGTCGAGCCGGTATCGCCTCGCGCCGGGCGTGGCTTCGGTCGTCGCGCCGTCCGGCAACTGCCGCCGCCACGCGTTGCGCGGCAAGGTGATCGTGGTGCGCGCGCGCTCGGCGTGCGGCAGCGCGAAATAGAAATGATGGCCCGCGTAGTACGGCAGCGGGGTGTCGCCGGTATTGGTCGTGATCAGGTCGACGTCGAGCGCGTCACCCTCCCGCAGCCGATACGCCGCCTCGAAGCGAAAGCCGAACGGGTAGCGCTCGCGCGTCGCCGCGCTGTCGGCGAGCGTCACGCGCACGCCGTCGCCTTCCGGCGCGACGTCCGCCGCGAACGGCAGATCGCGCGCGAAACCATGCAGCGGCATCTCGCGCACCGTGCCGCTCGCGTCGCGCCACGCGCCCATTTCACCGTCCACCCAATGCCGCGCGATGAACGGAAACAGCAGCGGATTGCCGCCGCGAATCCCGCCCGGCTGGCTCCAGTCGGGCGCGTCGGGCCAATACAGAACGGGCGCGCCGGCTATCGTCCATGACAGCAGGCGGCCGCCCGCTTGCGGCGCCACGCGCAACCGCGACGCGCCGCGCGCGAGTTCGACGACGTCCTGATCCTGAAACCGCATCGTTTCCGTTCCGATAAAGAGAAAACTCAGCGCAGCGCGCCCGCGAATTCGGGCTCGGGCAGACCGCGCACGCCCGCGTCGAGCGCGAACACGAGGCCGTCCTGCTCGCCCGCCTGCGCGGGAATGATCGTCGTGACGAACAGCGTGTCGTAATTCGCGCCGCCGAATGCGCACATCGACGGCTTCGACACCGGCACCGCGACGCTGCGGTCGAGCCGCCCTTCCGGCGTGAAGCGCAGCAACTGGCCCGCGTCGTTGGCGCAGATCCAGTAACCGCCGTCGGCGTCGACCGCCGCGCCGTCCGGGCGGCCGGTGTAGTCGTGCAGATCGGCGAACACGCGACGATTCGTGGGGACGCCATCGTCGATGTCGTAGTCGAATGCCCAGATCACGCGGCTCGACGGATGCGAATCGGACAGATACATCGTGCGGCCGTCGGGCGACCACGCGAGGCCGTTCTGCGTGCAGAGCGCGTCGATCACGGGCGCCGACAAACCGGCCTCCGCCGTGTAGCGATACAGCTTGCCCGCCGGTTGTGGCGCGGCGGCGTCCTGCACCATCGTTCCGGACCAGAAACGGCCCTGACGATCGCAACGGCCGTCGTTGAAACGCATGCGTTCGGCGTCGTGCGCGACGCTTGCGAGCGGGCGCACGCTGACTTCGCCTCGGTGCGACTGCGCGGCCGGCTCATGCAGCGTCACGGCGAAGAGCCCGGTTTCGAGCGCGGCCAGCACGCCGCCGTCGCGCGCGAACGCGAAGCAGCCGATACGCTCGGGCAGTGCCCATTCGGTGCGGCGTGCCAGTGCGCCGCCCGCCACGCCGGCGCCATAACGCACGATCAATTGCGCGGGAATGTCGACCCAGTACAGGGCGTTTTCCGACTCGCGCCACACGGGACATTCGCCCACCGCGGAGCGGCGCGCGTCATGCGCTTCGAGCGGCCGCGTGGGCGGCGTGAGGACTGCGACGTTCGCGCTCATTGATGCTCCTCTCATTGATGATCCTTCTTCCAGGCGTCGTAGGCGGCGAGCGTCGCTGCGTTCGGCGGATAGGTGCCCGGCAGCGCCGCGCCCGCTTCGATCCGTTCGGTGATAAAGCGCTCCAGACGCTCCTGCTCGAAGGCGTCGCGCGCGACTTCCTCGGCGAGATGACGCGGAATCACGACGATGCCGTCCACGTCGCCGACGATGATATCGCCTGGATACACGGCCACGCCGCCGCAGGCAATCGGCACGTTCAGGTCGACCGTGTGGTGCTTGCAGAGATTGAGCGGCGCCGACGCGCCCGCGCAGAACACCGGAATGCCGAGTGCCGCGATCGTGCCGCTGTCGCGCACTGGGCCGTCCGAAACCATGCCCGCCACGCCGCGCACCTTCATGCGCGTGGCGAGGATCGACCCCATCGACGCCGCATCGGTCACGCCGCGGCAATCCTGCACGAGCACCGCGCCCGCAGGCACGCTTTCCACGCCCTTGCGCTGCGGATGCTCCGGATTCTGGAACGCGCTCAACTGGTCGAGATCTTCGCGCGCGGGGATATTGCGCATCGTGAACGCCGGGCCGACGAGATTCGGCGTGCCGGCCGCCGGCGCGACCAGCGGCTTGACGCCTTGCAGGAACACGTTGCGCAGGCCGCGCTTGAAAAGCTGCGTGGTGAGCGTGGCGTTGGAAACGTGGCGCAACTGCTCGAGCGCGGCGGCGCTGACGGGGATGTCGAGTGAACTCATGGCGTGTCTCTTCGGTTTTGGTGTGGATGCCGCGCGCGGCGCAGGCAGTGGCTCGCATTGTTGTAATACAACACGGGAATTGTCAACCTGACGACCGCATCGGCGAGGGATGACGCCATCTTGTAGATGTATGACGACTCGCCAAACCCGCGACGCCGGGCTTGCGCCCCATCTCCGTGAGGTAAAGCCAGCGCTTGCGCGCAGATGCGCCACTTCGAGCGACGCACGCCGCGCGCGGCCCCATGCACTAGGGAAATCCCCAGCGCGTCAATATTTGCTTTACAACTTTGCACGAAATAGAATGATGTCTTACATGAAGGGCCGATTCGCTTTGCTGTCCGCCATCGAGCCAGCCGCCGGAACCCACGGGGCACTTCGCCAAAGAAACATTCATCGGGACCCGCAGCGCGGCACGACTTGGCGCCCGGTCCGTCCACAGCAGGAGACGAGCAGTGCAACGCAAGACATTCAAGGGGGTACGGTGGTGGATCATCGGCCTCATCATGATCGGCACGGTATTCAACTACCTCGCGCGCAGTTCGCTCTCGGTCGCCGCGCCCACGCTCACCGAAACCCTCCACATGACCACGCAGCAGTACTCGTACGTGGTCACGGCGTTCCAGGCGTGCTACGCGCTCGCGCAACCCGTCGCCGGCTTCGTGCTCGACTCCGTGGGCGTCAAGATCGGCTTCGCGATCTTCGCGTTCGGCTGGGCCATCGCCAACATGCTGCACGGTCTCGCCGGTAGCTGGGGCGCGCTGGCGTTCTTCCGCGGCCTGCTCGGCATGAGCGAAGCGGCCATCTTCCCGGCCGGCATGAAAGCGATCAGCGCGTGGTTCCCGGCGAAGGAGCGCTCGGTCGCCACCGGCTGGCTCAATACCGGCACCTCGATCGGCGCGATGATTGCCCCGCCGCTCGTGGTCTGGTGCATTCTCAAGTACAACTGGCAGTTCGCCTTCGTGCTCACGGGCGGCGTCGCGCTGATCTGGGTCGCGCTCTGGCTCGTGTTCTTCAAGATGCCCGCCGAACACCCGAAGCTCTCGCAGGAGGAAGCGGAGTACATCCGCGCCGGCCAGACCGAGGCGCAGAAAGCCAGCGGCGGCAAGCGCGCTTCGTTCAAGGAAGTGCTCAAGACGCGCCGCTTCTGGGGCATCGGCATTCCGCGCATGCTCGCCGAACCGGCGTGGCAGACCTTCGGCGCGTGGATTCCGCTCTACATGGTCACCGTGCGGCACATGAACCTGAAGGAAATCGCGCTGTTCGCGTGGATGCCCTTCCTCGCCGCCGACCTCGGCTGCCTGATCGGCGGCTATCTCGCGCCGCTCTTCATCCGCTGGTTCGGCTGCTCGCTCATCACCTCGCGCAAGCTCGTCATCACGACCGGCGCGCTGCTGATGATCGGACCGGCCTGCGTGGGCCTCGTGGCGAGCCCGTACGCCGCCATCGCGCTGTTCTGCGTCGGCACGTTCGCGCACCAGACCATTTCGGGCGCGCTGTTCACGCTCGCCTCGGACGTGTTCGGCCAGCACGAAGTCGCCACGGCCACGGGCCTCTCGGGCATGTTCGGCTATCTCGGCGCGACCGTGTTCTCGCTCATCGTCGGCGCACTGGCGAGCACGATCGGCTATAACCCCTTGTTCGTGTGCCTGATGCTGTTCGACCTGATCGGCGCCTGCGTCGCGTGGCGTCTGCTCACGACGCAGCAGAATGACGAGGCGGCGAGCGCCGCGCTCCGGCCCACGCAGAAAGTCGAGGTCTGATTCGGATGTACACTGGCCGGCGCCTGCGAGGGCGCCGGCTTTCGGCGTTTTTATGTGAGGTAACTCCACTGTGAAGAAAGTTGCATTGACCGGCGCGGCCGGCCAGCTGGGCACCGTGTTGCGCAAGGGCCTGCACGAGCGCGGCGTGAATCTGCGCTCCGCCGCCGGCTCGAAGCCGCTCGAACCGCTGTTCGCGGGCGAGGACGTGATGCACGGCGACCTGCGCGATCCCGTGGTGGTCGACCGTCTGCTCGAGGGCGTCGATGTGCTGATCCACATGGCCGGTACGAGCGTCGAACGGCCGCTGCCCGAAATCATCGAAAACAACCTGCGCGGCCTCGTGGAAGTCTACGAAGGCATGCGCCGCCACGGCACGAAGCGCATTCTGTTCGCGAGTTCGAATCACGCGATCGGCATGTATCCGGTGGAAGAGAAACTCACGCTCGACTGCGCGTTCCGTCCGGACGGCTTTTACGGTCTGTCCAAGGCGTGGGGCGAATCGCTCGCGCGCCTGTACTGGGACAAGCACGGCATCGAAACGGTGAACGTGCGCATTGGCAGTTGCCTGCCCGCGCCCACGGAATTCCGCCAGCTGAGCACGTGGTTCGGTCACGAGGACCTGTTCCATCTGGTCGATCGCGTCATCAACGTTGACGAAATCGGTTTCGCGATCGTGTGGGGCGTGTCGAACAATACGCGCAGCTACTGGATTCAGGAAGGCGAAAACGACGGCGCGAAGCGCCTCGGTTACGCGCCGAAGCAGAATTCCGAAGACTGGGCCGCCGAGATCCTGGCGAGGGAGAATCCGCTCGACGCGGTGGCGCAGCGGTATCAGGGCGGCAGTTTCGCGAGCTTCGATTTCACGCCGGTGGAGCAGCGCGGGAAGCGCTCGTAGGCGCGCGATTCGACTGCGCCGCGCATCGCCGATACAAAAAAAGCGCCCTACTCGGGCGCTTTTTTGCATTGTGCGGCGTGCCGACGCGATTAAAACAACACGTGCGACTTGACGATCATCTGCACGGCCGCGGCCAGCACGCACACGAGCACGATCACGCGAAACGCCAGCGGATGCAGTTTGTCGCGCAACGGCCGGATCAGCAGCATGCCGATGATGGCGGGCACGCTCGCGGCCGCAGAAATGGCCAGATCGGCGCCGTTCGCGTGCGCGCCGCCGCTGAACGTCGTGATGAGCGTGAGCACGGAGACCACGAGAATGATGGCGATCTGCTTCGTGAACACACGGCCCGTCGCGCCCGAAGCGATCAAATACATCGCCAGCAGCGGCCCCGGCACCGAGGCGATGCTCTCCATGAGCGCCGCGCCGAAACCGAGCAGGAAGCCCACCGGCTTGACCCACGCGGGCGCGAGCGTGAGTTTCGGCGAAGCGAGCAGCAGCGCGGCCGCCACCACCAGCGCGAGCCCCGAAGCCGCCTGCGCGTGATGCGGCTCCAGCCGGATCAGCAGGGAAACGCCCACCACGTTGCCGATGATCGTGCCCACCAGCGGCGCGGCGATCTGCTTGACCGTCTTCCACAACTCGCCGCCCTCGAGCGCCTGCGGGATGTTGCCGAGGATGATGGGCATGGAAAGCAGCAGCACGGCCTGCTTGACGGGCAGGAAATGCGTGAGGATGGGCATGGCGACCAGCGGCACGCCGATGCCCGTGACGCCTTTCACCATGCCGCCGAGCACCAGCGCGATCGCGAGTCCGCAGAGTTGAGCGGCGTCGAGCGCCTGCAGGTGTGCCAGCAGCACGCCGCCGGAGAGTTGGGATTCGAGCATCGGTGAAGGTTGGCCGGTAATTGGAAGTCTCGCCGCGTGAAATCCGACATTACGGTCATCTCACGCCTGACGGGGCTGCATGATAGCGCAGGCTGGCCGCGCTCACCTGGCGCGGCCTCGAGGCGCCACCGCCACGCGCGCCGCAGCGTTGCCGGCATCGGCAAAAAAAACGGCGGCCCCGGTTCGCTCAAACCGGGCGCCGCCGTCAATCCTGCCTCGGAGACCTACCTAAAACGCCATCAACGGCGCGCCGTCAGAAGCGGTGAATGATGCCCACCGCGCCCGCGACCTGGCTGCGCGACGACGAAGGCGCGCTGTTCTGGCCGTCGCCGATATCGGCCGTCGCGTTGATGATGCTGCCGTTCGTGCCCAGCGTCTGGCCGCCCGCGCGCTGATAAGCCTCGACGAAATAGAGGCCCGTGCGCTTCGAAAGCGTCACGTATTGCGAGAGGTTGAACTGCTGATACGACGCTGCGCTCTGCACGCCGTTCGCCTTGGTCGCGCGCGTGTAGCTGTAGCCGGCCGCGAGATCGAGCGTGGTGAGCGGTTTGTAATGCAGCACGACCCCGCCGGTGTTCCAGATTTGTGTGTTGACGAACGAAGAGCCGATACCCGGGATGTACTGCACATTCGAATAGGATGCCGAAATATCCCATTGCGAATTGAACGTGTAGCCACCCGTGACCGCGAAGCGCTGTTGCGTCTGCGCGGTCTGGAAGCCATTGGTGACGCCCGAGACGCCCGGCTCGCCGTTGCTCGACGCTGTGGAATTCGCGCCCCATGCACCGCCGCCGCTGGTCGAGTTGCTCAGGCGTTCGAAGCCCACCGCAACGCCCACCGGACCGTGAATGTAATTCGCCGCGACGCTCCACGTCTGGCCCGCGCCGGGGCTGCCCGCCACGCCGCCGAGCGCGTACATGCCGCTCACGGTGAAGCCCGCGATGTTCGGCGAGGTGTAGACGACCGAGTTGTTGATCCGATAGATCGTGTCCATCGAATCGAGATCGCCCGGATGCGCGCCGTATGCGCCCGTCAGCCACGTGGTCGGGCTGTACGGCGAGAGCAGCGTGTAGTACGGCGCGTACTGGCGGCCGGCCGTGACCGTGCCGTAGGTTTTATCGGCGATACCGACGAACGCCGCGCGGCTGAACATCAGGCCCGAGGTCGATTGCGCGCCGTTGGCCGAGTTATAGCCTTCTTCGAGCTGGAAGATCGCGCGCGTGCCGCCGCCGAGGTCTTCGCTGCCCTTGAAGCCGAAGCGCGAGCCGGCCCACACGCCCTGCACCATCTTGACGGCCGAGCGGCCACCCGAATTGCTGCCGAGCGCAGCCGAACTGCTTTGATAACCGATACCGGTATCGACGATACCGTAAAGCGTGACGCTGCTTTGCGCGTGCGCGCCCAGCGTTGCGAGTCCAAGCGCGGATGCGAGGATCGTTCTTTTCATCTGTACTCCTACATGTCGTCGTTGTGATTGCTGCTGGTTTTAATTGCGGACTGCGGTTTCCTCCTGACCGGCGAGCGCGCAACCCCTGAAGCGCGCTCGCCGCCTTGCCTACCTCGATATGATTACGACCGCTTAGTGAATCTCCGGCTCGCCTTCTTGCTTCGCTGCCGCGCCGCCCGCGCCGTCACGCTGCATGAAGTCGAATTCGCAACCCTTGTCGGCCTGCATCACGTGCGTCTGGTACATCGCGCCATAGCCGCGCGTGAAACGTGGCTCCGGCGCGACCCACGCGGCCTTGCGGCGTGCCATTTCCTCTGCGGAGATCAGCACGTTGAGGCGGCGGTCCGGCACGCTCAGCTCGATCATGTCGCCGTCCTGCACGAGCGCGAGCGGACCGCCGATGAACGATTCGGGCGCCACGTGCAAAACACACGCGCCATAGCTCGTGCCGCTCATGCGCGCGTCGGAAATGCGCAGCATGTCGCGCACGCCTTCCTTCAGGAGCTTCTGCGGAATAGGCAACTGGCCCCACTCGGGCATGCCGGGCGCGCCAACCGGACCCGCGTGCTGCAGCACGATCACCGAGTCGGCGGTGACATCGAGGTCGTCGCTGTCGATGCGCGCGGCCATGTCGTTGTAGTCCTTGAACACGACGGCCTTGCCCGTATGCACGTGCAGGCGCGCTTCCGCCGCGCCCGGCTTGATCACGGCGCCGTCCGGCGCGAGATTGCCGCGCAGCACGGCGAGGCCCGTGTCCGGCATCAGCGGCTTCGCACGGCGGTAGATCACTTCTTCGCTGTAGATTTCCGCGTCGGCGATGTTCTCGCCCAGCGTCTTGCCGTTGACGGTCATCTGCGTGCCGTCGATCAGATCGCCCAGCTCCTTGAGCATCGCGCGCAAACCGCCCGCGTAATAGAAGTCCTCCATGAGGTACTTGCCGGTCGGGCGGATGTTCGCGAGCACTGGCGTGCGGCGCGCGATCTCGTCGTATTGCGCGAGCGTGAGGTCCACGCCCGCGCGGCGCGCCACGGCGATCATGTGCACGATCGCGTTGGTCGAACCCGAGAGCGCGAGACACGTGGTCACGGCATTGTCGACGGCCTGGCGCGTGATGATGTCCGAGGGCTTGAGGTCTTCCCACACCATCTCGACGATGCGCATGCCCGTTTTCGCCGACATCTGCGCGTGGCGCGAATCCGGCGCGGGAATCGAGGCGAAGCCCGGCAGCGTGAAGCCCAGCGCTTCGGCGGCGCTCGTCATGGTCGAGGCCGTGCCCATCGTCATGCAATGGCCCGGCGAGCGCGCGATGCCGCCTTCCACGCCCTTCCAGTCTTCCTCGGTGATCTTGCCCGCGCGCAGGTCGGCCCAGTACTTCCAGGTGTCCGAGCCCGAACCGAGCGTCACGCCGTTCCAGTTGCCGTTGAGCATCGGGCCGGCGGGCAGGAAGATGGTGGGCAGATTCATGGAGATCGCGCCGAGCAGCAGCGCGGGCGTGGTCTTGTCGCAACCGCCCATCAGCACGACGCCGTCCGCCGGATACGAGCGCAGCGTTTCCTCCGCCTCCATGGCGAGGAAGTTGCGATACAGCATGGTGGTGGGCTTCTGGAACGGCTCGGAGAGCGTTTGCACCGGCAGCTCGATCGGAAAGCCGCCCGCTTGCCAGATGCCGCGCTTGACCTCTTCCACACGCTGCTTGAAATGCGTATGGCACGGGTTGATCTCGCTCCACGTGTTGAGGATCGCGATCACCGGCTTGCCCGCATATTCTTCGCGGCTATAGCCCATCTGCGCCGTGCGCGAACGATGGCCGAACGAACGCAGGTCGTTCACGCCATACCAGCGATGGCTACGCAGTTCTTCGGGGGTCTTTCGCTTGTTGCTCATCTTGCATTGCTCCAGGTGTATCCGGGTGTTTCCGAAGTGTTTCGGCGAGGCCGCCAATGCCGCCTAGCGCTGTTCCTTCACGCGCGACACGAGTTGTGTCGGGCTGACGAATTGCAGGGCGACCAGCACCCACGCGAGCGTGATCGCCATGTAGATCATCGCCATGGCGTCGATGGATTGCGGCGCACGCACGCCCGTCGAAAAGACGGCGTAGTACAGCGCGACCACCAGCGTTTGCGTGTCGGGTCCGGCGGTGAAAAAAGTGAGTTCGAACATGCCGATCGTGCGCACGAGCACGAGCAGCCCCGCCGCCAGCATGCCGGGCACGAGCAGCGGCAGCAGGACGTAGCGGAAATAGCGCAGCGTGTTCGCGCCGAAAATGCGCGCCGCCGACTCCAGGTTCGGATCGATCTGCTCGATGAACGGCGTCATCACGAGAATCACGAACGGCAGCGCCGGCACGAGGTTCGCGAGGATCACGCCGGGCAGCGTGCCCGCGAGACCGAAGTGATACATGGCCGTGGCCATGGGAATGCCGTAGGTCACGGGCGGCACCATCAACGGCAGCAGGAACACGAGCATGGCGAGGCGCTTGCCCGGAAACTGCGCGCGCGCGAGCGCGTACGCCGCGGGCACGCCGAGCAGAATGGACAGCAGCACGACCGCGCCCACCACTTCGAACGTCACCCACAGCACGCTGCCCAACTGAAAGTCGCGCCACGCCTGCGCATACCAGTGCAGCGTGAAACCTTGCGGCAGCGGCGTGCCGAACCAGCGCGTGGCGATGGAATTCACGCCGACCGTGGCGATCAGCAGCAGCACGTTGAGCAGGAAGAACACCACGCCGCCCCAGACGAGCACTTTCCAGATCAGGTCGGGCAGGCGCGCATCGGGTTTCGCTCGCGGCGCGTTCGTCGCGTGCGCGTTGCTCGCGCCTTCGTTGCTCGCGTCGTCGTGAGCCAGGCCCGATGATGCATTGCGTTGCTGTGCGGTCATCAGCCTTTTCCTCCGCTCACCGGGCCCGAGTAGAAAAAGCGCCTCGCGCCCAGCATCGCGGCCACCACGACGAGCTGCACGAAGCCCATGACGATGGCGATGGTCGAGGCGAGCGCGTAGTCGTAGCTCTCGAACGCCGCCTCCGACGCCGCGATCGAAATCACGCGCGTGGGACCGGCGGGCGCGCCGAGCAGCACGGCCGAAGGAAACACCGAATACGCCTGCACGAACGAGAGGCACGCGGCCATCGTGAGACCCGGCGCGAGCAGCGGCAGATAGATCTGCCGGAACTGCTGCCACGGCCCCGCGCCGAGCGTGGCGGCCGCGCGCGCGAGCGTGGGATCGATGCCCGTGACGTACGAGAGCACCAGCAGGAACGCGAACGGAAACCCCGAGACGATCAGCGAAATCAGCACGCCCCAGTAGTTGTGCGTGAGGCGGATCTCTTCGTTCGTGTACAGATGCAGCGCGTGCAGCGCCTGCGGAAACCAGCCGTTCGGGCCGAAGTAGCTCAGCATGCCGTCCGCGATCAGCACGGTGCCGAGCGTGACGGGAATCACGAGCAGCGTGGTCACGAGCTTCTGATACGGCGACTTGCGGCGCAGCGCGAACGCCACCGGCAGCGAGAGCCCCACGTTGATGACGGTGGCCGGCACCGCGAGCTTGAGCGTGACGAACACCGTGGGCCACATCGACCGGTCGGTGAAGAATTGCAGGTAGTTCGCGAACACGCCGCCGCCGTTCATCGGCTTGAACGAGAGCATGAGACCGTAGGCGAACGGATACAAAAACATCGCGACGATAAAGCCGAGCGCGGGCGTGACGAGCCAGCCGCGGGCGTCGCGCGGCGCCTTCAGCGCGGAGACGACGGCGCTCATGACGCCCGCTCCGAGGCCGGCGCCGCATAAGCCAGCACGCGCGAAGGCGCCACGCGCAAGGTGGCGCGCTCGCCCGCTTCGAACTCACCCTCCACGCGCGCCCACAGCTTGCCGAACGGCGCGTTCGCGAGCAGCAGCGAGTCGCGGCCGCCGTATTCGACCAGCTCGACTTCCACGTCGAACGCATTGGCGTCGCCAGCATTCGCGCGTTCGAAATCTTCGGGACGCATGGCCACGGCGATCTCGTTTGCGCCCGCGCGGGCGACTTCGCCCATCGGCACGCCGGTGAGCGTAATGCCCGACGCGGACATCGCGACATGCTCGCCCTGCTCGCCGGTGAGCGCGAACGGCAGGACATTGCGATAGCCCATGAAGCGCGCCACGTGCAAATTCGACGGGCGGCTATAGACTTCCTTCGGCGTGGCGACCTGCTGCACCACGCCCTCTTTCATCACCACGATGCGATCGGCCATGGAAAGCGCCTCGTCCTGGTCGTGCGTGACGTAGATCGTGGCGCGTTCGAGGCGGCCGTGAATGCGGCGGATTTCCGCGCGCATTTCAATGCGCAGTTTCGTGTCGAGATTGGAGAGCGGTTCGTCCATCAGCACGAGCGGCGGCTCGATGACGATCGCGCGCGCAATGGCCACGCGCTGCTGCTGGCCGCCCGAGAGCTGGCCGGGCAGTTTGCTCTCGTGACCCACGAGCTGCACCAGCTGCAGCGCCTCGCGCGCGCGCCGTTTGGCTTCGTCGCGCGCCACGCCCTGCATCTTCAGCCCGAAGCCCACGTTCTCCAGCACGCTCATGTGCGGGAACAGCGCGTAGTTCTGGAACACCATGCCGAAGCCGCGTTTTTCGGGCGGCAACACGTCGATCCGCAAGTCGTCCAGCCAGATGCTGCCGCTCGTAAGCGGTTGCAAACCCGCGATGCAGTTGAGCGCCGTGGATTTGCCGCAGCCCGAAGGGCCGAGCAGCGCGACGAATTCGCCGCGGCGAATGTCGAGATCGAGCCCGCGCAGCGCGGCGAGCGGCGTGCCCTCCGCGCTCGTGAAGCTGCGGCACACCGCGTCCAGTCGCAGACGATCGAATGAATGCTTCATCACACGTTCCCGATTCACGGATCAACGACACTCAAACAGGCATCGGCAAGAAGGGCGATTTCACCGCGACTTCATTGCGATTTTTGCGAACCCACTTCGCGGTCCCATTTCTGGAACGCCGCGACCATCGCCTGCGCCGAAAGCGGCTGCACATGCGGGTAGGCCGTGAGCCACTTCGCGTACTCGGGGCGGCCATACTTCGCGATCACGTCCTGGCTCGCCTTGGGCGCCATTTGCAGCGTCACGCCGTTGACCGCCGGACCGGGATAGAAGTAGCCGTCGTCGTAGGTCATGGCCTGTTGCTGCGGCTCGAGCATGAAGTTCATGAGCTTGAGCAGCACTGCGAGCTTTTCCTTCGACACGCCCTTCGGCACGACCATGTAATGCGCGTCGTTCACCCACGTCATGTTGTCGAACGCCTGCACCTTGAACTCGGCCGGCACGATGCCGAGCGCACGCGGGTTGATGTCCCAGCCCGTGACCGTCACGGTCATGTCGCGCGTGCCTTCGCCCAGTTCCTTCATTACCGCCGAGGTGCCGCCGGGGTAATACGGCACGCACGAATTCAGCTCTTTGAGGAACGCCCAGGTCTTGTCCCAGCCGTTCACGGGATCCTGCGGATTTTTATCGCCGAGCAGATACGGCAGGCCCATCAGGAAGGTGCGGCCCGGGCCCGAATTGGCGGGGCGCGCGTAAATGAGCTTGCCGGGATTCGCCTTGCACCAGGCGAGCAGTTCCTGCGGCGTGTGCGGCGGCTTCGCGACCTTCGCGGGGTTGTATTCGATCAGCGGACCGGCCGGCATATACGAGACTTCGAGGCCATAGCCCTGCGCGAGGTCCTGCATCTTGCGCGGACCCGGCGCGTATTTGTCGAGCACGCCCGGCAGCGCCGCCGCCTGATCGGGCAGCAACTTCATCCAGAGGTTTTGCTCGATGCCGGCCGCGAGCGCGTCGGTGCCCGTGAGCACGAGGTCGATGTCGGCGCGACCGGCGGCCTGCATCGCCTTGATCTTGCCAGGCAACTGCGGCGCGGGCGCATTCGTGTAAGTGATATTGGAGACGAGCGTGGGGTTCTTCGCCTTGAAGGCTTCGAAGGCCTTCTGCGTGAGCTGGAGATTGCCGGCCACGTCGACAATGTTCAGGGATACGGGGTCCGCCTTCGCCGCGCTCGCGCCGAGCGCCGATGCGGCGGCCACACACACGGCCAGGAAGCTGGCCTTCAAGCGTCCATTGAACATCGCATCTCCTCACTTCTCTTGTTTATGGGATTGTTCTACGTGGCTTCTACGTGGCCGCGCTGGCTTCGACAGGCCGAGCCCACCGAAGGATGCCGAACCACACACCAAGTTGTCAAGCAACGTCAGGCGCTTCGTGGGGGAGTTGTCGGCTCCTTGTCGGAGAAAGCGCCCGCGAAAACCGGGCGGGCGCTGTTTTCCTGCTGGTCCTTCCCGCGGCGGTCCGGCTTCCCGCCGCGCGTACGAGGGATTACCCGCGCACGAGTTCGCCGTCGCGCAAGCGCCACAGCTGCAGCGGGTTGTCGTTCTGCAGCGTGGCCGGCAAGAGTTCCGCCGGCAGATCCTGGTAGCACACCGGGCGCAGGAAGCGCTCGATCGCCATGGCGCCTACCGAGGTCGTGCGCGAGTCGGACGTGGCCGGGAACGGGCCGCCGTGCACCATCGCATACGACACTTCCACGCCCGTGGGGAAGCCGTTCGCGAGAATGCGGCCCGCCTTGCGTTCCAGAATAGGCAGGAGGCGCGCGGCCATCGCGTAGTCGTCGCGGTCGATGTGCAGCGTGGCCGTGAGCTGGCCTTCGAGCTGCTCGGCCACGCGCGCGAGTTCGGCTTCGTCGCGGCAGGCGATCACGACCGAGGTCGGTCCGAAGATTTCGTCGGACAACGCGTGCTGCGCGAGAAACTGCGCGGCGCTGGTCTTGAACAACACCGGCAGCGCGTCGCAATGGGCTTCTGTTTTCGCGCCTTCCGCCAGCACCTCGACACCCGCGAGCTTTTCGCGCGCCGCCACGCCTTCTTCATAGGCCGAGGCGATGCCCGCCGTCAGCATGGACTGCGAGGGCTTTTGCGCGAGCGCCGCGCTAGCGGTCTTCACGAAGCGGTCGAGATCGGGACCGTCGATGGCGAGCACGAGGCCCGGATTCGTGCAGAACTGACCCACGCCCAGCGTGAGCGAATCGACGAAACCTTGCGCCAGCGCTTCCGTGCGCGCGGCCAGCGCCGCCGGCAGCACGAACATCGGATTGACGCTGCTCATTTCCGCGTAGACGGGAATGGGTTCGAGGCGATTCGCGGCGATGTTCGCGAGCGCGAGACCGCCGCGGCGCGAACCCGTGAAACCCACGGCCTTGATGGCCGGATGCGCCACGAGCGTTTCGCCCGCTTCGTTGCCGCCGCCGAACACGAGCGAGAACACGCCTTCGGGCAGACCGACGTCCGCCACGGCCTGCTGGATCGCGCGGCCGACGAGTTCCGAGGTGCCCGGATGCGCGAGGTGCGCCTTCACGACGACCGGACAACCGGCCGCCAGTGCCGAAGCCGTGTCGCCGCCCGCCACCGAGAACGCCAGCGGGAAATTGCTCGCACCGAACACGGCCACGGGGCCGAGCGGAATGCGCTGCGCGCGCAGGTCCGAACGCGGCAGCGGCTTGCGCTCGGGCAGTGCCGAGTCGAGCACCGCGCCGCACCAGCGGCCGTCGCGCACCAGCGTGGCGAACAGGCGCAACTGGCCGACCGTGCGGCCGCGCTCGCCTTCGAGGCGCGCCTTGGGCAGCGCCGACTCGAGATGCGCGCGCTCGATCAAGGCGTCGCCGATCCCGACGATGCGTTCGGCGATCGCTTCGAGCAAACGCGCGCGCGTTTCGAACGGCGCGGCGCGGAACGCGTCGAACGCCTGGCCCGCGAGTTCGCAGGCGCGCGCGACTTCGGCCTTGCCGCCCAGACCGAACGCCGGTTCGATCTCCTCGCCCAGCGCGGGCGCGAAGGCCCGCATTTCGCCTGCTGCGCCGCGCACGGCCTGCGCGCCGATCAGCATGGCTCCCGTAATCTGCATAGTCGCTCCGTTCATCCGTTTCGTTGCACGAACCGACAGCTTACGCGTGCGCCGCCGAGGACGCGGCGAGCCGCTTCTGCTCGAACGCGAGCAGTTCCTTCGCCGCCGCGCCGATGGCGGGCAGCGCTTCGGCCGGCGACTGCGAGAGCAGCGGCAGGATCGGGCCCATGTCGGCGATGCCGGAGAGCGTGACGGCGTCGTGCAGCACGCGGATCAGCGAGATGTCGTCGCGCAGCGTTTCGAGCGGCATGAACGCGTCGTAAAGCTGTTGCGCTTCTTCCGCGCGGCCTTCCTTCGCGGCCTTCAGGAGCGCCATCACGGCGTTCGCCGCGATACAGCCCGAACCCGTGGTCCAGGCGGCCAGGCCGAAATCGCGCACGTGCACCAGCGCCGGGCGCTCGCCCATGCCCGACACGACCTTCGAAGCGGGCACGCGCTCGAGCAGACCGCGCAGATACGGGTCGTTCGCGGGATCCTTGCGGACAATCGCGTACTTGACGGCGATGAGCGTGCCGCGCTCGACCAGACGCACGAGCGTCTCGACATCGACGTAATCCTCGCTCTTGATATAGAGCGTGAGCGGAATGCCCGCGGTGTCGGCGATGCGCGTGAGGCCCGCTTCCACGCCGGCCGGCGTGGTGAAGCCCGTGAGCGGCAGAACCATGGCCGTCTGGTACTGCGTTTGCGAAAGGATGCGCGCCTGGTCGAGCATCTTGCCGTAGTCCGCGCCGATAGCCGGGATCACGCGCGTTTCGGGCGCGGTCAGGTCGGCGAGCATGTCAAGCAACTCTCGGTATTCGCTCACGGCCACGTGGTACAGATTCGCGTTGCCGCCGTACAGCAGCGTGCGCAGGCCGCCCGCTTCCATATGCTGGATCAGCTTGCGGTTGGCTTCGACGTCGAGCGAGAAGTCGGGGCGGCGTGCGAGCGGCGGCACGGCCATCACGGTCGAGGCGAATTCGCTCTCGACGATCGGGGACACGTTCATGGAGCCTTGTGCTGAATGGTGGGTTGTCAATAATGCGACAGTAGCATCGCGTCGCCTTAGTTGTCAAACAACTTATGGACTTGTTAGGGTTTGTTCGGAGCGTGCCCTAAACCGCTCGAAACCCGTGCCGCGACCTGCGCCGCATCTGCGCCGATACCCCCGCCCTGCGCGATCGCTACAGCCTTCGTAACGGAATATTGTAGAATCGCCGCCGAATCTTGGAACCGGTTCCATTTACCATGTGTCGCCGGGTCGCCGCTGCGACGTTCGGCGACTTGTCACCGGCGTCGATCCGTCGAACCGGCCCGCGCAATGGCACGAGCACGACGCGCGGCCCAGGCTGGCCACGGCCGGATCACGCCGTGCCGAACTCATACAGAATCCAACCATGTCCGAATCCCCACTCACGACACGACGCGGCTTTCTGCGCACGGCCGCCGTGCTCGTTCCCGCCAGCGCGCTCGCCGGCTGCGAAGGCGGCGCGAAATCGCCCGCGACTGCGGCCACGGATGCATCCACGGCGTCCGGCGCCGCGGCCACCGCGGGCTCGTCCGCGCAGGCTGCCGCGTACAAACCCCGCTTCTTCGACGCCCGCGAGTGGGCCTTCGTCGAAGCGGCCGCCGACCGTCTGATTCCCGCCGATACCGAAGGCCCCGGCGCGCTCGAAGCGGGCGTGCCCGAATTCATCGACCGGCAGATGGACACGCCCTACGCGCACGGCGCGCTCTGGTACATGCAGGGGCCGTTCCAGCAAGGCGTGCCGGAACTCGGCTATCAGCTGAAGCTGGTGCCGCGCGACGTGTACCGCCTGGGCATCGCCGCCGTGAACGCGTATTGCACGAAGTCGTACGGCAAGGACTTCGACGCGCTCGACGCCGCCACGCGCGACAGCGTGCTGGCCGCGCTCGAAGCGGGCAAGGTCGAACTCGACGGCGTGCCCGCCTCGGTGTTCTTCGGCCAGTTGCTGCAGAACACGCGCGAAGGTTACTTCTGCGATCCGATCCACGGCGGCAACCGCAACATGGCCGCCTGGCAGATGATCGGCTTTCCCGGCGCACGCGCCGATTTCATGGATTTCGTCAACCAGAACGGCAAGCCGTATCCCTACGGTCCGGTATCGATCAACGGGGAGCGCACGTAATGGCGATCAAGAAACCGCATGTGGACGCCGTGGTGGTCGGCTTTGGCTGGACCGGCGCGATCCTCTCGAAGGAACTCACCGAAGCGGGCCTGAACGTGGTCGCGCTCGAACGCGGCGAGTATCGCGACACCTACCCCGATGGCGCGTACCCGAACACCATCGACGAACTCACGTACAACATCCGCAAGAAGCTGTTCCTCGATCTTTCGAAGACCACCGTGTCGATCCGGCATGGCGTGAACGACACGGCGTTGCCTTACCGCCAGCTGGCCGCGTTCTTGCCCGGCGAAGGCGTGGGCGGCGCGGGTCTGCACTGGTCGGGCGTGCACTTTCGCATCACGCCAGAAGAGCTGCGCCTGAAGAGCCATTACGAGGAACGCTACGGCAAGAAGTTCATTCCCGAAGGCATGACGATCCAGGATTACGGCGTGAGCTACGACGAACTGGAACCGCACTTCGACTTCGCGGAGAAGGTGTTCGGCACTTCGGGCCAGGCGTACAAGGTGAACGGCAACGTGGTGGGCGACGGCAACGTGTTCGAAGCGCCGCGCAGCGACAACTTCCCGCTGCCCGCGCAATTGAACACGTATTCGGCGCAGCGCTTTTTCGACGCGGCGCAATCGCTCGGGCTGCATCCGTACCGGCTGCCCTCGGCGAATACTTCGGGGCCCTACACGAATCCGTACGGCGCGCAGATGGGGCCGTGCAACTTCTGCGGCTATTGCAGCGGCTACGCGTGCTACATGTACTCGAAGGCCTCGCCGAATCTCAACATCCTCCCCGCGCTCAAGCAGGAAAAGCATTTCGAACTGCGCTCGAAATGCCACGTGCTGCGCGTTGAACTCGACGACACGAAAACGCGCGCCACGGGCGTGACGTACGTCGATCCGGCCGGCCAGGAAGTGTTCCAGCCCGCCGATCTCGTCATCGTTTCGGCGTTCCAGTATCACAACGTGCATCTGCTGCTGCTTTCGGGCATCGGCAAACCATACAATCCGGTCTCGGGCGAGGGCGTGGTCGGGCGCAACTTCGCGTATCAGAATCTCTCGACGATCACGGCGTTCTTCGACAAAGACACGTGGACGAATCCGTTTATCGGCGCGGGCGGCAACGGCGTGGCCGTGGACGACTTCAACGCCGACAACTTCGACCACGGGCCGCTCGGCTTCGTCGGCGGCTCGCCGCTGTGGGTGAACCAGGCGGGCGTGAAGCCGATCAGCGGCATCGCCACGCCGGCGGGCACGCCCAACTGGGGCAGCGCGTGGAAGAAGTCCGTGAAGGATCACTACGCGCACACCATTTCGATGGACGCGCACGGCTCGAACATGTCGTATCGCGACGTGTTTCTCGACCTCGATCCCACCTATCGCGACTCGTATGGCCAGCCGCTGTTGCGCATGACCTTCGACTGGAAGGACAACGACATCAAGATGGCGCAGTACGTGACGGGCCAGATGCACAAGATCGCCGAGGCCATGGGACCGAAGGCCATCAACGTGTACACGCGGCAGTTCGGCGCGCATTTCGACTCGCGCCGCTATCAGACCACCCACCTCGTGGGCGGCGCGATCATGGGCACCGACCCGAAAACGAGCGTCGTCAACCGCTATCTGCAAAGCTGGGATGTGCACAACGTGTTCGTGATGGGCGCGTCGGCGTTTCCGCAAGGCATCGGCTATAACCCGACCGGCCTCGTCGCCGCCCTCGCCTACTGGTCCGCGAAAGCGATCCGCAACCAGTATCTGAAGAACCCCGGACCGTTGGTGAGCGTGTGAAGAACCGCATGAAAAAGAACCTGATTGGCGGGCGCTTTGCACGCACGATGCTTGCGTCGCTGGCCGCGGCTGCGTGCATTTCGACGACGATGCAAGCCGCGAATGCGGCCGCGAGCGCAGCCACGAGCGCAACCGCCGATGCCCCCAACGCCAACGCCGCGCTCGTCGCGCATGGCGAATACCTCGCGCGCGCGGGCGACTGCATCGCCTGTCACACGACGCAAGGCGGCAAGCCGTTCGCGGGCGGTCTGAAGTTCGACACGCCCATCGGCGCGATCTATTCGACCAACATCACGCCCGATTCGAACACCGGCATCGGCAAGTGGAGCTACGACGACTTCGCGAAGGCCGTGCGCCAGGGCGTGCGCCCGAACGGCGACACGCTCTACCCGGCAATGCCGTTCCCCTCCTACGCGCGCCTTTCCGACGACGACATGAAAGCGCTCTACGCGTATTTCATGCAAGGCGTGGCGCCCGTGCCGGCGGGCAATCGCGCGGTGGACATTCCGTGGCCGCTCTCGATGCGCTGGCCGCTGTCGTTCTGGCGCCTGCTGTTCGCGCCGAAGGTACAGGTGTTCGACGGCACGCACTACAACGACGCGATCGTCGCGCGCGGCGCGTATCTCGTGCAAGGGCTCGGCCATTGCGGCGCCTGCCACACGCCGCGCGCGCGCACGATGCAGGAACTCGCGCTCACCGACCTCGAGGGCGACGACTTCCTCGCGGGCGGCGCGGCCATCGACGGCTGGGTGCCCACCAACCTTCGCGGCAACGCGCGCACGGGCCTCGGCGCGTGGAGCGAAGACGACATCGTGCAGTTCCTCAAGTCGGGGCGCAATTTGCATACGGCGGCGTTCGGCGGCATGACCGACGTCGTGCAGCACAGCATGCAGCACATGACCGATGCCGATCTGCTCGCCATGGCGCGTTACCTCAAGACGCTGCCGACCAGCGACGCGAAAGAAACGCCGTACGCGTACGACGACGCCGCCGCGCAGGCGCTGCAAGGCGGCAACGCGAGCGCGCGCGGCGCGGCCGTGTATCGCGACAACTGCATGGCCTGCCATCGCAGCACCGGACGCGGCTACACGCGCGTGTTCCCCGCGCTCGGCGGCAATCCCGTCGTGCAGGGCAAGGACCCCACTTCGCTGATCCACGTGCTGCTCACGGGCAACGCGCTAATGGGCACGAAAACGGCGCCCTCGACCATCACGATGCCGGGCTTCGGCTGGCGCCTCTCCGACCAGGAAGTCGCCGATGTCTCGACCTTCGTGCGTACGAGCTGGGGCAACGCCGGCACCCCCGTGAGCGCGGCAGACGTGGCGAAGGTCCGCAAGACCGTCACCGTGAACGCGCCCGAACTTCCGCCGGGCGCCTCGCTCGAGCGCTAGTTTCCCGCTCCGTTTTCCCCCGCGTAAGCCTGCCCGTTTGCCTCCTTCGCCTCGCGCGCCTCGTGCGCGAGGCGGCGGGCCGGCGCGCGCATAACAAGAGATTGCCCACGCGGCAATCCATGCATGTTGATGACACCGATGAAGACACACCTCTACGCCGCGCCCGTCCTGCTCACGCTCGCGGGCAGCGCCTTCGCGCAAAACTCCGTCACGCTCTACGGCATCGCCGACGCGGGCCTCACCTACCGCAGCAGCGAACGCACGGGCACGACCGGCGCGTACAGCGGCCATTCGAATGTGGGCGCGACGAGCGGCAATCTCTCCGGCAGCCGCTGGGGCATCAAGGGCAAGGAAGACCTGGGCAACGGTCTGGCCGCGATCTTCCTGCTCGAAGACGGCTTCGACCTCACCAACGGCACCTCGGGCCAGAGCGGCCGCCTGTTCGGCCGCCAGGCGTTCGCGGGCCTCGCCGACCGGCAATACGGCTCGCTGACGATGGGCCGCCAGTACACCTCGCTCGACGACTTCGTCGGGCCGGTCGCGCCGGTCAACTTCATCGGAGGCTTCGGCGCGCATCCGGGCGACATCGACGACCTCGACCAGACCACGCGTGTCGACAATTCGATCAAGTACACGAGCGCGAACGTCGCGGGCTTTACGTTCGGCGCGCTGTACGGCTTCGGCGGCCAGGCAGGCAGCCTGAAACGCAAGAACACGTGGAGCGTGGGCGCGGGCTATGCGAACGGGCCGCTGCACGTGGGCGTGGGTTACGAGCGCTCGGACAACAGCAAGACCGGTCTCGCCGACGCCACTTACGGCAAGTGGCAGGGCACCTTCGACGGCACCTTCAATTCGTCGATCAACGAGGGCTACGCGAGCGCGCAGTCGCAGCAGGTGGTGGCGGCGGGCGCGACCTACGACTTCGGCGCGGCCGTGGTGGGCGTGAACTACAGCAACGTGCAGTACCGCGCGGGCGCGAACTCGCTGTTCGCGGGCAACGCCAGCTTCAATATCGCCGGTATTTTCACGCAATGGAACGTGCGCCCGAACGCGCATCTGTTCGCGGGCTACAGCTATACGCGCGGCAGCGGCGCGGACGGCGTGAACGACGACGCGCAGTATCACAACGTCTCGCTCGGCGCGCTCTACGACGTCTCCCGGCGCTCGACGGTGTACCTGCTCGCCGGTTATCAGCACGCCTCGGGCGAGACGCTCGACGCGCTCGGCCGCCCGGTCGCGGCAACGGCCTCCGTGTCAGACAAGGGCAACGGCCACTCCGCGGCGGCGCAGTCGCAGGCGATCGTGAGCGTGGGCCTTCGTCAGAAGTTCTAACTAACTAACCAGGCGGTGTTTCGCGTTCAGTGCAATACGTCGGGACGCGAGAGCAGGCAGTAGAACTCGTCCATGGTGACGGTGGGCGCGAATTTCGCCAGCGTGGACTCGATCACGTCGTCGTAAATCGCCGATCCCGTCGCCGATTCGAGCTCGACGCCGGCCTGCGCCGCCTGGTCGGTGGCGATCTCGAGCGCGAGCGACAGAACGAAGCGGGCGTCGGACTGGGTAAATAGCGTTTTCATGCCTGCACTAACGGCGGCGCGGCGCGAAATCTTTAGCGTTTTTACGCCGATTCCGGGGCGCGGTTTTCACTGATATCGCGCCGCCCGCGCGGCGGTTTGGCGGCACTTTGGCGACACTTCGGACCGCCAGACCGCCGTCATTCCGGCCCGAAATATGGCACGCGTATTTCAACGGCGCACGGCACGTCGACGCCGCCCGGCGCGTGTCGCATTCGCGCACAGGCCTTGACTTGCGGCTTTCGGCTGCATACGTTGCTGGCATCGACAAACCAAGAACAATCAGAACGACGATGCCACACGACCCGCCACTCGCCGGCACACCGGCGCCCGAGCGCATTCCCTACGCTCATTTCGACGTCAACGCCCTGCCCGTGCGCGAGCAATTGCTGGCGTGGCGCGACCGCATGGGCCAGATCACCGACGTCGTGCCGCTGCACGCCCAGGTCGGCGCGCCGTTTCGCGCCTCGATCGAGCGCTGGGACGCGGGCGGCGTCATGTTCGCCGATTGCTATACCGACCTCATCAAGCTCGACCGCAGCATTGCGCGCATTTCGCAGGACAATGCGCGGCGCATCTGCTTCAACGTCTTCATCGACGGCGATGCGCAAAGCGTGATCGAGCGGCCCGCGAAGCGCGGCGACGCGCAAGGCGAAGTGGGCGTGCTCGCCATCGACCTCGACCAGCCGGTCCGCTTGATCCGGCGCGGCAGCCGCCACTTCTCCATCTTCACGCCAGGCGCGCTCATCCAGTCGTTGTTCGCCGACCCCGCCGCGCTCCATGGGCGCCGGCTCTCACCGCACGATCCGGCCGCGCGCGTCGTGGTCGAGCGCGTGCTGCGGCTGCGCGCCAACATTCGCGAGATGACCGCCGAAGCCGCGCAGCGGCACCTGCGCGAGCTCGTCGAGCTGATCGCCGCCGCGTTTGCCGCCCAGGCCGGATTGATCGGCGGCAAGCGCGCGATCGCCCGCGCGGCCACCTACGCCAGCGCGCGCGAATTCGTGCGCGCCAATCTCGCCAACGTCGACCTCACGCCCGAATTCGTGCTCGACCGGCTCGCGCTGTCACGGCCCAGCGTGTATCGGCTCTTTCAGCACGAGGGCGGTTTGAACGCGTATATCCGCCACGTGCGGCTGCGGGCGGCCGCCCAGGATCTCGTGCGTTATCCCGGCGTGGCGATCAAGGACATCGCCTACTCCGTGGGTTTTCGCAGCGCGACGGATTTCACGCGAGCGTTCCGCCGCGATTACGATGTCGCGCCGCAGGACGTGCGTTTCTACAAAAGCGTGCCCGCAGGACGGTAACGCCGCGCGATCTGTTGTAAAGTCGGTCGCTTCGCAACCCCACGCAGCACGCGCACGATGCCAACGCCCTCGACTTTCGCGCCAGTGGCGCTCGAACACGCCAGCCGCCTCATCAATCACGGCCCGACCGTGCTCGTCACGAGCCAGGACGGCGCGCGCCGCAACATCATGGCCGCCGCGTGGTCGATGCCGGTGGAATTCACGCCGCCGCGCATCGCCGTCGTGATCGACAAGCAAACCTTCACGCGCGAACTGATCCACGCGAGCGGCACGTTCGGCCTGTGCATTCCGGGCGTGGCCGCCATCGACCTCACTTACGCCGTGGGCAGCGTGAGCGGCCGCGAGATCGACAAATTCACGCACTTCGACATTCCCGCCATCGCCGGACCGGTGCTCGGTTTGCCGCTGCTCGAAACCGGCTGCGCGGCGTGGATGGAATGCCGCCTGATTCCCGAGCCGCACACCGAAGACGCCTACGACACCTGCTTCTGCGAAGTGGTCTCGGCGGCCGCCGATCCGCGCGCGTTCCGCAACGGCCATTGGGAACTCGACGCCAGCAACGGCGACCTGCACACGATCCATCATCTCGGCGCGGGCAATTTCGTGCGCGCGGGCGACAGCATCAAGGCGCGCCCGCTGAAGTAAGCCCGCGCGGCGCGTTGCCGCGTCGCGCGCATCAGGACAAACGAAACTGCGCGACGCAGCGCACGAGTTGCGCGGCCTGCTCGCGCAGGCTTTCCGCCGCTGCGGCGCTCTCTTCCACGAGTGCCGCGTTCTGCTGCGTGGTCTGATCCATCTGCGTGACGGCCTCGCCCACCTGTTCCACGCCCGTGCTCTGCTCCGCGCTCGCCTGGCTGATTTCGTCGACGATCAGGCTCACGCGCGCGATCGCACTCACGATCTGCGTCATGGTCGCGCCCGCTTCGTCCACCAGCGCGCTGCCCGCCTCCACTCGCACCACGCTCTCCGCGATCAGCGCCTGAATCTCGCGCGCCGCCTGCGCGCTGCGCTGCGCGAGACTGCGCACCTCGGTCGCGACCACGGCGAAACCGCGCCCCTGCTCGCCCGCGCGCGCAGCCTCCACGGCGGCGTTGAGCGCGAGAATATTGGTTTGCGCGGCAATGTGATTGATGATGCCGGTGATGTCGCCGATCCTGCGCGCGCTCTCGTTGATGCGCTGCATGGTGGCGACGACTTCGCCCACCACGTTGCCGCCCTTCGTCGCGATGCTCGCGGCGCCCCCGGCCAGTTCGCTCGCCTCGAGCGCATTGGCCGCGTTCTGCTTCACGGTCGCGCTGAGCTGTTCCATCGAAGCCGCCGTTTCCTGCAACGCGCTCGCCTGCTCCTCGGTGCGCTGGCTCAAATACGCGTTGCCCGAGGCGATCTGCGCGGAGCCCGTGGCGATCGAATCGCTGCTGCTGCGCACCTGCCCGACAATGCGCGTGAGCGAGCGCGTCATCGCCTGCATGGCGGCCATCAGGCTTTCGGTGTCGCCCGCGCGCAGGTGCAGGTCGACGTCGAGATCGCCGGCCGCGATCCGGCGCGCGGCGTCGCGGGCGTCGTCGGGCTCGCCGCCCAGCTTGCGCGTGATCGCGCGCGAGAACGCCACGGCGAGCGCCACGCCCGCGGCCACGATGGCCGCCATCACGCCGATGCTCGCCAACATCGCGCGGCGCTGCTGCGCCGTGGCGCGGGCGATGGCCTGCGAGGTTTCCGCGACGATCGCCGCGCCCGCCTCGCGCAACACGATGGCCGATTCGCGGTCGAGACCGTCGATGGCGCGGTCGCCCACCCCCACGTCGAACCCCGAAGCCTTGAATCGTTCGAGCGCCTGGCGGAACGCCTCGCCCATACCGGCATGCAGCGCGTTGAAGCGTTCGAGCTTCGCGCGCGCCGCGCCCGGCGGCAACGCGAGCGCGACGCGCTCGGTCGTGGCCTGCGTGGCGGCCTCGTATTTCTGGAACGCGCGCCAGTACTTGCCGTATTGTTCGGCATCCTTACCACGCAGCAGGATGTCCTTGCCGTTCTGCACCTGGTTCTTGAACGCCACGAGCGCATCGGCTACGTCGCGCGCGTTCGCGTCGTCGACCTCGATCAGCGTTTCATAGGTATTCGCGGCGCGGTTCATCTGCCAGATACCGAACAGCCCCGCCGCGGATGCCGCCAGCAGCGCCGCCCCGAGCGCCAGCGGAAGTTGATGGACCAGTTTCATCGTTCACCTTGTGTCGTCCCCTCGATGGGGCTCGTCTCCCGCCGGCGAGAGTAGTCGATGCCGCGCCGCGTGGCTCTGCACAAAAGTGAGATTTGCTGGGATTTTTGTCGCGCGGGCGCACGAGACTGCGCCGCGCGCGGCCATCACGCCGAATACAAGCCCTCGGGCCCGTTGCGCAGCGTGCGCGCGAGCACTTCCAGCCCCGCGCGCAGCATCTCGTCGCTGCGCGCGCCGCCCAGACTCAGTCGCACCGCGTGCGGCGCCGAGCCGCGCCCGATCACGAAACTGTCCGCCGTTTTCACGAGCACGCCCGCCTGACGCAACGCCGCCGAAAATTCGGCCGCGCGCCACGGCTCCGCGAGCGGCAGCCACAAGTGCGGGCTCGCCGGATCGGTGCGATAGGTCCAGCCTTCGAGCACTTCGGCGGCGCTCGCCTGGCGCAGCGCCACCTGCGCGCGCTGCTGCGCGATGAGCCGGTCGATTTCACCGTCGACGATCCAGCGCGCCGCGATTTCCGCCGGCAGCGGCGAGGTCATCCAGCAATCGCTGCGGATCACCGCGAGAATCTTGCCGACCCAATCCTGCGGCGCCTGCACATAGCCAATACGCAAGCCCGGCGCGACCGCCTTCGACAAACTGCTGATGACGATGCCGTGCTCGGGCAAGCGCGCCGTGAGCGGCGCGGGCGGCGCGTCAAGCAGCGCGGCGGGCACGAGGTCCTCGATCACCACGAGGTTGTGACGCACGGCGATCTCGGCGATCTGCGCGCGGCGCGCTTCGGACAGCGTGGCCGTGGTCGGGTTGTGCAGCGTCGGCACGCAGAACAGCGCGCGCGGGGCCAGCAGGCCGCAGGCGCGTTCGAGCGCGGCGGGCACGATGCCTTCGTCGTCGATTTCGATACCCACGAGGTTCAGCCGCAACTGCCGCGCGAGCGCCACGATGCCGGGATAGCTGAGCGCTTCGGCAAAGATCGTGTCGCCGGGGCGCAGCACCGCGCGCAGCACGCACGCGAGCCCGTGCTGCGCGCCCTGCGTGACGAGCACGCGCTCGGCCGGCACCGCGCAGCCCATGCGCGCGAGCCAGCGCGCGCCCGCCTCGCGATGCGAGCGGCGGCCGCCTTCCGGCTGATACAGCAGCAATTCGCCCGCGAGCCGTTCGTCGGCGGACAGATTGCGCAAGGTTTGCGTGAGCAGCGCGGCTTCGTCGGTGGGCATCGGCACGTTTTGACCGAGGTCAACGAGACGCGATACAGCCGACGCGAGCGGCGTGGCCGCGGCCAGGCTGTCGGCGCGTTCGGGCTCGGGCCGCGCGAGGCCCGGTCGCGCGAGACGCGCGAGGCGCGCGCCATCGGCGTCCGGCTCGGCCACGTAGGTGCCGTCGCCCACGCGCGCGACGACCATGCCGCAGCGCTCCAGCTCGGCGTAGGCGCGGCTCACCGTACCCGTGGTCACGCTGAGTTTCTTCGCGAGCAAGCGGTGCGCGGGCAGCTTTTCGCCGGGCAGCATCTGGCCCCCGTTGATGGCCTGCACATAGGCATCGGCGATCGCGCGGTACTTGGGTTCGTTGCTGCGCGAAAGCGTGGGCAGCCAGCCGTTCATGGTGTTTTCCCGGGTGTCCGACAAGGATAAAAGCGCCTCGCGGGCGCGCCGCAAGGCTGCGTCATTATCGCGCCCAATTCGCCGGAATGAAGGCTGTCATTTACTTCAATTGACTTCATTGAGTGGCGTTAATTGCCCCTCTAGGATGCCGTAACGCCTGAACAGGCGAAGGAGACAATCGCCGCCGGACGTGCCTTTCAGCCGCCCTGCAGCGCTCAGAGACCATGACAACAAACCGCATCGTCCGCATCACCGTGAGCCAGCACCGGCTCCCGCTCGATCCGCCCTTTCCGGCGTCGTGGGACAGCCGGCCGCGCCGCGCGTTTCCGGCCACCATCGTCCGCGTCGAAGACAGCGCGGGCCGCGTCGGTATCGGTTCCGGCGACGCCATGTACGGCTTCGACGACTACCGCGACCTGTTCATCGGCGCCGACCCGCTCGACCTCGAACGCCATTCCGCCGTCCTCGACAACATCAACTTTCACGCGGGCCGCCCGTGGCCGCTCGACGTCGCGCTCTGGGACCTCGCCGGCAAGATTCGCGGCGAGCCGTGCTGGCAGATGGCGGGCGGCCGCGCGAGCCGGGTGCGCGCCTATGCGTCGTCGGGCGTGCATCGCTCGCTGGACGGCATGGGGCGCTGGGCCGAGCACTGCGTCGCGCGCGGCTTTCCGGCGCTCAAGGTGCGCTTTGGCCGTGCGAGTCTCGCCGACGATCTCGCGGCGCTCGCCGCCGTGCGCGAAGCGGCGGGCGACGGCATCGAACTGATGGTCGACTGCAACCAGGGCTGGCGCATGCCGTGGGACACGCAGGCGCCGTGGAACGTGGAGCAGGCGCTCGCCGTGATTCGTGAAGTCGAGCGCCACCGCGTGTACTGGGTCGAAGAACCGCTGCATCGCGGCGACTACGCGGGCCACGCGCAACTGCGCCAGCGCACCGGCGTGCGCATCGCGGGCGGCGAGATGACGCGCGACCCGCACGAATTCGGGGCGCTGCTCGCGCACGATTGTCTCGACGTCTATCAGCCCGACGTGGTCTGTTCGCTCGGCATGGAAGGCGCGCGCAGGCTCGCCGCGCAGATCGAGGCGCACGGCAAGGTGTTCACGCCGCACACGTGGGGCAACGGCATCGGCCTCGCGGCGAATCTGCACGTGGTGGCGGGCGCGGGCAACGCGCCCTTTGTGGAGTTTCCCTACGACCCGCCCGAGTGGACCAACGAACGCCGCGACTTTCCGCTCACGCGCGCCATCGACATCGACGCACAAGGTTTTATCGAACTCGGTCAGGCGCCGGGCCTCGGCCTCGAACTGGACGACGCCGTGCTCGCGGCAACGGCCGCGACCGACAGCCGTTACGAGTGACCTCGCAGTAACCCGGCCGATACGCGAACCGAACCCGCTTCGGGCCAGGCCGAGAAACATTAGTTTGCATGACGAAGCATCAAAAACATCGATAACAAAGGAGACATCATGAAACGCATTACCTCGCTGATCCGCGCGGCCTGCCTCGCCGCGCCGCTGCTCGCGGCGTTGCCCGCGCACGCCGCCGGCACCTGGTGCGGCCAGAACAAGCCCGTGCACTTCGCGGGCGTCACGTGGGAAAGCGGCAACTTCACGAGCGAAGTGCTGCGCTACATCCTCAAGACGGGCTACAACTGCCAGAGCGACGTCGTGCCCGGCAGCACCGCCGCGACCGAAACCGCACTGTCGCGCAACGACCTGCAGGTGTGGTCCGAGCAATGGACGGGCCGCTCGGAAATCGTCGCGAACGCCGTGAAGGCGGGCACGGTGAAACTCGTGGGCGACACGCTGCCCGGCGGCACGAAGGAAGGCTGGTACGTGCCCGACTACGTGATTCACGGCGACCCCAAGCGCGGCATCAAGCCGAGCGCGCCGGGCCTGCAATCCGTGAGCGATCTGCCGAAATACAAGGCGCTCTTCACCGACGACGAGGAACCGGATCGCGGCCGCTTCCTCAACTGCCCCTCGGGCTGGGACTGCGAGCGCGTGAACACGCGCCTCCTGAAGCTGCTCAAGCTCGACGACAGCTATACGAACTTCCGCCCCGGCACGGGCGCGGCGCTCGACGCGGCGATTTCGTCGGCGTACGAACGCGGCAAGCCGATCCTCACGTACTACTGGGAACCGGCCGCGCTGATGGCCAAATACAAGTTCGTGCAACTGAAGATGCCGCCGTTCAACGAAGCCTGCTGGAAGACGCTGCGCGAGGAAAACAGCGCGCAGCAATGCGCTTCGGCGTATCTGGTTTCGCATCTGAAGATCGGTGTGTCCACGCCCTTCTATCAAGCGGAACCCGACGTCATGACGTTCTTCTCGAAGGTCAACTTCCCGCTCGACTTCCTGAACACGACCATTCTCGACATGACCGAGCATAAGGTCGATGCGCAGGCCGAGGCGCTCAAGTTCCTCAAGCAGCATCCGGAAATGTGGAAGACGTGGGTGCCCGCCGACGTCGCGACGAAGGTGCAGCAGTCGCTCGGCGCATGACGCGCTGACACCCCTCGCCTCCCACCCGATCCAATCAACGAAAAAAGGGCCGCGCACATTCTGACGATGCCGGCCCGCGACCTGGAGATTCACACGTGAAGAAAAAAATCATCGCCGCGGCACTGCCGCTGGCCCTCGCCGCGGCGGGCGCGCACGCGCAAAGCAGCGTGACGCTGTACGGCATCATCGACCTGGGCGTGGACTACGCCAACAACGTGGCGTCGGGCTCGAACGGCAATCTCGTGCCCAATAGCGGCAACCGGCTCGTGCAGATGCAAAGCGGCGTGCCGGCGGGCAGCCGCTGGGGCCTGCGCGGCAGCGAAGACCTGGGTGGCGGCTATTCGGCCATCTTCCGCCTCGAAAGCGGCTTCAACGCGGCCACGGGCGGGCTTGGCGGCGGCCTCGCGTTTTCGCGCAACGCCTACGTGGGCCTGAAGAACGAGCAATACGGCCAGATCACGCTGGGCAAGCAATGGGACGCCACCGTCGACCTGATCGAACCGTATTCGCTCAACGGCAACTACGGCGGCTGGTACTTCGCGCATCCGAACGACATGGACAACCTCGACAACGGGTTCCCGGTCAACAACGCGATCAAGTACGTGAGCCCGGTGATCGCCGGCTTCCAGTTCGAAGGCCACTACTCGCTCGGCGGCCAGGCCGGCCAGTTCTCGAACAACGCCTCGTATAGCGCGGCCGCCGCGTACACGCTCGGCTCGTTCAGCGCGGGCGTGGGCTACCTGCGCGTGAACGATCCGATCACGGCCGTGGCCGGTTACGGCAGCGGCGGCGGCTTCGTCAACGCCGTGTACGGCAACGCGCTCGCAAACGCGCGCTATCAGGGCATTCTTTCGGCGGGTGCGTCGTACGTGCTCGGCAGCCTCAAGCTGATGGCGAACTACTCGAACGTGGACTTCTCGTCGGGTAACGGCAGTCACGACCTGCATTACCAGAACTACGAAGTCTCCGGCACGTACGCGGTCACGCCGGCCTTCACGGTGGGCGCGGGCTACACGTTCACCACCGGCCTCGACCACGCGAGCGACACCGAGCCGAAGTACCACCAGGTCAACCTGATCGGTCAGTACTCGCTCTCGAAGCGCACGTCCGTCTACGCGATGGGTTCGTATCAGCACGCCGCCGGTTCCGCCGACAACGCGCAGATCACGGGCTTCAATCCGTCGAGCACGCAGAACCAGGTCATCACCCGCGTCGGCATCACGCACTCGTTCTAACGCGGCATTAGAGTTGTCCGGCGCGCGTCCTGACATGGCGCGCGCCCGCATCACGCATCAATGTCACACGCCGAATGAGGCTCATCATGGGATCTCCCTTCCTTCACCTCTCGATCGCCGACTGGGTCAACGATCAGGTCACCGCGTTCGTGCAGCGCTACGGCGACGCGTTCCACAACTTCAGCGTGCTCATGCTGCGCCACGTGCTGGTGCCGCTCGAAGGCCTGCTGCGCGCGACGCCGCCGTGGGTCGTGCTGCTCGCCGTGGGCGTACTCACGTGGCATGCGTCGCGGCGCGTGGGCGTGGCCGTGCTGTTCGTCGCCCTGCTCTGGCTGATCGGCTGCTTCGGACTGTGGGACAAGCTCATGCAGACCTTCGCGCTGATGCTGGTCGCGACCGTCATCTCCGTCGCGCTCGGCGTGCCGCTCGGCATTCTCGCTTCGTCGAGCAGCGCGGTACGGCGCGTGCTGCTGCCCGTGCTCGACGTGATGCAAACACTGCCCAGCTTCGTGTACCTCATTCCCGTGCTGATGCTGTTCGGCCTCGGCAAGGTGCCCGCGATTCTCGCTACCGTGGTCTACGCGCTGCCGCCGCTGATTCGCCTGACCGACCTCGGCATCCGTCATGTCGACGGCGAGATCGTCGAAGCCGCGCGCGCGTTCGGCACGACGCGTGCGCAATTGCTGTTCGGCGTGCAGTTGCCGCTCGCGCGGCCGAGCATCATGGCCGGTATCAACCAGACAACAATGATGGCGCTCTCGATGGTCGTGATCGCCTCGATGATCGGCTCGCGCGGCCTGGGCGAGGACGTGCTCGCGGGCATTCAGACGCTCGACGTGGGCAAGGGCACGCAGGCCGGTATCGCCATCGTGATTCTCGCGATCGTGATCGACCGCATCAGCCAGGGCTACGGCCAGGGCCGCCGCACGCGCCGTTCGATGCAGCCTTCGCGCGTGCCGTTCCGGCGCGCACGCGACACGGCGGCGAACGACACGGCGAACGCTGGCGCCACGGGCGACGCCGGCGCGGAGAACACCGTCAAGCGCGCGGTCTGAACCCGACCGGCGCGCGAGCCGAACACGATTCGCGCGCCGTCAAATACGCATCGAGGTAACGAACATGAGCGGCATCGAAGTCAAGAACGTCTACAAGATTTTCGGCACGCGCGACGCGAGCCAGCACGCGCTCGAACTGCTGCGCGGCGGCGCGGGCAAAAAGGAAGTGCTCGAAAAAACCCGCTGCAACGTGGGGCTCGACGACGTGAGCCTCTCGATCGGCTCCGGTCAGATCTTCGTCATCATGGGTCTCTCGGGCTCGGGCAAATCCACGCTCGTGCGCCATTTCAACCGGCTGATCGAACCCACCGTGGGCGAGATTCTCATCGACGGCAAGGACGTGCTCAAGCTCAACGAAGGCGGCCTGCGCGAGTTGCGCCGCTACGGCGTGAGCATGGTGTTCCAGAGCTTCGGCCTGCTGCCGCACCAAACCGTGCTCAACAACGCGGCCTACGCGCTCGTCACGCGCGGCGAGAAGAAGGCCGAGGCGCTGGCGAGCGCGCGCGAATGGCTCGGCAAGGTGGGCCTCGCCGGATACGCCGATCACTACCCCGACGAACTCTCGGGCGGCATGCGTCAACGCGTGGGCCTCGCGCGCGCGCTCGCCGCGAACACCGACGTGCTACTGATGGACGAAGCGTTTTCCGCGCTGGATCCGCTGATCCGCACGGAAATGCAGGACCAGTTGCTCGAGTTGCAGAAGACGCTCCGGAAGACCATCGTGTTCATCACGCACGACCTGGACGAAGCGCTGCGCATCGGCAACCAGATCGCCATTCTGCGCGACGGCCGCCTGATTCAATGCGGCACGCCCGACGACATCCTGCATCGCCCCGCCGACGACTACGTGCGCCGCTTCGTCGAGCGCCGCGCCGGCACGACGCATTAAGCGCCGCCCATGCGATCGCTGGTTGGCCTGCTGAGCGGCTACACGATTCTCGTGTGCGGCAACAGCCTGCTCACGACGCTGATCTCGCTGCGCATGCTGCACGCGGCGCACAGCGCGCTCGCGGTCGGGCTCGTGCAATCGTGCTATTACATCGGCTTCATCTGCGGCGCGCTCGGGCTGGGGCCGCTGGTGACGCGCATCGGGCCGCAGCGCGCGTTCATCGGCTTCAGCGCGATCACGGCGCTCGCCGCGCTCGGCTATCTCTCGTTCGACACGCCCGAAGCTTGGGCCGCGCTGCGGCTCGTCATGGGCTTCAGCATGGTCGGCGTCTTCACGTCGATCGAAAGCGGCGTGAACGGCGCCGTGCAGAACGCGCAGCGCGGCCGCGCGTTCGCGCTCTATCTCGTGCTCACCTATCTGGGCGTGAGCGCGGGGCAGTTCCTGCTCGGCGCGAACGCGCCCGGCAGCCTCGCGGAACACGGGCTCGTCAATGCGCTGTTCGTGGCAGCGCTCGTGCCCGTGGCGCTGATCGGCGACTGGCAGCAGGTCGTCGTCACGCCCAGGCCCGTCGCCACGCCGCTCGCCACGCCCAAACGCCCCACCCTGCTGCTCGACGGCTTGCGCGAACTCACGCGCGTCGCGCCGCGCAGCGTGCCCGCGTGCATTGGCGCGGGGCTGCTGTCGAGCGCGTTCTACGCGCTCACGCCTGTGTATCTCGCCGATATCGGCTATCCGTCGAGTGAAATTTCGCACGCGATGGGCGTCGTGCTGATCGGCGCGCTGCTGTCGCAATGGCCGGTGGGCCGCCTCTCCGACCGGCTCGGCCGCCGCGCGACGCTCGGCGCGGTCGCGCTTGTCGCGGCGTTCGCGGCGGCGGCGTTGATCGTGATTCGCGTGGCCGCCATCGTCGACGTGCTGCTGTTTCTTTACGTCGCGCTCACGTTCACGTTGTACGGCGTGATCGTCTCCGACGTGAACGATCGCGTCGATCAGGCGCGCCGCGTGCAAACGAGCGCCACGTTGCTGCTCGTGTTCTCGCTGGGCGGCGCGGCGGGACCGACGCTCGCCTCGCTGTTCATGCGGCTGCTCGGCGCGGGCGGGCTGTACGTGTTCGCGCTCGTCATCACGCTCGCGCTCGCGGCACTGTCGCGAGCGCCGGAACGCGCGGTCGCGCAGGCGCGCGAACCTGCCGATGCGCCGCCGGTCGAGCATGCCCACGAAAGCACGAAAGAACGCGCGAGCGAACACGTGATCGAGCCCGTAATCGTCAAGGAAAGCCAGGCGAGCGAGCCCTGAATGGCGCGCGCTCCGCGGGCCGGTATACTGCCTCGTTTTGGCGCCGCACCTTTTCGGGATAGAGCGGCGCGCGAGGAGACGACCTTGAAGCGAAAGATGCCCGCGCTCAACGCCCTGAAAGCGTTCGAAGCGGCTGGCACGAGCGGCAGCTTTACGCGCGCCGCCGAGCAGTTGAACGTGACGCAAAGCGCCGTGAGCCGCCAGGTGCGCCAACTGGAGGACCAGCTCGGCGAGACGCTGCTCGAACGCCACCATCACCGGCTCGAACTCACCGACGCGGGACGCGCGCTACTGCGCACGCTCCAGCAGTCGTTCGATCGCATCGAACTCACGGTGCGCACGATCCAGCAAAAGAGCGACCGCAACCGCCTGCGCGTGAACGTGGCGCCCACTTTCGCGGCGCGCTGGCTCGTACCGCGCCTGCCGAAACTGCACGCGCGCCACCCGGAGCTCGAACTGAGCCTCACCACCCGGCTGCAAGACAGTCTCGACGATTCGACCTCGCTCGATTGCGCGATCCGTTTCGGCGACGGCGAATGGGAAGGCCTGGAAAACTCGCTGCTGATGCACGAGTCGCACATCGCGGTCTGCGCGCCCGCGCTGCTCGCGAACGGCCCGCTCGATCTCACCAAGGTCACGCTGCTGCACGTGCTCGCGGGCGAAAATCAGCGTTACCTGACGTGGCGGCATTGGCTCGACGCGGCGCGCATCGAAGGCGTGGACACGTCGGGCGGCTATGAATTCGATCTGCTCGATTACGCGATTCGCGCCGCCGTGGAAGGGCTCGGCGTGACCATCGCGGACCGCAACATGATCGGGCGCGAACTGGCTTCAGGCCAGCTCGCGCCCGTGCGCGACGTGCATGTGGAGGGACGGCAGTCGTACTGGTTCGTGGTGCGGCCCGAACAGAAAGTGTCGAAGCCGCTCCAGCTGTTCCGGCAGTGGCTTCAGGAAGAAGCGGCGACGGCCGGCTGAAAACGCGCCGCGAGACTGCGGTCGGCGATGGCGCGGTCGGCGTCTTCGAGAATCAGGTCGGCGCCCTTCTCCGCCACCATCATCGTTGCCGCGTTCGTGTTGCCCGAGGTGATGTTCGGGAAGACCGAAGCATCGACCACGCGCAACCCGTCGAGTCCGTGCACGCGCAAACGCGCATCGACCACGGCCGTTTGCGGATCGGGACCCATTGCGCAGCTACCGCACAGGTGGTAGATCGAACCGCTCTGCTCGCGGAAGAACTGCAGCATGCTGGCGTCGTCGGTGACTTCGCCGGCGGGCGTGACTTCGCTTTCCGTCACGGCCTGCAACGCCTTCGCCTGCATCAGCTTGCGCACGAGGCGGCTGCCCGCGATGGCTTCGTCGCGATCCTTTTGCGTCGACAGATAATTGCCGCGAATCTTCGGTGCGTCTTCCACGCTGTTCGAGGCGATTTCCACCGAGCCGCGGCTCGTGGGCCGGCACGGATTGAAGCAGACGAGGAAGCCCGAATACGGCTCCGGCGTGAGCTTCGCGCGATTCGACTTCGGAATGCGATACGAGAGCGGATTGAAGTAGATCTGCATGTTCGGATGCGCTTCGCCCGCGTTGGTGCGGAAGAAACCGCCCGACTGGTTCACGCTCATCGAGAACGGCCCCGAGCGCGCGAACAGCCATTGCAGGCCGAACTTCAGTTGCGACATCCAGCTGCTGAACGAGTCGTTGAGCGTCTTCACGCGCGCGCGATAGTAGAAGCTCGCGCACAGGTGATCCTGGAGGTTCTGCCCGACGGCCGGCAACTCGTGCACCATCTCCACGCCGTGCTTCGCGAGCAGCGCACGCGGCCCCACGCCCGAGAGTTGCAGCAGCTTCGGCGAATCCACGGCGCCCGCCGCGACGATCACTTCGCGGTTCGCATGGAACGTGCGCGTCACGCCTTGCTGCACGATTTCCACGCCGGTCGCACGCTGCTTCGCCGCGTCGAACAGCACACGCGTGGCGCGCGCATGATGCTCGATTGTCAGATTCGGACGATGACCCGCGCGATGCAGATACGCCACGCTGCTCGAATCCCGCTTGCCATTGCGCGTATTCACGTCGTAAATGCCCACGCCTTCGAGGCGCGCGCCGTTGAAGTCGTCGTTGCGTTCGTAGCCGAGTTGCTCGCAGCCTTCGATAAAGCTCGCGCAGATCGGGTGCGCGCCGTCGCGCATCGGCGTGATGTGCACGGGGCCGTTCGCGCCGTGCCATGTCGTATTGCCGAGCGGATGCGATTCGAGCTTGCGGAAGTACGGCAGCACGTCCTGATACGACCAGCCCGGATTGCCCGCGGCGGCCCAGTCGTCGAAATCGCGCGCGGCGCCGCGCACGTAGATCATCGCGTTGATCGAGCCCGAGCCGCCCTGCACCTTGCCGCGCGGCGCATAGATCTGCCGTCCGCCCAGTTCCGGCTCCGGCTCGCTGTAGTACATCCAGTTATAGGCCTTGTTGTAGTACAGCTTGGCAAAGCCGATGGGGATCTTGAACCAGAAACCCTTGTCCGGGCCGCCCGCTTCGAGCAGCAGCACCGAGTGACGGCCCGAGGCCGACAAGCGCTCGGCGAGAATGCAGCCCGCCGACCCGGCGCCGACGATGATGTAGTCGTAATTCATCTTGCGTGCTCCAGTGGCTTCAGCCGCGTGCGGGCGCCGTGTCGCGCACGTCGGCCGGCTGGCTCGCCATCTGCAGATGCAGACGCTTGCCCGTGTACGGCGAATGCGCGCGCACGACGTCCATGTCGAGCTCGACGCCCAGACCCGGCGCCTTCGACGGGATGATGTAGCCGTCTTCCCATTGGATCGGCTTCTTGAGCACCTGCGCGTGGAAACCGTCCCACGTGCCGATGCTTTCCTGAATCAGGAAGTTGGGCGTGCATGCCGCGAGCTGGATGCTCGCCGCCGCGCCGATCGGGCCGTTGTAGAGATGCGGCGCGATCTGCGCGTAGTAGACCTCGGCGAGCGTGGCTACCTTCTTCGCTTCGAGCAGGCCGCCCACGCGCGCCACGTTCAACTGGATGATCGAGGCCGCGCCGCTCTCGAGCAGCTTGTGGAACTCGTATTTCGTGGTGAGGCGTTCGCCCGCCGAGATCGGAATGCTCGTGTGACGCGCGACTTCGGCCATGGCTTCGGGCTGGCCCGGCGGCACCGGTTCTTCGAACCACAGCGGGTCGTACTTTTCGAGGCGTTTGGCAAGACGGATAGCCGAAGACGGCACCATCTGGCCGTGCGTGCCGAACAGAATGTCGGCCTGGTTGCCCACGGCTTCGCGCACCTTGCGGCAGAACGTTTCGCAACGGTCCAGCACTTCGAGCGACAGCTGATGCCCCGAGTACGCCGTGTACGGGCCGGCCGGATCGAACTTGACCGCCGTGAAGCCGCGCTTCACGTTTTGCGCGGCGCATTCGGCGGCGAGATCGGGGTCGTCGTAATCGTATTCGCCGTCGCGGTTCTTCGGGTACAGGTAGGTGTACGAACGAAGCCGCTCGTTCACCATGCCGCCCAGCAGCTCGTACACGGGCTTGTTGCACGCCTTGCCCACGATGTCCCAGCACGCCATTTCCAGGCCGCTCACGATGCCCATCATCGTGAGATCGGGGCGCTGCGTGAAGCCGCTCGAATACGTTTCACGCCACAGGCGCTCCACGTGGTGCGGATCGTGATCGAGTAGATAGCGCGAGAACACATCTTCGATCGCGGGCACCATCACGTCGGGATGGAAGGTGGCCGCGTAGATTTCACCGACCCCTTCGATACCGCAGTCGGTCTTGAGCGTGACGAAGATCCAGTACATGCCGCCGAGGTGCGGAGGTGGCACCGCGACGACGTGCGTTTCCAATGCAACGACTTTCATGGTTCGAGCTGTTCAGGCAAAGTGAAAACAGGTTATGCGCGAGTCATGCGCCGGAGCGCGAGCGCAGCGATACCGCCGAGCGTGCCGATGGCCGCCACGTAGGCGAAATAAAACTGATAGCCCAGCAGGCCCGCATAGTGTTCGGTGAAGTAACCGTTCACGAGCGGCAGGAAAATATCCGACGAATAGCCGATCAGCGAAACGAGGCCGATGGCGAGACCCGTGATGCGCATGGGAATCGCGCACAGATCGAGCAGCGTCCAATAGAGGCCGCGAATCGCGTAGGTCATGAGGCCGATGAACAGCACGACCACGCCGAGCACGGCCATGTTCCGCAGCGCGGGCAGCAGGATCAGACCGACGAGACCGGCCACGGCGAGAAAGATCGCCCAGATCAGCACGCGCAGGTTGGAGAGGCGGTCGCCGAGCCAGCCGCCGCCGATGCCGCCGAGCGGGCGCATCCACAGCTTGAGCGTCGTGACCATGCCGGCCGCGACCACGCTCATATGCAGGTCGCCCTGCTGGAGATACGCGGAGAAGCTGTAGGTGGCCCAGAAGATCTGATAGCCGCAGAACACCACGGCCGCCACGAGCCACAGTTGCGGAATGGCCGCGAGCGTCGCGAGATCCTTCAGCAGCGAACCGTTCGCCTTCGCTTCCTCGGCCTCGGCCAGCGCTTCGGCCGTGGGTGCGGGGTCGCCGAACAGGCTCATCAACGCGCCCAGCGCGATACAGGTGAATGCGTACAGATAGATCACGTGGCGCAGGCCGGCCGCGTCGCCCTGGCCCGAGCTCGTGGCGGCCGCGAACAACGCGAGCGCGATGGTGGCGAGCACGGCTTCCACGAGACCGCGGCCGCCGTCGAGCACGCCGAAGAAGCGGCCCTGCTCGTTCGCCCCCGCGATCATCTTCACGCGCTTGAGCACCGAGGCCCAGAACGTGAGACCGGTGGAGAGACCCCAGCCGCAGAAGATCGCGAGCAGCGCGTTGAACGAAGGCGCCGTCGAGTACCAGAGTCCGAGCACGCCGGTCGCGACCAGCGAAAAGCAGATCAGGAGGCGCGGCGCCACGCGGTCGGCGAGCCAGCCGCTCGGCAGATAGCTGAGAAAGAACACGATGCCGAGCACCGAGTACAGATAACCGAGCTGCGAATTGTCGATGTGAAAGACATCGAGCATCGTGGTCTGATAGACCTGGCGCAGATACAGGATCGGATAGATACCGCCGGCGGCGAGCACGAGCAGCATCAACTGGATATAGCGCTGCGCAGGCGAACCGGCGCGCGACTCGGGTGCCGCGCTCAGCGGCTTCGATACGGACTTCTGCAAGATTGTCTCCATGCCGCGCGCGGTGTTGATACGCGCGCTTTCTTCTACGAGCTGATTCGAACGACTTTCAAACCGGCGCTCGCCTTTCGCGCGAGCGCCTTTAAACAATTCCAGCAAGCATTAACGAAGCGCGATCAATGCGGCATCACGACAAGACGCGTTTGCGTGAATTCGAGCATGCCGTGCTTGCCGTCGTCGCCGCCGAGGCCCGAGCGCTTCCAGCCCGCGTGATAGCCCTGATACGGATCGGCCGGCGTGCGGTTCACGTACAGCTCGCCCGCTTCGATCTCGTTCGACACGTGCATGATCGAGCGATAACGCTCCGTGAACAGCACCGACGAAAGACCGAACTGATGATCGTTGGCCATGCGCAATGCGTCTTCAAGCGTGGCGTACGACACCACCGGCAGCACCGGTCCGAAGATCTCTTCCTGCACGATCTCCATGTCGTGACCGCAATTCGACAGCAGCGTGGCCGGATAGAAGTGGCCGGGGCCTTCCGGCACGCGGCCGCCCGTTTCGATCACGGCGCCCGCGGCGACGGCGCGCTCGACCATTGCGTGAATCTGCGTGCGCGCCTGCGCGCTCACGAGCGGACCCATGCGCGAGGCGTCTTCCGCGCGGTCGCCAAAGCGCACGGCGGCCATCTTCTCGCGCAACAGCGCGACGAAGCGGTCGTGCACCGACGCGTGCACATACACCCGTTCGATCGCCGTGCAGAGCTGGCCGCAATGCGAGGTTTTCGAGCCGACGATGGCCGCGGCGGCGGCTTCGAGGTCGGCGTCGTCCTCGACGATGGCGGGCGTCTTGCCGCCCAGTTCCAGCGACGGCTTCGCGATGTTTTCCTTGCAGTAGTCGAGCACCTTGCGGCCCGCCGCCACGCTGCCCGTCAACGTGATCATGCCCACCTTGCTGTGCGTGCAGAGCACGGCCGCCGTGTCGTGATCCATGGCCAGCACGTTGAAGATGCCGGCGGGCAGCCCCGCTTCCTGCGCGGCGCGCGCCACTTCGAACGCCGAGCCCGGCGTGTTGTTGCTCGGGCGCACGACCACGGCATTACCCGTGATGAGCGCGGGCGCGATCTTGCGCAGCAACGTGTAAATGGGGAAATTGAACGGAATCAGGCAAGCCACCACGCCGATCGGTTCGCGCATGAGGATGAGGTTTTCGCGCGGGCTGTCGCTCGGGATCACCTCGCCTTCCACGCGGCGCGCCCACTGCGCGTGATAGCGCAGGATTTCGGCGGCATACTGCGCTTCCGAGGTGGCGTCGGCGACGCTCTTGCCCGACTCGGCGGCCAGCGCCGCGCCAATGGCGGGGGCGCGCGCCACGATCGCGTCGGCGAAGCGGTTGAGGATCGCGCCGCGCTCGGCTGCCGGCAGGCGGCGCCAGGCGGGTTGCGCGGCGGCGGCGGCGGCCACGGCGCGCTCGGCGTCGGCCGGGCTCGCGGCGCTCACATGGCCGATCAGCTCGGCGTTGGCGGGATTGAAGACGTCGATGCGCGCGGCGCTCGTTTCGTCGAATTGCCCGTTGATGAAGTTGTGATGAAGTCGCATGGAATACCGCCGGTTCGTCGCATGAACGGAAAGTCAGGGCAGTATCGGCGGCGGTTTGGCGCCTCACAAACGATTAATTGTCGAGCGGAGCATGCGTTTTTCGCATACTCGCCGCGCGGCTTTCGATACGGCGTTTTCGCGCCACGACGTTTCGAAATCGACCGTCGGACCGTCGCGCGGGATCATCCGAAAACGCGCTTCGGCATGGGTTGGATTACGCTTGATCCCATCCCGCATTCAATCGTCTGGTTAAAAAGATCATTGCCGAAACCAGCAAAACACGTGGCCCAGCCATTACAGATCGCTGACACGGCGATCGAATGGAACCGCACGCCGGTTTAAACGGTCATTTAAGGCACTGCAATTGCTTACCCTGATCGACCAAATCCAAGGAAGCGCCATCATGCCGACCAGCACGCCCAACCCCGACACCGCGAAAGCGCAGCAAAACCCGCAACCGAGCGCGAAGGTGGACGCGCATGCGCAGCAGGCGCCCGGCGCGCCGGCCTCGCCCGCGGGCAAGCATCCCGCACCGCCCTGCACGCTCGTGATCTTCGGCGCGGGCGGCGATCTCACCAAGCGCCTGCTCATGCCCGCGCTGTACAACCTGACCGTCGACGGCCTGCTCGACGACGGCATGCAGATCATCGGCGTCAATCACGGCGAGCGCGAAACGCAGCAATGGCGCGACGACCTGCACAGTTCGCTCGAACAGCTCGCCGCCGACAAAGCCAGCACCTTTCACGCGGGCAAGCTCGACGACAACGCCTGGAACTGGGTCGCGCAACGCTTGCAATATATGGCGGCCGAATTCGAGGAAGACGCGCCTTATCAGCAACTCGCGAAGCTGCTCGAAGGCAAGACGCAAGGTAACGTGGTGTTCTACCTCGCCGTGGGCGCGCGTTTTTTCAAGCCGATCGTCGAACGGCTCGGCAAAGCAGGCTTGCTGAAAGAAGGCGACGACGGCAAGAGCGGCTTCCGCCGCATCGTGATCGAGAAGCCGTTCGGCACCGACCTCGCCTCGGCGCGCGATCTGAACGCGCATCTGCTGAACTTCGTGAAGGAAACGCAGATTTACCGTATCGACCATTTTCTCGGCAAGGACACGGTGCAGAGCATCCTCGCGGTGCGCTTCGCGAATGCGCTGTTCGAGCCGATCTGGCGCCGCGAGTACATCGACAACGTGCAGATCACGGCTTCGGAAGTGATCGGCGTCGAAGGCCGCGGCAGCTTCTACGAGCAGACCGGCGCGTTCCGCGACATGGTGCCGAACCATCTGTTCCAGTTGCTCGGCATGGTCGCCATGGAACCGCCCAATTCGTTCGATGCGGAAGCCGTGCGCAACAAGAAGGCCGAAATCTTCGACGCGATCAAGCCGCTCACGCGCGAAGATGTCGTGTTCGGCCAGTACGAGCAAGGCCCGGCGGGCGTGGGCTACAGGGACGAACCGAATGTGGCGAAGGACAGTACGACCGAAACCTATGCCGCCGCGCGCGTGCATATCGACAACTGGCGCTGGGCCGGCGTGCCGTTTTATCTGCGCACGGGCAAGCGCCTCGCCGCGCGCCGCACCGAAATTTCCGTGCAGCTGAAAAGCGTGCCGTTCCGGCTCTTTCGCGACACGCCCGTGGACGCGCTCACGCCGAACGTGCTCACGCTGCGCATCGATCCTTCGCACGGCACGACCTTCGACTTCAACGTGAAGACGCCCGGCCCGCTCATGGAAATGGGTGCGGTGCATTCCACGTTCGATTACGATGACTTCTTCACGCAGCGCGCGAACGTGGGCTACGAAACGCTGCTCTACGACTGCATGCTCGGCGACGAAACGCTGTTCCAGCGCGCGGACAGCATCGAGTCGACCTGGGCTGCCGTAGACGACGTCTTGCACCCGAAGGATGGCGGCGCGGTGCCCGTGCATGGCTACGCGGCCGGCAGCCAGGGGCCGAAGGAAGCCGACGACCTGCTGGCTCGCGACGGGCATGCATGGCGCAAACTCACGCCGCCGGAGTCTAAGCCCGACTCGAAGCCCGACTCAAAGCCCGACTCGAAGCCCGATGCAAACAAGAAGTAAACCCGAGACCGCAAGCACGACATCAACGGAGGACCGAGTGGCAAAGAAGAACAACGCAACGAGCACGAAGGACACCCAGGGCAAGAACGCGGCGAGCGCGATTCCGGCTTCGGCGGGCATCGAAAACATTCTCGCCATCGACGTGGGCGGCACGGGGCTGAAGGCCGCGATCATCGACGCAAACGGCACCATGCGCACGGAGCGCGTGCGCGTGGCCACGCCGCATCCGTGCCCGCCCAAGCTGCTCGTCGAGACGCTCTACACGCTCGTCGAACCGCTCACCAGGCAGTATCCGGTCACGCACGTGTCGATCGGCTTTCCCGGCTTCGTGCGCGACAACCGCGTGATCACCGCGCCGCATCTGGGCAACGAAGACTGGCGCGACGTGCCGCTCGCGGCCATGCTCGGCGAACGACTCGGCAATCCTTCGGTGCGCATGATCAACGACGCCGAGATGCAAGGTCTCGCCGCCATCGAAGGCAAGGGCCTCGAGTTCGTCCTCACGCTCGGCACGGGCGCGGGCACGGCGCTCTTTCGCGACGGCGAACTGATGCCGCATCTCGAACTCGCGCATCATCCGGTCAGCAAGAAGCACGCGTACGACGAGTACATCGGCGACGCGGCACGACGCAAAGCGGGCAACAAGCGCTGGAACGAGCGCGTCGAGAAGATCATCGGCATTCTCGATTCGCTCGTGCATTACGACAAGCTGTGGATCGGCGGCGGCAATGCGGAGCGGCTTGCATTCAAGCTGCCGCCCAACGTGGCGACCGTCTCCAACGACCGCGGTATCGAGGGCGGCGCGCGGCTCTGGCATCCGCAATCGATCCGCGAAACGCGTCAGTGCACCGACACGTCCGCGCAAGGCAACGAGGCCGCGAAGCCATGAGACTCGCCCTGCTTCGCTTCGCCTCGCAGACGTTCGTTGCCGCGAGCGCCTGTTGCAGCGTGATCACGCACGCGGCGGAGCTGCACGTGATGACCTCGGGCGGCTTCACGGCCGCTTATCAGGCGCTCGGCCCGACCTTCACGCAGCAGACCGGCAATTCGCTCGACACGATCCTCGGGCCTTCCATGGGCAAGTCGCCGCAAGCGATCCCGAACCGGCTCGCGCGCGGCGAACCGGCCGACGTGGTCATCATGGTCGGTTATGCGCTCGACGGGCTCATCAAGGACGGCAAGGTGATGCCCGATTCGCGTGTCGACCTTGCCGATTCGCGCATCGGCATGGTGGTGCGCGCCGGCGCGCCGAAGCCCGATATCAGCACGGTCGACGCGTTGCGGCAGACGCTGCTGCACGCGAAATCGATCGCGTATTCGGACAGCGCGAGCGGCGTGTACATCAAGAACGAAATGTTCAAGAAGCTCGGTATCGAAGATCAGGTGGCGCCGAAAGCGACCATGGTGCCGCGCATCCCCGTGGCGGGCGTGGTGGCGAAAGGCGACTACGAAGTCGGCTTTCAGCAGGTGGCCGAACTGCTGCCCGTGCCGGGCGTGACGTTCGTCGGCAAGGTGCCGGAGTCCTTGCAGTCGGTCACGCGCTACGCCGCCGGGATTCCGGTGGGCGCGAAGCATCCGCAGGAAGCCCGTGCGCTGCTGCAATTCCTCGCTTCGCCGCAGGCCCAGGCGACGGTGGAGAAAACCGGCCTCGATCCGATCGCGCACTGAGTCATCGGCGTGTTCGAAAGCGAAAAGGGCGAACGCTTGCGTTCGCCCTTTTTATATCGACATCACATCGTCAGAAGTCCGAACGGACCGTGAGCATCACGTTGCGCGCATCGCCGAACACGCTGTAATACGCGCCGGGCGGGCGAATGTAATAGCCGCGATTGAAGATGTTGTTCAGTTGCAGCGAGGCATTCACGTGCTTGTTGAACTGATAGCCCACTTCCGCATTGAAGATCGCATACGCGCCCTGCTCCACACCGCGAGAGATACGCGTTTGCGCGAGCATGCCACCGCCCACCGTCACGCCGCTCAAGAGGCCCTGCGAGAACCGGTAGTTGGTCCAGAGCTTGAACAGATGCTTGGGATCCTCGCCGTCGGTGAGATCGGGCGCATCGTTCTCGTAATGCTCGTCGAGATAGGTGTAGCCCGCATAGACGTTCCAGTTCGGCAGCGGCTGGCCCGTCACTTCGAGTTCCAGGCCCTGGTCGCGCACCTTGCCCGCGGCAATGTAGTAGTACTGGTGAGCGGGATCGTCCACCGCGCGATTGTTGTCGTTGATACGGAACAGCGCCGCCGTGGTGTTCAACCGGCCACCGAGGAAACTGCCCTTCACGCCCACTTCGTACTGTTCGCCCGTGCGCGGCGGCAAGCCCGCGCCCGAGTAGGTGGTTTGCGTCTGCGCATCGAGAAAACGCGCATAGTTCGCGTACGCCGTGATCGACGGCACGATGTCCCACACGAGCCCCGCCGAAGGCAGGAAACGATGATTGACCTGCGCGCTCGTGGTCCAGTCTTCCACGGTCGGCAAGGTGGATTGCGTGCGGCCTTGCAGGAAGGCTTCACGGCCGCCGAGCACGAGCGTGAGCGGGTCCGCGAGCTTGATGCGCGCCTGCGCGTACACGCCGTACTGCACCGTGCGCGTGTTGGTGCCGAACGTGTACGGCACGTACACCTTCGGCACCGCGTTAGGATCGTAGAGGCTGAACAAACCCAGGGCGCTATACGGTCCTGTCACCGCCTGATAACCCGAGAGCGCCGAAGACGTGGTTACCGAATAGTTCGCGCCGAACGTGAGCGTGTGCGTTTGCCCGAACAGATGAACCGGACCGGACACGTTGGTGTCCGCGCCGAACCAGTCGTATGCCGTGCGCTGGGCCTGATCGCCGAATTCCGCGAGACCGGTCGACGTCGCGCCGGGTCCCGAATACGCGTAGTTCGCTTTCGAGAGTTCATGGCGATAGAACACCGTCGTCGACGACTTCCAGTCGCTCTCGAAACGATGCACGAGATTGACGTTGCCTTCCTCGATCGACGTGTAGGCGTAGTTCCAGCTCGGGCTGAAGTTCTGCGTGTACGAACTCGGCACGCGCTGACCGGAGAGCGCAGTCAGGCTGCTGTTGAGCACGCCGCCCGCGCCGTAGTCGATGCCCGAAGTCGGCGACACCTGGTAGGTGCCGGAAGCCGAGATGGTGGTGCGCGGCGTGATGTCCCAATCGATCGCGCCATACGCCATGACTTCCTTGCTGCGCGTGCGGTCGATCGACTGCGTGCCGTCACTGCCCACGATCACCGCGCGCCCGCGCACGGTGCCGTCCTTGTTGAGCGGCCCGGTCACGTCCACCATCTGGCGCACGCTGCCGAACGAATCGACCTGCGTTTCCGTGGCGACATGGAACTGGTCCTGCGGACGCTTGCGCACGAGATTGACGATGCCGCCCGGTTCGCCGATACCGTCGATGGCGCCCGCCACGCCGCGCAGGATTTCAATACGGTCGTACATGGCGAGGTCGAACTGCAATTGATATTGCAGGCCGCTCACGATCGACACGCCGTCGAATTCCACGCCCAGTTGCGAGCCGCGCGCGCGGTAATACGCGGTGCCGTCGCCGTAGTTGATCGAATTCACGCCCGTGACGTAGCGCAGCGCGTCCTGGATCGTCGACACGTTCATGTCGTCCATTTGCTGGCGCGTGAGCACGGAAACCGAGTTCGGCACTTCCTTGATCGGCTGCGCCGTTTTTCCGGCGATGGTGGCGTTCTTCGTGGCGTAGGTGCCGGTGCCTTCCGTGGTGGCGTCGGCGCTCGCGGTGCCCGTCACCGTCACGGCGGGCAGCACGCTGGCATCCGCCGGCGCTTGCGTGCTCTGTGCGCGCGCATACGGCGAGGCGAGGCTCAACGCCGCCAGCGCGAGCGGCGTCATGTGCGGCGCCATTCTGCGCCATCCCGATCCCGGCGCGCGTTGCGCGGCGGCCTGGTCTGTTCTCGTTTTCATTCGCTATCAATCCCACTGTTAAAAGGCCGAACGGCATCCACCCGCCAGAAGCGGGCGTGAATTGCTGGGGGACCGTTCTTTGTTATTTATTTCGGATAGCTAACCGAGTCGCTTCATGCGACACCTCGCACGGTGCAACCTCACCACTCATGTTTCTCGCGCTGCCGCTCGCCACAGCATCGTCGCGACGAGCCACGGACCGCCGATCAACGTCGCCACGAGTCCCGCCGCGAGTTGCTCGGGAAAGACGATCTGGCGGCCGAGCCAGTCGGCAACGACCATCAGCAGCGCGCCCAGCACGGCCGCGCAATACAGCTGCGCGAGCGGCCGCCGCGCGCCGGACAGCCGCGCGATATGCGGCGCGATCAGGCCGACGAACGAGAGCGGCCCCACCACGACCGTCGCCGCCGCCGTGGCGAGCGCGGCGAGCAGCAACAGCGCGAAGCGCGCGACGCCCACGGGCACGCCCACGCTCGCCGCCGCGTGCGACCCCACGCCGAGCGCCGCGAGCCAGCGCACGCCCAGCGGCGCGACCGCGAGCACGAGCACGGCGAGCGCCGCCGTGCCCCACGCCACCACCGACGGCACGTAGTAGGTCGAGCCGACCAGCAGGTCGATGAGCACGCCCGCGCGCGGGTCGCCGCTCGCCATCACCGCGCCCACCACGGCCTGGAACAGCGAGCTGATCGAGAGGCCCACGAGCAGCAGGCGCTCGGGCGCGAACTGCGCGCGCCGCCCGAACCACAGCAGCAACACGAGCGTGGCGAGCGCGCCCGCCACACAGCCCGCGAACAACGCGGCCGGCATCATGCTGCCGGTGAGAAACAGCACGGCGACGATGCCGAACATGCCGCCCGAGCCCACGCCGAGCAGATCGGGGCTCGCCATCGGATTCGCGGTCATGCGCTGCAGCAGCACGCCCGCCGTCGCCAGCAGGCTGCCCGCCGCCAGCGCCGCGAGCAGGTGCGGCACGTTCCAGAACAGCAGCGCGTCGATATGCGCGAGCGACGCGAGCTTCCAGCCGTGCACGCCGCGCGTGAAGGCGAGCGACATCGCGCACGCGTCGAGCAAGAGCAGCAGCCACGCGAGCGGCATCATGCGCGACATCGGCGGGGACGGGAAACGCGCGGCCGTCGCCTGCGCTTCGGGCCGGACAGGCAGGCGCGGCAACAACGCGACGAGCAGCGGCACGCCGAGTATCGAGGTCACGCTGCCGGTGGGAATCAGATGTGCCGAAAACAACTCGGTCTCGCCCACGTAGCGCACGATTTCGTCGGTGAGCCACAGCAGCGCCGCGCCCGTGAGCGGCGCCCAGATCAAACGCTCGCGCAAGCGCCGCGCGCCCGCGAGCCGCGCGACCAGCGGCGCGGCGAGCCCGACGAAGCCGATCACGCCCACTTCCGCGACCACGCACGCCGTCAATGCCACCGCGACGAACAGCGCCGCGCCGCGCATCCAGCCAACCGCGACGCCGAGGCTGCGCACGGTCGCATCGCCCGCATCGAAGAGACTCAACGGCCGGTACAGCAGCGCTGCGCCGAACGCGCATGCCGCGACGCGCACGCCGAGATGCGTGGCGCTCTGCCAGCCGCTTTGATCGAGCGCGCCGCCGCCCCAGATTTGCAGGCCGCGCAGGAAGTCGAAATGCACGACCGAGATCGCGAGGCTGATCGCGCCGCAATAGAGGTTCACGACCATGCCCGCGAGAATCACGCCGAGCGGCGACATGCGCTGCGTCCATGCGAGCGCGAACACGAGCAGCATGGCGAGCGCGCCGCCCGCGAGCGCGAGCGTGTCGCGGCCCAGCGCGAGCCAGCCCGGCGCCCACACGCTCGCGACGCTCAACGCGAGATACGCGCCCGGAAAAATGCCGAGCGTCATGGGCTCCGCGAGCGGATTGCGCAACACCTGCTGCGCGAGCGCGCCCGCGAGACCCAGCGCGCCGCCGCACAGCAGCGTCATGGCAATACGCGGCAGCAGGCTCTCGTGCACGAGCACGTCGCGCATGTCCGTCAGGTCGGGCGCGACCAGCGCTGGCCACCACGCCGCGCCGCCGAGCGCCCGATGCAGATGCACGGCGGCGAGGCACGCCGCGAGCGCGAACAGCGTACCGGCGATGGCGCGCGGCCCCACGCGCGGCGGCGCGGCGCGCACGGGCAGCGTGGCGTTATCCAAGTCCGCCTCCCGCGTTCGCGATGGCGCCGAGCGCGGCTTCGACAGCCACGGCGAAGCGCCGCATCGACAGCAAACCGCCATACGGCGCGATCACGGGCAGCACGGCCACGCGACGCTCGCGCGCGGCGGGCAGCGCACGCCACAGCGGGCTCGCGCCCAGCGCGGCGCGCGTCTCGTCGTGCAGCGGGCCGACGAGCAGCATGTCGGCGTGCGCGACGTCGGTTAACCGTTGCAGCGGCACGACGGCCGAGCCCATCGCGTTCGCGGTCCAGCGCGCTTGCGCCGCGCTCGCCTCGCGCGGATTCACCGCGTTGATCACGCCGAGGCGCGCGAGCACCGCGTCGAACAAACTGCCCTTCGCGTAGACGCGGAAATGGCGCTCGTCGATGGCGTCGGCGACGATCACCGTGCGTGGCGCGCTGCCGCGCAACCGCGCCGACACCGCGTCGAGCGCGCGCGCGGTATCGGCAATCAAGGCGTGAGCGCGCGGCTGGGCGTCGAGCGCGTGCGCCATCGCGAGCGTTTCGGCCTGCAGCGCGTCGTACGGCTGCGCGGCGTTCATGTAGGCGCCCAGCGTGAGCGTCGGCGCGATGCGGTGCAATGGCGCGAGCAGACCCGCATGCTCGGGCGTGACGATCAGCAGGTCGGGCGCGAGGTCGCGCAGCACGTCGAAATTCGGCTGATACAGCAACCCGACGTCGGCGACGCGCGGCGGCAGTGGCGGCGTCACGATCGTCGCCGTGTACCAGTCGGGCAAAGGAATGCCGATGGGCGCGCGGCCGAGCGCGAGCAGCGTTTCGGTCAGCTCCCAGTTGAGCACGACGATGCGGTTCGGCACGGGTGTCGGCACGGACGTTGGCACCGGTGTTCGCGCAGCGTTCGCCGCCCGCAGCGCGCGCGGCAACGCGCCGATGCCGCCGAGCGCGAGCGACGCCATCGACATTGCCGCGCCGCCCAGCCAGCGCCGGCGCGCGGGAGCCCGGCGTGAACGCGCGCCGCTCATGCCGCGTCCGCCATCGGCAACGATCCCGCGCTCAATTGACCGCTGTCGAGTTTGACGAGGCGATCGGCGAGAGGGAAATAGCGGTCGTCGTGCGTGATGACGAGCACCGTTTTGCCAAGCGCCTTCAACTGCGGCAGCAGCGTGCGATAGAACACGTCCTTGAACGCGGGATCCTGGTCGGCGGCCCATTCGTCGAACACGTAGAACGGCCGGTCTTCGAGCATCGCCACGAGCAGCGCGAGCCGCTTGCGCTGGCCTTGCGAGAGCGCGAGCGTCGAAAACGTGCCGTTCTCGATGCGCACCTTGTGATCGAGCTGCAACGCGGCGAGCAGCGCGCGCGCCTCGGCGTCGCGTTCGGGCGGCAAGCCGAGCAGCGAATCGAACAGATGAAAGTCGCTGAACACGACCGAAAAGCGCTGTCGATACGCGGCGCGCGTGGCCGCCTCGACCGCCACGCCATCGACGAGAATCCGCCCCGCTTCCGGCGCGTAAAGGCCCACAAGCAGCTTCGCGAACGTGGTCTTGCCGCTACCGTTGCCGCCCACGAGGAACACGAGCTCGCCCGCCTCGAACGCGAGATCGAGCGGCCCGAGCGTGAAGAAACCGTCTTCGCTTTCGCGCGCATAGCGATGCGAGACGCCTTCGAACACGATGCGCTCGAACGCGGGCACGAGCGCGGCCGCATGCGATGGCTCGGGCGGCAGCTTCGCCTCGAGTTGCGCGATGCGCTCGAACGCCACGCGCGCCGCGCCGACCGTGGGCAGCGCGGCAAGCAGCCCTTCCACCGGCATGATCAGGTAGAGAAACACGAGCGCGTAACCGGACATCACGCTCGCGTCGGCGTGAAAGTCACGCGCGAGCACGAAGATCGTGAGGCCGACGAAACCGAACAGCACCAGCGTGCCCCAGCTCGCCGCGAACGCGTTGAGCACGTAGCCGCGCGTACGCTGAATGCGCACGGCTTCCACGTGCGGCGCGAGTTCGCGCGCGACGAAAGCCTGGGCGCGCGCGTGATGCAGCTTCAATTCCTTCGCGCCGTCGAACAGCGCGCGGAACTGGCGCAGCAGATCGTCCTCGCGTGCGCGCGATGCACGCAAGTGGCGCAGCGCCCGCGCGCCCACGAGATGCGTGCCCAGCGAACCGATGCCGATCACCGCGAGCGCGAACACGAGGATCGGCACGGAGAGCACGCCGAGATAGACGAGACAGCCCGCGATCACCGCGCCTTGCATCGCGATGGACGGCAGGCTCACGAAAAAGATGACGATGCTGTCGAGATCCTGCGTGAGCGCGCCCATCGCGCGCGCCGCGCCGCACTGCTCCAGATCGCGGAACGAGGCGCGCGCGAGGCGGTCGATCGTCTGCATGCGCAGCCGCGCCTTGGCGCGCTGGCCGAGATACATGAAAAGCGTTTGCGAGACCACGCGCGTGACCAGCACGACCAGGCCGAGCAGCAGAAAGCGCAGACCGAGCGTAGCCAGTTGGGCACCCGTCGCCCGCAGCGCCTGATTGATGAGCGCGACCAGCGCCGCGTTGGCGAAGCCGCTCAGGAGGCTCACCAGCAAGGCAACAGGCAGCAGCCAGCGCGAGCTGCGTATCAACGAGACGATCAAGGGCATGGCACGGCCGGAAGTCATTCGGGGTCATTCAGGGCAAGAATGCGAATCATTCCTGATTTGAGCGGGAATCGCGCGCGAATCGTTGCCGGAAAAGGAGATTACCGGCTTCCGCGCGAGAGAGGATGACAGCCGATATCGAATTTTTGACAATTTTTGGACAATTCTCGATATCATCGGCGGTCTAATCGACCTTTTGCCGTGCGCTTCACGCTGCTTTCCGTCCGAACCTGCCCGCATTCGCCATGAAGGAATTTCTGCTCAAGCGCTATCCGCTCGCGCGCACGCCGCTCGCGCACGAGGTCAGCGCATCGGTCATCAACTACCGGCACGGCGAACGGGTCTCGTGGCACCAGCATCGGCATGGTCAACTCGTGTTCGCGATCCAGGGCGTGATTCGCGTGCTCACGCCCACGCGCACGTGGACGCTGCCGCAGTCGCGCGCCGCCTGGCTGCCGCCCGATGTCGATCACGAGTTGCATGCCGTGGGCGAGACGGTGCTGTGCAGCGTCTATATCGAGTCGCACGTGTGCCCGTGGCCGTGGCGCGACGCGGCGGTCATCGCGGTGTCGGCGCTGATGCGCGAACTGGCGCTCACGATCGGCGCGGCGGGCGAGAAGTACGGCGGCGACAGCCGCGCCGCGCTCGCGGTGCCGCTGCTCCTCAAGGTGCTCGCGGAAACGCCCGGCCTGCCCGAGCCCGGCGTGCCGCTGCCGCGCGACGAACGCCTGCTGAAAATCTGCGAGCACATGATGAACGACCCGGCGAGCGAATTGACGCTCGACTTCTGGGGCGAACAGTTCGGCGCGAGCGGCCGCACGCTCGCGCGGCGCCTGCATGCGGAAACGGGGCTGACGTTCGTGGCGTGGCGGCAGCAAATGCGCGTGGCCGAAGCGATCACGCGGCTCGCGCTCGGGCAATCCGTGGCGCACGTGGCGCGCAATCTTGGCTATCGCAGCGCGAGCGCGTTCATCGTCATGTTCCGCCAGGTCACCGGCGAGGCGCCGCAGCGCTATCTGGCTTCACAATGACGGCGTGTGCCTCCGCCACCACATCGACATGAACGATCCCGACTACTGGTTTCCCGCTAAACGTTACGGCTGGGGCTGGGGTCTGCCCACGCACTGGCAAGGCTGGCTCGTGCTCGCGGTCTATGTCGCGGCGCTCGTCGCGGTGGGCGTGCTGGTCAGGCCGGACCGGCACCGCTGGGCGTTCATCGCGCTCGTCGCGCTGCTGAGCGCCGGGTTGATCGGCGTGTGCTGGCTCAAAGGCGAACCGCCGCGCTGGCGCTCGTGATCGGGCGACTCACGCGAGCCGCGCCGCGAGCCTGGCGCGCACGTCCGGCCATTCGTCGTCGATGATGCTGAAGCGCACCGAGTCGCGCTTGCGCCCGTCGGGCATGATGCGTTCGTGCCGCACGACGCCTTCCTGTTGCGCGCCAAGGCGCAGGATGGCCGCGCGCGACTTGTCGTTCAGCACGTCGGTGGTGAACTGCACGCGCACGCAGCGCAGCGTGTCGAACGCGTACGTGAGCATCAGGAATTTCGCTTCGGTGTTGACAGGCGAACGCTGCGCCGACGCCGCGAGCCACGTGCTGCCGATCTCGAGCTTGCGGTTCGCGTAATCGACCTTCCAGAAGCGCGTGCTGCCCACGACGCGATCCTGTGTTGTGTCGACGATGACAAACGGCATCACGGTGCCCGCGCGTTCGCCTTCGAGCGCGCGCGCGATGTAACTGTCGACGGTTTGCGGGCCGGGGACCACGGTAACTTTCAGATTCCATAGCTCGCCGTCGGCGGCGGCCGCGAGCAGGTCGGGCGCATGGGTCGCGCGCAGCGGACGCAGTTCGACGTTCGCGCCGCTCAAAGTGGGCGTACTGAAAGTTGGCGATTCGGAGGACATGGCGTGCGTGAGCCTGGGGAGCGCAAGACGCCCATGATACGTCGCGGCGCAATCTTTACGGGCGTTTTACGCGCCGCCCGCCAAGCTGCTTGCCACCGACATCACGCACGCCCCGCGTGCCCGCTCCGAAGACCCACGCCCACGCGCTCTCCGTTGCGCTCACGCCGCCCGCCCCACCGCCTGTCCCGCGCCGTTCGAGCGCGACCGTGCTGCCATTTCGCGCGCCGCGCCAATGGCTCGACCTCGCCCTCGAAGGCCGAACGCTGCGGGACACGCGTTCGCATCTGGCCTTGCTGCCGCGTTCGCCGCCCGGCGTCTACGTGACGGGCACGCACGAGCGCGGCGAGTCCATTCGCGTGCGCCTCGACATCGCGCCGGAAGATTTCGGCTTCACGTTGCCCAGGTTGATGTCGACGGTGCCCGCCGCCACGATCAACGCGCCGCAGCCGCGTTCGCCCTGATCGCGAGCGGCGCTGGCGCTCACTCCGCCAGCTCGACGCCGCGCGTGGCCTTCATATGGCGCTTCCAGCGCGCCACCAGCACGGACCGGCGTTCGCCGTGCCGTTCGTCCAGGTAGTCGACGGCAACGACACGGTCGGTGCGGAAGTGCCGAAATGCCTGACGCCATTCGCACCATGCCGCGACCACGCGCAAGGCGTCGGCGTAACCGATCAGCAGCGGCCACACCGTGCGTTCGCTGATGCGCCCGCGTTCGTCGCGATAACGGATGCGCAGCTTGCGGCCCGCGCGAATCCACTCGCGCAGCCGCGCGACGTCGAGCGTATCCACCGAGTTCGCGAGCGGCGTCATCGGGCCGCTGGCCGGTTCGGCGATGAACGGCCGCAAGCGCTCCGGCACCGAGGCCGCGATCTTCGCGATCAGATCCTGCGCGGCGCGCGCGAGCACGGGATCGCCGCGTTGCGCGACCCATTGCGCGCCGAGCACCGCCGCCTCGAGTTCGTCGGCGGTGAGCATCAATGGCGGCATGTCGTAGTGGCGCTCGAGCACGTAGCCCGTGCCCGCCTCCCCGCGGATGGGCACGCGCTGGCCCATCAGGTCGGCGATGTCGCGATACACCGTGCGCACCGAGACCTCCAGCTCCTGCGCGAGACGCTGGGCCGTGAGCGGGCGCGTGGAGCGCCGCAGGATTTGAATGATCTGGAACAGTCGGTCGGATCGGCGCATGGCGGTTTCGATGCTGACAGCACGGTGTCAGCAGGGCTTTTGTAGCATGGCGGCATCAACCTCTGACGCAAGGAGTCAACGTGAACTTCGTTTCGACCCGCATCATCACCAACGACATCGCCCCGCTCGTGCGATTTTACGAAGACATCGGCCTGCAGGCCAACTGGTTCACCGGCGAATTCGCCGAACTGAAGTCGCCCGCGTGCACGCTCGCGGTCGGCACCAAAACCACGATGGACCGGTTTTTTGGCGGCGCGGCCACGCCCGGCAGCAATCGCGCGGTAATCCTGGAATTCATCGTCGACGACGTCGACGCGCTGTTTCAAACGCTCAAGGCGCGCGGCAAGGACATCGTGCAAGCGCCCACCACGCAGCCGTGGGGCAACCGTTCGCTGCTGGTGCGCGACCCCGACGGCAATCTCGTCAACTTCTTCACGCCAGTCACGCCCGAAGCCGTGCAGCGTTTCGCAAAGGCCTGAGCGCATCACGGCGTACAGCGCCGCTCATTTCACGGCGTTGTACACGGTGGCGCGCGACACGCCCAGATGCTGCGCCACGGTTTCCATCGACTTGCGCAACGCGAGGTAGCCCTCGTCGCGCAACGTCTGCAGCAACGCCCTGCGCTGCTCCGCGCGCAGCGCCTGCGGTGTGGTCGCGAGGCTCGCCGCGTAACGGTCGATACGTTCGCGAATCGCGTCGGCGCTCGAAGGATCGAGCGTCTCCTTCAGCGCGGCGTTCTTCGGCAGCGAAAACTGTTCGAGCAACGTGGAGAGGCTGCGAAACAGCGTGACATCCACGTTCAGACACAGCGCGGCGAAGTAGTGGCCGTCCGCATCCTTGATGCCGATCGAGGTGCTTTTCGCGCGGCGCCCGTCGGCGAACCGATTCGCGTAGTTCGCGATGACCTGCGGATAGTCGTCGTCGGCAAGGCGCGCGAGGCCCAGTTCCGTGGCCGGATCGCCCACTTCGCGCCCCGAGAGATTGTTGTGGATCGCGAGGATCGCATGCCTGGGCGAGCGGAGATCGTGCACGACCACTTCCGTAAAGGGCGCGAGCGTCTCGCCGAGTCCCGCGGCAATCTGCTTGACCTGATCGAGCATGACTTGCTGCTCGTGCGTGAATTTGGCGGATCGGGGTTTTCGCATGCTGGACGATGGATCTCACTGGCGCGCAGGGAGCGGGCGGCGCAGTACTGCGCGCCCGGCACAAACGCGCAATCACCAATATTGTACGATTTGTCTATTATTATATAATTCGTCGATACCGTGTGATCGCGCTCTTCGCCATGCCCAGCCACGCCCAACTCCTGTTGCTCGACCGCGACGCCGTCGAGCCCGCACTCCAGGCCGAACAGGTGCTCGCGGCCGTGCGCGAAGCCTTCGTCCTGCATAGCCAGCGCGCGGGCCGCGTCTTTCCCGTCGTGCGCGAAAAGCTCGCCACGGGCGGCGTGTTCGGCATCAAGTCCGGCGATGTCGCGAGCCAGGATCTGCTCGGTTTCAAGGCGGCGGGTTTCTGGCCCGGTAATCGTCAACTCGGCGGCGAGCCGCATCAGGCCACCGTCGCCCTGTTCGATCCGCACACGGGCCGGCCACTATGCCTGCTCGACGGCAACGCGATCACCACGGCGCGCACCGGCGCGGCGGGCGGCATCGGCCTGCAACAACTCGCGCGGCCGGAAAGCACCAGAATCTGCGTGTTCGGCACCGGCGTGCAGGCCAGGGTCCAGTTGACCTACGCGCTGCGCATCCTGCCGCGGCGTTGCACCGTGCAATACGTGAGCACGCGCGGCCAGGCGGTGCCCGAGTTCGAAGCGGCATTCCGCGATATCTGCGCGATCCGCCTGGCCCATGACCGCAATGAAGCCGTGGCGAGCAGCGACGTCGTCATTACGGCCACGCCCGGCGGCGGCCCGCTGTTCGACGCCAGCGCCGTGCGGCCCGGCACGCATCTCACCTGCGTAGGCGCGGATACCGCGGGCAAGCGCGAACTCCCCGAAGGCGTGCTGCAGCGCGCGCGCATTTACGTCGACGACACGCAGCAGGCGCGCAGCATTGGCGAATGCCAGTGGGCGCCGGGCCTGCCGTGCACGGAGATCGGCGACGTGCTGGGCGGCACGACGCCCGTCGCGCGCGCCGCCAGCGACATCACCGTGTTCGACATGACGGGGCTCGCGTTGCAAGACTTGACCGTGGCGCGCTTCCTGTACCGCCATGCGCTCGACACCGGCGCGGGCACGCGCGTGGCCTGGCCGTGGTAGCGTAAGCCCGATTCACTCTCTCCCCTCCTCACGCAATGCCGAACGTGTACGAAGCGCTGGTCGCGCTGCTGGACAAGGAAGGCGCGACGTATCGCGTCATCGATCATCCCGCCGAAGGGCGCTCGGATCAGGTGGCCGCGATTCGCGGCACCGAGCCCGGGCAAGGCGCAAAAGCCATGCTGTGCAAGAGCAAGGACGACGCGCGGCTGATTCTCTGCATACTGCCGGGCGACCAGAAGCTCGACTTCAAAAAGGTCGCGGCCGCGGCGCAGATCAAGAAAGCCACGCTGGCTTCGCCCGAGGAAGCCATGCGCGAAACCGGCTGCGTGATCGGCGCGATCCCGCCCTTCGTGTTCTCGCCCGCCATCGCACTGATCGTCGATCCCGGTTTGATCGCCCGCTTCGACGAGATCGCTTTCAACGCCGGGCGCCTCGACAAATCGATCGTGCTCGCTTCCGCCGACTACGTGCGCATCGCCCAACCGCTGCTCGAACCGCTATGCGCCTGAACCACGTAGCGGCGCTCTCCTTCGACCTCGACGACACCTTGTGGTCGTTCGGCGTGACCGTCAAACGTGCCGAAGACGCGCTGCATGCGTGGCTGCTCGAGCACGCGCCCGGCACGGCGAGCGTGTTGCCGTCCCGCATGGCGCTCGCCGAACTGCGCAACGAGTACGAGCGTTCGCGACCCGACCTTGCTGGCGACTTCCGTGCATTGCGCCTCGGCTCGATCGACCTCGCGCTGAGCCTGGCGAAAGAAGACCCGTTGCTCGCCGCACACGCCTACGACGTGTTTTTCGCCGCGCGCCAGCAGGTGGAATTTTTCGAAGACGTCATGCCCGCGCTGGCGTGGCTCAGTGCCCGCTTTCCGCTGGTCGCCGTGACGAACGGCAACGCGGACTTGCGGCTCACGGGCGGCAGCGAGTTTTTCCGCGCGACCTTGAGCGCGGCAGTAGTCGGAATTGCAAAGCCGCATGAGGAGATATTTCATCGCGCCGCGCGCGAAGCCGGGGTTGCGCCCGAAACCATGCTTCATGTTGGGGACGATTTCCGGCTCGACGTCCTGGGCGCGTTGGACGCGGGACTTCAGGCCGCGTGGCTCGTGCGCGAAAACGTGACGTCCGCGCACGCGTTGGTCGATGCCTCCAGCCCTGCTGCAACGCGCCCGTATGTCACCCTCAACGAACTTCGTACGCTGTGCCGGATGCTCGGCGCGCCGCCTTCTTTGGCGTGATAAGGCCTTCTGCAATGGCAGCGGAATCGAATGCCCCATAACGGGGCATCAATCCGGTTTAAAGAGGGCACGTTCCTTGCTCTCAATTTTTCCAGCGAGCGCTCGTTAACGTGGAAATAGAGTAGCGATACGCGTGCACATCACCGCGAATCGCTGTGCCGAACACGTTATCAACGCGCTGGAAAAATCCTCTCGACGTGACTTCACCGCCCAACCAGAGAGGCGCATTCATTCGTAGCAAGCATGGGCTTTACGGGGAGCAAAGAGATATGGAACGCGATTACGATTACATGGGATACGCCATTCGCGTCAGCACGGAATCCATTTCGATGCCGATACTGCGCAAACTGCACATGAACGACAGCGGTTATGTCGCAATGGTGTCGATCTTCAAGTCGGACAGCGTCACGGCCTGCTTTCCGGACATGCGCCTGACCGACCTTGGCGACCGTTGGTTCACGACCGAAGTCGATGCGTTGATGCGCGGCTACAGCGTGGGCCGGCGCATCGTGGAAGAAGCACTCGGCGGCCGGGTGATTTAAACCGGAAGCGCTGCTTCGAGCGACGCATTGAACATGTCATTTAGCTGATTGAGGCTGGACTTAGACGCTTGCGCTGTCACGCAACTGTCATTCATCGATGTTTCTCGGCGAGAAAAAAATCAAGAAAAAGCCGGATCTGCGACAAACAGGCGCAACGCAATGCGCCCATTTCCCGCCATCTGCTTGATCGTTATCAAGCGCCACTGTCATTGACGCCATCCGCTGACAGGCTGTCTTAATATTGGGCGCTCAGTCGCGCTCGAGAGGCCGTCGCCGGTGACGTGCCCCGCTTCGAGGCCGCCACGATCTCCTCGGGCGCCAGGCGCGCAGCAGTCGGACGGCAACCATGCAGACACACACTCTTTCCCAGCCCGGTCAAAGCCGGTTCGCCCAGTTTCTCGCGCTCACCAAGCCCCGCATCGCCAATCTCGCCGTATTTTCCGCGGTGATCGGCATGTTTCTGTCCACGCGCGGTTCGGTGCCATGGCGCGTGCTGGTGGGAGGAACCGCGGGCATCTGGCTGCTCGCGGGCGCCGCGTTCGCGTTCAATTGCCTGCTCGAACTGAAGATCGACGCGCGCATGAAACGCACGCGCCACCGCGCCTCTGCGCAAGGCGCGATCGCGCCGAAGGAAATTGCCGTGTTCTCGCTCGCGCTCGGCGCGGCCGGCGCCGTGCTGCTCGCCACGTGCACGAATGTGTTCACGATGTGGCTGACGCTCGCGACCTTCGTGGGCTATGCGCTGATCTACACGGCCATCCTGAAGCCCGCCACGCCGCAGAACATCGTGATCGGCGGACTTTCGGGCGCGATGCCGCCCGCGCTCGGCTGGGCTGCCGTGACCAACAGCTTGCCGCCCGACGCCTGGTTGCTCGTGCTGATCGTGTTCGTGTGGACGCCACCGCACTTCTGGGCGCTCGCGCTGTATCGCCGCGAGGACTACCGCAGCGCGGGCCTGCCCATGCTGCCGATCACCCACGGCGTGGCCTACACGCAGCTGCAGATCCTGCTGTATTCCGTTCTGCTGTGCGCGGTGACCGTCATGCCGTGGCTCACGGGAATGAGCGGACTGCTGTATCTCGCGAGCGCGCTCCTGCTTGGCGCGGTTTTTCTCGCCTACGCCATTCGCCTGTATCGCGGGTATTCGGATGCTTTGGCCCGCTCGATGTTCAAATACTCGATTCTTTATCTCACGCTATTGTTCGCAGCTTTGCTGATCGACCATAGAGTGGCGATATAAAAACGCATTGAAATCGCAAGCAAGCTTTCAATACGCGATTAAGCGTAAAGATCCAGCACCTCGATTACGGCGCGATACGACCTCGCGGTGTCGACATAAACGATAAGCGCGTCGCCGGGGCAAACATCTGCTATGGGGCTGCGCAATTGTTCAGCGACATCGAGGGTCGAGTCGATAACGATGACGTGGATATCCCCGTTGGCGGTTATACCGTCGAAATCGCTTAGCCTGCTAATACCGTCGCCAAAGCGAATTTCGACGTAAACCTCCGCGCCGCTCCCGACGAGCGCAGTCGCACCGTTGCCTCTGCGGGCACGGAGTGCATTCTCGGTACTCATTGTGTGTCTCTCAGGTTCTATCTTTGCGACCCTGCCCTCAGCCGCTGACTCGACGTTATACGATCGGAAAAAATTTCTCAACTGACTAAATCGTGTCAGCGAGGAAACCCGAATAAAAATTCGAAATTTGTTGTGTGGGGAATGGGCCGATTCATTCCATTTGCATAAGAAACTCGGGTTTTTCCGGAGCGGGTTGCCGCTTGTGCCATGTCGGTCGCATCACGCATGTTGCTTTGCCACCGCATTCGCGTGCACGCTGAACGCACAGTCGCTGTTGGCGCGCTAGATTCGCAATACGCCCTCGGGAAAAGCCCCCAGAGGGTTGTATTGGCAAGGCCGCACGTTCGTGCGGCCTCTTTTTGTGCGGCGGCCAATCACGTGGCGGGAGACGGCTAAAAGGTGATCGAGCGCTAAATCGATCGCTATGCTGCGCAATTCCCGCGCTAATTTTTCCCGTTGACGGCGTGCTAATGGCCACTGAGAATCGTCGCGGGCAATGACGTCACAGAATTGTCAAGAATGGGCCTGGAGGTTCTGCGGCCATTCGTCTTATTCGTTCGCTTCGCCCGCGTGATACGTTAGATTCATCAGATCATTTCAAATAGCATTCTGAAAGGCGATATTGTGAATCCTTCGTTAGAAACCGATGCGCAACGCAGGGCTTATGCCATCACGCGGCTTCACAAGGCCATGGGACGCCTGATCGACGCGGACGAACCGGAAGAAAAGCTCAGCGCCTCGCGCTGGGTGACGGCGTGGAGCGGCGCGATCGGAGAACTGCGTATTGCGCAACTGGTGGCCGAGAGAAACAGTTCGGAACTCAGCAGCTGACGTTGCGCCCGCCTGAATCAATCCGGTCCGCGAAGCGCGTCTTCACGGCACCGTTCAAATCAACGCCCTCGTCCCTTCCCGTTTATTCCCAAGCCTGTCTAAACCTGCGGTTAGCCACGGCCTGCGGCGTTTAATCGGCATCAACCCATACGGCAGACCTTCGCTCGCTGGCGCGCGGGCGCTTGGCGTTCGAACCCGGCTCGCATGCGCTACGCCGCGTCGGCCGCATCATGCGGAACCGGACGGCTTTGCGGCTCGAGAGAAAGGTAGGTGACATTGAGCGTCTTGAGCTCGTCGTAGCGCAGCACGAAGACGTCGCCGGCGATGGGATAAAAGCGCGTCGCGTCGTCGATGAACTGATCGCTCGCCGCGTCGTACTTGCGGTCGCTTTCCAGCCGCCTGCGCTGCGCCTGAATCAGCATGAGCCGGTCGAGTTGCCCGTCGGCATTCACTTCGTAGTCGTCGAGTATGCCCGTGAACAGGAACGTTCCCTCGCGGAACTCGACCACCGCCGCGATCATCGCCCCGTCGATGGCGTCCTCTTTTGGATGATCGAGCCCAGCGAACAGGTAGTACCAGGGCGCATCGCCGCGTGTCAGGCGCGCGAGCCGGTGCCCCGACCGATCGAGCTGCCAGCGTTGCACCGCGCCGCGCCACACGAAGGCCGCCACGAGCGCGAGACCGTTCGTGAACACGAAGTATCCCGACCCCGCGAGCGGATGGGCGTTGAGCCACGCGAGACGGCCGTTCAGATCGTCGAGCGACGCCGGGCCACCGACAAGCAGGCGAACGATGTCGCCCAATTCGATTTCGTACCCCGCCACATGGGCCGCGACGGCACCGGCTGCGTCGAACACGAACGCACACAGCACGGCCTTCAACACCACCGCGCTGAACGGCGCGTGATCGAAGGTACGCACTTCGTTGCGTTGAAAGAACTGGCGGAACAGAAAACCGGGAAGAACGACGAGGAAGATGAATAGCGCCGGAAAGGCGACGTTCATGCGTCCGAACCCGCAACGCGAACGAGTTTGGGCTGATAGCGCACGGCGTTACCGTTGGCGTCCCGGACTGTGATTTCCACATCGCTCGGCCGCGCGAGCGAGGCCGAAGCCAGAAAGGCACGCAGTTGCTCGGCGGCCTTGGGGTCCTTCAGCACGGTTTCGAGTCGCTTGCTGCGTATGACTTTCATGGGGCCTCCGTTCGTTATTGCAATCATATCGTCCTGCAATTCACGAAATCAACTCCGGACTGCCAGCGGCCAATTAACGCCTGCGAACGCACCGGATGCAATGGCAGCCATCGTTCATGCCTCCAGCGCGTCGAACCGTCCCGCACGCTGTTCGAGACCACGAATCGCCGCAGCCGTTCGATGCAGGCACCAAGCCATCTCCAATTGACGAAATGCCGGCTTCGCATTACCCTAAGTGTACAAAATTTTTACTTACGGCCGCACCCGGTCGCCTCGAACACTCGGGCGTGCGCCACGATTTCGCCTTGGAGACGCAATGAAAAAAACCGTACTGGCACAGTCCGAACTTGCCGGCTGGCTGGCCAGCGTGGGAGACGGCGCCACCGTCGTGACCACGGGCTCGGGCGGTGGCCTGCTCGAACCCGATGAACTCCTCGCCGGCTTCGAGGCGGCGTTTCTCAAAACCGGCCATCCCGCGCAACTCACGCTGGTTCACGCGCTCGGTATCGGCGACAAATCGGCGAAAGGCACCAACCGCTTCGCGCACGAAGGCATGGTCAAACGCGTGATCGGCGGGCACTGGACGTGGTCGCCGAAGATGCTGGACATGGCGCGCGACGGCGAAATCGAGGCGTATTGCCTGCCGAGCGGCGCGATCGTTCATCTCGTGCGCGAAATCGGCGCGGGCCGCCCCGGCCTCTTCACGCACGTCGGGCTGGGCACATTCGTCGATCCGCGACTGGGCGGCGGCCGCGTCAATGCGAACACCACCGAGGAAATCGTCGAACTCGCCACCATCGACGGCCGCGAATATCTGCGCTACAAGCCGTTCAAGGTCGACATCGGGCTCGTGCGCGGCACCGTGGCCGACGAAGACGGCAACATCAGCGCGATCGAGGAACCCGCCGATCTCGACGCCTACAACGTCGCGCTCGCCGCGCACAACTGCGGCGGCAAGGTGATCGCGCAGGTGCGCGAGATCGTGCCGCGCGGCACGATTCGTCCGCGCGAAGTGTCCATTCCCGGCAACCTGGTCGATGCCATCGTGGTGTGCCCCGAGCAGATGCAAACCTATTTCGGCGACTACGATCTCTCGCTCGCGGGCCTCGTGCAGTCCGACGAACATCCGCCCATGCCAGACTTCTCCGACGCCATGCGCCGCATCATCGCCGGGCGCGCCGCGCAGGAACTCGTGCCGGGCTCCACACTCAACTTCGGCTTCGGCATGTCGGCCGACGTCGCCGCGCTCATCGCGCAGCGCGGCGCCAAAGGCGAGTACTGGTTCACCGTCGAACAAGGTTTGCACAACGGCTCGCTGATGACGGGCGACTTGTTCGGCATCGCGCGCAATCCCTCGGCGATCGTTTCCTCCGCGGCGCAATTTGATCTGTACAGCGGCGGCGGACTCGATCAGACCTTCCTCGGCATGGCGGAGATGGACGGCCACGGCAACGTCAACGTCTCGCATATCGCGGGGCGCATGAGCGGCCCCGGCGGCTTCATCGACATCACGCAGGGCGCGCGCAGCATCGTGTTTTGCGGCAGTTTCGCGGCCAAGGGGCTCAAGGTTCACGCGGCGGACGGCCAGTTGACCATCGCCTCGCACGGCCAGATTCCGAAGCTCGTCGAGCACGTGTCGGGCATCACCTTCTCCGGCGCCGAAGCGATCCGGCGCGGGCAGCAGGTGACGTACGTGACCGAACGCGCGGTGTTCCGTCTCACGGCGGAAGGCATCGAACTGATCGAAGTCGCGCCCGGTGTCGATATCCAGCGCGACATTCTCGACCGCATGGCCTTCACGCCGATCGTGCGTTCGCCCAAACCGATGGACGCCGCGCTGTTCGCATCGAGCGACGCACTGACTCACGCGTACTGACTCACGCGTACTGAATCACGCGCATTGACTCACGCGTATTGACTCACGCGTATTGACTCGCATGTAATCGATCTGCCCTCCCTTCAAGACGAGCCTTTTCCATGACAGCTTTTTACGTAGAGATCGGTGAAACCTTCGTGTTCCGCAAGACGGTTTCGGAGTCGGACGTTTATCTTTTCGCAGGCATTACGGGCGATCTTTCGCCGAACCATGTGGACGAAGCGGCGATGAAGCAAACGCCTTACGGCGGTCGCATCGCACACGGCGCGTTGCTGGTCGGGTACATGTCCGCGTGCTCGACCATGGCCTGCGCGAAAACCCGCAATTCGGCGAAGGAAGTCCCGGTCTCGCTGGGCTACGATCGCATCCGCTTCCTGAAAGGGGTGCGTATCGGTGATACAGTAACCGTCACTTATACGATCAGCGAGATCGATACGGTCAAACGGCGCTCGGTGGCCAACATCGAGATCACGACCGAAGACGGATCGGTCGCCGTCGTGGCCAACCATATTCTCAAGTGGGTCGAAAACGCCTGAGCACGCAGCGCGTCAGGCATCGTCCCTCACCTACGCCCCGCAGGAAAGCATATGAAAAATAGACCTGCCGTCAGCCGATCGAGCGAGGAACAAGGCACTGAGCCGCGCAAGCGCAATCCGGAGGAAAGCCGCAAGCGCCTGCTGCTTGCCGGCATGAGCCACTTCTCGCGCTTCGGGCTGGGCGGCGCGCGCGTGACCGACATCATCGCGGAGGCGCAGATGTCGCACCGCATGCTCTACCACTACTACGAGAACAAGGAGCAGCTCTACGTGGCGACGCTCGAGTTCGCGTACGAACAGGTGCGGCTCTCCGAGGTGGCGTTGCACATGAACGAGATGAAGCCGCTCGACGGCGTGCGGCGTCTCGTCGAATTCACGTTCGATTACTACGTCGAGAAGCCCGAATTCATGGGCTTGCTGAGCCAGGAGAATTTGAATGGCGGCGCTTATATCACGAGTTCGAAGACGATTCGTGCGATCCAGTCGCCGTTGCTCGAAACGCTCGCCGACCTGAGCGCGCGAGGCGTGGAGGACGGCACCTTCGCCGAGCCGTTCGACCCGCTGCATCTCTACATCGACATCGCGGGTCTGTGCTATTTCGCGCTCTCGAACCGCTCGACGCTTTCCGCTGTATTCAGCTCGCGCGTGGCCAAGCCCGCGTTCCTGAAGGAGCGTCGCCAGCACGTGGTGAAGCTGGTCACGGCCGCGCTGACCAATCGCAATCCGCCCGCTTAATCGAACACGCGGCCAGCGCTCAGCGAACTCGCGGCTAGCGCTCAGCGAACTCGCGGCCAGCGTTCAGGGCGTCGGATCTTTCGGTCCGACGCCCTTTCTGTTTAGACCGAGATGCCGCACGCGACCCGCAAATAGCTGGCCAGGCGTTCGCAAGCGAGATTCGGGTCGCGCAATGCGCCGCAGGCATCGGCAAGCTGAAACACCTTTGCATAGTGCGCGACGCCGCGCGCGGACTGCGCACCCGCGACCATCGAGAAATGCTCCTGATGACCGTTGAGCCAGGCGAGAAACACCACGCCCGATTTGTAGTACTGCGTGGGCGAGCGGAAGATCTCGCGCGACAACTCGACTGTCGGGTCCAGCAGCGAGCGGAACGCCGATACGTCGCCGGCCGCGAGACGTTCGAGCGCGGCCGCCGCCACCGAGGCGATCGGGTCGAAAATGCCGAGCAGCGCGTGCGAGTGGCCGTGCTCGTCGCCGGCAATCATGTCCGCATAGTTGAAGTCGTCGCCGGTGTACATCTTGACCGACGCCGGCAAGCGGCGCCGCAGCGCCACTTCCCATTGCGGGTCCAGCAGCGAGACCTTGATGCCGTCAACCTTGTCGGCGTGCGCGGCGATAAGCGTGACAACCGTGTCGAGCGCCGCCGACAACGTCGCGCTGCCCCAATAGCCGGCCAGCGACGGGTCGAACATTTCGCCGAGCCAATGCAGAATCACGGGCCGCGACGCACGATCAAGCAAGCGCCCGTAGAGCGTCAGATAGTCGTCGGCGTTTCGCGCGGCGCGTGCGAGCGCGCGGCTCGCCATCAGAATGACGTCACCCCCTTCGGCCTCTACCACGTCGAGCTGTTCGAGATACGCCGCTTCGATCTCGGCCAGCGTGTAGTCGCGCTCCGCGCTCAACTGGTCCGTGCCCACACCGCACGCGATGCCGCCGCCGCGCGTCTTCGCATGCCGCACGCTGCGTTGAATCAGCTCGCGCGCCTCCGGCCAGTCGAGACCCATGCCGCGCTGCGCGGTGTCCATCGCCTCGGCAACCTTGAAGCCGTGCGACCACAGATACTCGCGAAACGCGAGCGTCGCGTCCCAGTCGATCACGACGGGCGTGCGACCGGAATTGCCCGACGCGATCGGGTCGACCACCACGTGCGCGGCCGCATAGGCTTCGCGATTGAACGCGCGCCCCGCCACCGCCAGTCCAACCGGCTCGCCTTTGACGTGGTAAGCCAGCAACGACCCGTCCTCCTGAGGCAACTGCATTTTCATAGTTAGGAATCCTTTTCTTGTCGGACGGGAACCGCCTGGGAGATTGCGATACACCGCTATTCAAGCTTGCCGGGCGCGGCCCGAAAGCCGCGCCTCGTGATTTAGTCGCGCTTACTGCCGCGTTTGCAGCCGCGTTTACAAACGCGCCACCGAAAGCGCGCCATCGACATTCACGACACTGCCGGTCGCAAAGCCGAACGAACCGTCAGCCAGCGCCGCAACGGCACGCGCGACGTCTTCCGGCTGGCCCCAACGCGCCGCGGGCACGAGCCCCTCCTCGATGCGCTTCGTGTACTTCTCCGCGACAGCCTGCGTCATCGGCGTGGCGATAATGCCGGGCCGCACTTCGAACACGCCGATGCCGAGCGGCGCGAGCCGCACCGCAAAGAGCTTCGTGAGCATGGCGATGCCCGCCTTCGACACGCAATACTCCGCGCGTTCGGGCGAAGCCATTTCCGCGCTCACCGACGACACCGAGACGATCGCGCGCGCGTGTTCGCTCGCCGTGCCCGCCATATGCCGCGCCACGCACTGCGTGAGGAAAAGCGTGCCGCGCAGATTGATGTCGAGCACGCGATCGAACGACGCCGCGCTCATCTCCAGCAGATCGACGCGCTGTTCGGGTGCGACGCCCGCATTGTTGACGAGGCAGTCGAGCGGCTTGGCCGCCCACGCGAGCACTTGCGCGAGCAGCGCTTCATGCTCGTCCAGCCTGGCAATATCGCCGACGAACAGATCGGCTCGCGCGCCCGTGGCTTCGATGCTGGCGCGCAAGGCGTCGCCGTCGTCGAAACGCAGGTCGGCGAGCGCGACGTCGAAGCCGCGCTTCGCGAGCTGCAGCGCGATGGCCGCGCCGATACCGCGCGCGGCGCCCGTGACCAGCGCGACCGGGCGCGACTCGCCTGGCGCGGTTGCCGTATGCGTCGTCATGCCGTGCGCACCCATTTTTGCCGCGCGCCCAGATCGATCAGCGCCGACTTGACTTCGGTATATTCGGCCACGCCCTGCAAGCCGGTTTCGCGGCCGAGGCCCGATTCCTTGTAGCCGCCGATAGGCATTTCCGGGCCGCCCGTGATGGTCGTGTTGACCCACACGCGACCCGCGCGCATCTTGCGCATGGCGTGCATCGACTGATCGAGGCTTTGCGTCCAGACCGTGGCGGACAAACCGTAGTCCGTGTCGTTCGCGAGATCGATGGCCTGTTCCAGCGTATCGAACGGCATCATGGCCAACACCGGCCCGAAGATTTCCTCGCGCGCCACGGTCATGCTCGACTGCACGCCGCCGAGCAGCGTGGGCGCGACGAAATAGCCATTTTCCGGCGGCACGCGTTCGCCGCCGGTCAGCACGCGGCCGCCTTCGTCCGGGCAGGTGCCGATCAAACGCAGAATGCGCTGCATCTGCGCCTCGTTCACGATCGGGCCAACCTGCGTGGCTTCGTCGAGCGGGTCGCCCACGCGCACCTGCTTCATCAGCGCGACAATGCGCTCGCTGAGCGGCTGCATCACGTCTTTCGCAACAATCAAACGGCTGCCCGACACGCAGCATTGGCCCGCGTTGAAACACACGCCGTAGACGATGCCGTCGGCGGCCTTGTCGAGATCGGCGTCGGCGCACACGATCACGGGATTCTTGCCGCCCAGTTCCAGGCTCAGCTTCTTCAGATTGCCCGCCGACGCCACCACGGCCGAGCGGCCCACGCGCGTCGAACCCGTGAACGACACCATGTCGATGCCGCGATGTTCGACGATCGCCTGGCCGACCGGATCGCCATATCCCGTGACGACGTTGACCACGCCGTCCGGCACACCCGCATCGCGCAGGATTTCGGCCATCATCAGCGTGGTCGACGACGTATATTCGCTCGGCTTCACGACCACGGTGCAGCCCGCCGCCAGAATGAACGGCAGGCGTTCCGCGAGAATCCAGAACGGGAAATTCCACGGCGTGATGAGGCCGACCACGCCCACCGGTTCGCGCAGCACCAGACCGAGCAGGCCGTCGCCGAACGTGTTGTGCGTTTCGCCGTGCAGCGCCTGCGCCTGACCGGCCGCGTAGTGCCACAGCGCCACGGCGCCTTCGATTTCGCCCTTCGACTGCGCGAGCGGCTTGCCGCTTTCGAGCGTTTCGATCATCGCGAGCGCGTCCACGCGTTCGCCGATCAAATCCGCCGCGCGGCGCAGATAGGTCGCGCGTTGCGCCGAGGTGATGTTCGCCCAGCCGCCTTTTTCGAAGCGCCGCCGCGCCGCCGCGACGGCGCGATCGACATCCTCCGCCGTACCGGCGCGCACCGTGGAAACCGGCACGCCGTGCGCGGGACTGTTGCGCACGATGGTGTCGCCACGTCCGGCGTGCCATTGACCGTCGATGAAATGATCGAACGAACGGGGCGTACTGAAAATGCTGTCCGCGAGTGTGTTCACACGCTGCTCCTTGCTTGAATGAGTCGCCTCAAACCGGCCCCAGCCAGGTGCCGGCGGCACGAATTACGAATGCTGCTTGCGGGTTTCGGCCACCGGCGTTTCACGCGGTTGCAGAATGGCGGCCGCCTGACTGCGCCGCGAAGCCGTCTGGCTCGCGCGCACGTAATACTGGTCGAGGCCCACGGCGAACATCAGCACCGCGCCCTTGATGACCAACTGGTAGTAATCCTGCACGTTCAGCAGCGTCATGCCGTTGCTCAGCACGCCGATCACGAACACGCCGAACACCACGCCCATGAAGCGGCCCTCGCCGCCCGCGATGCTGATACCACCCAGCACGACCGCCGTCACCACGTCCATCTCGAAGCCGGTGCCCGTGTTCGGCTGCGCCGAGTTCAGCCGCGACAGCATGATGACACCCGCCACGCCCGTGAACAGCCCGGAAACGATGTAGGTCATCAGCAGGTTGCGCGACACGCGAATGCCGGCGAGACGCGCCGCTTCCGCGTTGCCGCCCACCGCATACAGATGACGCCCGTAACGCGTGCGGTTCAGGATCAGCCAGCCGAGCACCATCGCCACGATCATCACGATAACGGGCACCGGCACCACGCCGATCATGCCGCGCCCCATGAAGCCGAAGCTGTGCGGGAACCCGAAGATCGGCAAGCCGCCGCTGAGGATATACGCGAGACCGCGCACGGCCGTGAGTGTGGCGAGCGTGGCGATCAGCGGCGGAATGCTAAAGCGCGTGACCGCCACGCCGTTCACGACGCCAACGCCGCCCGCGCATGCAATGCCGAGCAGGCTCGCCGCCAGCGCGCCCCAGCCGAACTGCGTCATGGCGATGGCGCTCACCACGCCGGTTAGCGCGACCGCCGAACCGACCGAAAGGTCGATACCGCCGGTGAGGATCACGAGCGTCGCGCCAACGGACGCAATGCCCAGCATCGACACCTGACGCAAAATGTTGGTGAGATTTTCGCCGGTGAGAAACACGTCGGACAGCGACGCGAACAGAATGATCAGCGCCAGCAGCACGAAGGCCATGCCGTATCGGGACGCGAAAGTACGCAGGTTGTTCATTGTGATGTCTCCTGATGCCTGAATCCCGGGCCTAGCCCGCTGCCAGTTCGAGTATGCGGTCCTGGGTGTAGTCGCCCGACTTCAGCTCGCCCGCAACGTGCCCCCGGCACAATACGATGATGCGGTCGGATACGCCGATCAGTTCCGGCATTTCCGACGAAATCATGATGATCGAAATACCTTGCGCCGTGAGTTCGCGCATGAGGCGGTAAATCTCGTGTTTCGCGCCCACGTCCACGCCGCGCGTGGGTTCGTCGAAGATGATGATGCGCGACTGCATCATGAGCCACTTGGCGACCACCACCTTCTGCTGGTTGCCGCCCGAGAGCAGCTTGACCTTCTGCGCGATGTGCGGCGTGCGAATGCGTAGTTTGTCGACGTAACCGCTCACCACGCTGCGCTCCGCGCGCAAATTCAACATGCCGATACGGCCGAGCCGCGACAGTTGGGCGAGCGTCGCGTTCTCCGCAACCGTCATGTTGAGCAGCAAACCCTGCCCCTTGCGGTCCTCGGGAATCAGCGCGATGCCGTGATCGATCGCGTCCTGCGGCGAGGCGATTTTCACCGGCTTGCCGTCGATCAGTATCTCGCCGCCCGTAACCGGATCGGCACCAAAAATCGCCCGCGCGATTTCCGTGCGGCCCGCGCCCACGAGCCCGGCAATGCCGAGAATTTCACCGCGATGCAACGCGAACGACACGTCGCGAAAGCGCTCGCCGCACAGGTTGCGCACTTCGAGCGCCACGTCGCTGGCCGCATGACCGCCTTGCGGGTACGTTTCGCTCAACTCACGCCCGACCATCAGCGCGACGAGTTCCGCGCGGCTCGTTTCGGCAGTGTTTACGCGCTTGATGAAGCGGCCATCGCGAATCACCGTGACGTTCTCGGTCAGCTCGAAAATTTCTTCGAGCCGATGCGAGATATAGATAATCGAAATGTTCTGCGCTTTCAGGCGCGCAATGAGTTCGAACAAGCGCTCGACTTCGCGATTCGAGAGCGGCGCGGTGGGTTCGTCCATAACGAGCAGCTTGACCTTGCGCGACACGGCCTTGGCGATCTCCACCATCTGCTGATACGCCACCGTGAGTTCGCGCACCGGCTTGTCCGGATCGATGTCGAGACCGAGGCGCTCGAACAGTTCCGCCGCGCGCCGGCTCGCCTGCGCGCGATCGACGAACACGCCGTTGCCGAACTCGTGGCCGAGATAGATGTTCTCGGCCACGCTCAGCGCCGGTACCAGATTGAACTCCTGATAGATCACGCCGATACCCAGATCGATCGCCGTCTTCGGATCGAACTGCGCGCACACCGTGCCCTCGAACGCGATCTCGCCGGAGTCCGGCTGGATCGCGCCCGCGAGCACCTTGATGAGCGTGGACTTGCCCGCGCCGTTCTCGCCCATCAGCCCGTGCACTTCGCCCTTGAGCACGGTGAGATCGACCTGATCGAGCGCCACGACGCCGGGATAGGTCTTGCGGATGCCCTTCATCGCAAGCAGCGTCTCTCTCATCTCGTTTCCTTCGTGCATAGAACCGGCTGGAAGCATGGTGCGCTCGATCTGCATGGCGGTGCGATTACTGGGCTTTCGTGAACGCTTTCACGGCCACGACCTGGCGATACGGCAGCTTCTCGCCCTTGATGAGTTTGAGCGCGATATCCACGTCCTGCTTGCCATTCTCGAACGGACGGTTGTCCACGCTCGCGCGCAACGCCGAGCCCGCCGCGATCTTGGTGCGCGCTTCCGGCGTGGCGTCGATCCCGCCGATAAAGAAGGTCGGCGAACTGCGATCCGCCGACTCCACCGCCGCCAGTGCGCCCAGCGCGCTCGCGTCGTTGATCGACACGACGACCTGCAGCTTGGGATGCGCCTGCAACACGTTCTCCGTCACCTGCATGGCTTCGGAGGTGCCCGGCGCCGGTTGCTCCGCCACGATCTTCGCGTTCGGCGCGTACTTCTTGATGCCGTCCTCGATGCCCTGCTTGCGCGTGATCATCTGCGGAATGCGGTCGTTGTCGAGCACCAGCACTTCGGCGTTGCCGTTCAGCTTGTCCTTGATCCACTTGCCCGCTTCGGCGCCGATCGTCTCGCCCATGTCTTTCTCGTCGGCGGAAGCCCACACGTCGGCCACCGGCGTTTCGATCGACTGCGCGATGATCTTCACGCCTTTCGCGCGCGCTTCCGTGAGCGCGCTCTTCGTGGCCTGCGGGTTGATCGCCGCGATGATGATCGCCTTGCAGCCGATGGTGGTGAAGTTCTCGATCGAATCGACCTGCTTGCCCGTGTCGTTGGAAGGATTGCTGACGACGAGTTCGCTGCCGTTCTTCGCCGCCTGTTCCTTCGCGCCGTTCACGAGATTGACCCAGTACGAGTTCGTGAGGTCCCACGTGCTGATGCACAGCTTGGGACCGGCGGCGTGCGCGTAGGTCGTGGACACGGCGAAGGCCGCAGCGGCGAGCGCCAGCTGCTTCTTGATGCGAGTCTGCATGTTTCAGTCTCCTAAGGATTGTTGTTGCTCTCTTGACCACCTGACCACCGCGGCGCCACCGAAACCGCCGTCATGAACGGCTTGCCGATGAGAGGACGACGCCAGCCTTCATCGTGCACAAGTAAAAATTTTGTTCACTTTAGTTGGGGCCGTGGCATCATGTCAAGCAGCAGTCGGGCAGACTCGGGCGACTTCGGGAAAGTCCCAGTACGTAGCATCGGCACGACATCCTCGCGCGCGACAATGCACTCATCGAGAACTTACGGAGACATCGGTTAATGAAGAAAATCAGGGGGCTTCGCTACTACATCATTGCCCTGATTACGGCCGGCACGGTGCTGAACTACCTCGCCCGCAGTTCGCTATCCGTCGCGGCGCCCACGCTCACCCACGTCCTGCAGGTATCCACCGCGCAGTACTCGTACGTCGTCGCGGCGTTTCAGGCGGCCTATACGGTCGCGCAGCCCATTGCGGGCTGGATCCTCGATCACATTGGCTTGCGCATCGGTTTCGCGCTCTTCGCGGTTGCGTGGGCGGCGGCCAACATGCTGCACGCGCTCGCCACGAACTGGCAGGGACTCGCCGTGTTTCGCGGGTTGCTCGGCTTCTCCGAAGCCGCGATCTTTCCCGCCGGTCTCAAGGCCATCTCGGCATGGTTTCCGAAAAGCGAACGCTCGGTCGCGGCAGGCTGGATCAGTTTCGGTGCGGGATTCGGCTCGATGCTCGCGCCGCCGATCATGGTGTACTGCATCCTCAATTACGGCTGGCAGGTGGGCTTTGCCGTGACGGGCGGCATCGCGCTCGTCTGGGTGGCCGCGTGGCTGCTGTTCTATCGCGAGCCGGAGCGGCATCCGCGCATGGCCGAGCGCGAACTGGCCGTTTTGCGCAGCGAGCACGCCGCGTCGGGCGCCGCTGCGTCGGGCGCCGCTGCGCGGCCGAGTTTTCGCAGCGTGATCCGCCAGCGCAACTTCTGGGGCATCGCGGCGGCGCGCTTTCTCACCGAGCCCGCGTGGCAGACCTTCAGCTTCTGGATTCCGCTCTATCTCGTGCAGGTGCGCCACCTCGATCTCAAGGCGATCGCCGCGTTCGCGTGGCTGCCGTTTCTCGCCGCGGATCTGGGCGCGGTGGTGGGCGGCTATCTGGCCTCGATGGTGTATCGCTTCACGCCGGTCTCGCTCGGCGCGTCGCGCAAGATCGTGCTCACGTTCGGTTGTCTGCTGATGATCGGCCCGGGCTCCATCGGGCTGGTGTCGAACGCCTATGTCGCCATTCTGCTGTTCTGCTTCGGCGCGTTCGCCCACCAATGCCTTTCGACCTGCCTGTATTCGCTCACGGTCGATAGCTTCGACGGCAAGGACGTGGGCACCGCCACGGGCGGCGCGGGCATGTTCGGTTACGGCGGCGGCACGCTGTTCTCGCTGCTCGTGGGTTATCTCGCCAGCAAGGTCGGCTTCAATCCGCTGTTCGCGTGCCTCGCCGTCTTCGACCTCACCGCCGCCGCCATCATCTGGATCGTGGTGCGGCCGCGCAGCGACGAACCGCTCGAACGCGACACGCACGCGACCGCGGACCGGTTGGAGCGCGCCGCGCGCTGATCCCGGCCTTCTTCGCGCCATCGACATAAGTAATAATTTTGTTCACTTTCGGGCGGCTTGTGCTATCGTGGGCAAAATCGAACAGGGCTACGCGTAGCCCGGCATAAGTGGGGAGACAGCATGTACGACTACATCATCGTGGGCGCGGGTCCGGCTGGCTGCGTGCTGGCGCGCCGCCTTTCGGACGACCCGTCCATCCGCGTCTTGCTGGTCGAAGCGGGTAAGCCCGACCGTCATCCGTATTTTCATTTTCCGGCCGGGTTCGCGAAACTTTCGGCCGGCATGGGCTCGTGGGGCTGGTCGACGGTGCCGCAGAAGCATGTCGACAACAAGGTGTTCGTCTATCCGCAAGGCAAGGTGCTGGGCGGCGGCTCGTCCATCAACGCGCAGGTTTACATGCGCGGCAATCGTGCCGATTACGACGACTGGGAAAACGAATGCGGCTGCCCGGGCTGGGCTTATGCGAACGTGCTGCCCTATTTCAAACGCGCGGAAAACAACCAGCGCCTGTGCGACGATTACCACGCGTACGGCGGCCCGCTCGGCGTGTCGGACCCGATCGGACCCGCGCCCATTTCGCACGCGTATCTGCGCGCCGCTCAGGAAGCCGGTATTCCGTTCAACCCCGATTTCAACGGCGCCCGCCAGGAAGGCTGCGGCTTTTATCAGCTGACGACGCTCAACGCGAAGCGCTGTTCCGCCGCAACCGGCTATCTGAAGCCCGTGCTCGGGCGCCCGAATCTCACGGTCTGGACCGGAGCGCTAACCACGCGCATCGTGGTGGAAGGTGCGCGCGCCACCGGCATCGAAGTCGTGAAGGACGGTTCGTCGAATCGCGAGATCGTGCGCTGCGAGCGCGAAGTGCTCGTGACCTCCGGCGCGATCGGCTCGCCGCGCCTGCTGCTGTTGTCGGGCATCGGTCAAGCCGACGAATTGCGCAAGGCCGGCGTCACGCCCGTGCACGATCTGCCCGGCGTCGGCAAGAACCTGCACGATCACTTCGATCTCTACGTGATCGCCGAGTGCCGCGGCCCGTTCACCTACGACAAGTACAACGCGCCGCATCACGCGGCGTGGGCGGGCTTGCAGTACGCACTGTTCAAGAACGGGCCGGTGGCGTCCAACCTGTGCGAAGCGGGCGGATTCTGGTTTACCGATCCCGCCTCGCGCGCCCCCGACATCCAGTTCCACTTCATGCTCGGTTCGAGCGTCGAGCGCGCGGGCGAGAAGCTGTGGCAGGAATGCGGCGTCACGCTGAATTCCGCGATCATGCATCCGCGTTCGCGCGGCACGGTGACGCTCGCGAACAGCGACCCCGCCGCCGCGCCGCTCATCGACCCGAACTTCTGGGACGATCCTTACGACAAGGCCATGTCGATTGCCGGTTTCCGGCTGGCGCGCGAAATCATGGCACAGCCCGCGCTCGCGCCTTACGTGCTGGCCGAACGCATTCCCGGTCCCGACGTGATGACGGACGAGCAGATCGTCGCGCACGCCGCGCGCCATTCGAAAACCGACTATCACCCGGTGGGCACCTGCAAGATGGGCACCGACGACATGGCCGTGGTCGATCCGCTCACGCTCAAGGTGCACGGACTCGAAGGTTTGCGCGTGTGCGACTCGTCGATCATGCCGCGCGTGGTTTCGTCGAATACGAACGCGCCGACCATCATGATCGGCGAGCGCGCGGCCGACATGGTGCTGGGCAAGACCTTGACCGCGCCCGATCGACCGGCCGCCGCGCGGCGCCATTCGACCGATCGCGCGACGGTTTAAGCCGACGGAGAGCACGATGCGCCCGACGACTGCACCGAAGACGAAACGCGGCGCGAGCGCCTCGCCGCCGTCCATGTCGTCCGACGACTACGGCACGCTGCTGGAAGGGCTGGAATCGCTCCTGCGGGAGCGCCTGATGGCGTATCGGCTCGCCGCGCGCCTGCTTGCCGGAGAGAGCCAGCCCGCGATCGATGTGGGCCAGTTCGGCCTCACCGACATCATCCGCTTGAAGCAGTTGCTGGAACCGTATGCCAACGGTCCCGTGCTCACGCCAATCGACTAGCGTTTGATTCGAGCCAACGCGAATTCGTCCGCCATGTCAGAGGTACGGCGTGAGCGCGGCCATTCCCGGCAGAGAGCGGGTCGATGCCGCGCGCTCCGCCACACCCGCCGCCCCCCTCAAGCCGTTTCCCGCAACACCTCGTCCAGCGTCGCGACCAGCATGCTCACGTGCTCGGAGCGAAAAACCAGCGGCGGCCGGATCTTCAACACGTTGGCGTGCGGGCCCGAGGCGCTGATCAACACGCCCCGGCGTCGCATGCCGTTGACAACGCGGCTCGCCAGCCCGGCGTCCGGTGCGCGCGTGGCGCGATCGGTCACGAGTTCCACGCCGACGAACAAACCCGCGCCGCGCACGTCGCCCATGCCTTCGTAGCGCTTCGCCAGGTCACGCAAGGCGTCGCCGAGCAACGCGCCCGTACTGGCCGCGTTGTCGCGCAACCGCTCGTCGCGAATCACGTTCAGCACGGCCGCGGCCGCCGCACACGAAACCGGATTGCCGCCGAACGTGTTGAAGTAGCGCATTTGCGTGCCGAACGCGAGCATCACTTCGGGCCGCGCCACCACCGCCGCCACGGGATGACCGTTGCCCATCGGCTTGCCGAGCGTGACCAGGTCGGGCACGAAGCCGTGGCGCTCGAAACCCCACATCGTTGCGCCGGTTCGGCCGAACCCCGGTTGTACTTCGTCGGCGATGAAGAGCGCGCCCGCCGCGCGCACGCGCTGCGCGGCGGCGGCGAGAAAGCCGGGCGGCGAAGCGACGATGCCATCGCTCGAAAGAATCGAATCGACCAGCATGGCCGCGGGCCGAATGCCGTGCGCACGCAGGTCGTCGAGCGCGTGCTGCACGTCGTCGGCGAAACGGGTTGCGGCGTTCGGGTCTCGATACGGATCCGGCGCCGCGACATAGCGCACGTGCGGCCCGGGCTGGATCGCGGGCCCGAGTGAAGGCGAAAGCTCCGCCAGCGCCGCGGTCACGCCGTGATACGCATACGAGGTCACGATCACGCCCGTGCCTTGCGTGTGCGCTCGCGCCACGCGCAGCGCGAGATCGTTGGCTTCGCTGCCGGTGCACGTGAGCACGACGTTGCCGAGTTCGCCGGGAAATTCGCCGAGCAGGTCTTCGGCGAAATCGAGTATGCCTTCGTGCAGATAACGCGTATGCGTGTTGAGCGTGGCCGACTGGCGCGCGATCGCGTCCACCACCACGGGATGGCAGTGCCCGACCGAGGCCACGTTGTTGTAGGCGTCGAGATAGCGCCGTCCATCGGCATCGTAGAGCCAGACACCCTCGCCACGCACGAGATGGACGGGCTCCTCGTAGAACAACCGGTAACTCGGCCCGAGCAGGCGGCGCCGGCGTTCGAGCAGCGCTCGATCGGCATCGGACAGGGCGACATCGGGCGTGAGCGAGGCAGCGGCGGCGGTCATGAATTCTCCATCAACGTCGGGCGAAACAGGCTCGCGGCGGCGGCGGGCGTGAGCGCGTCCATGCGTTCGAAGCCCTCCCAGGCGCGCGCATTGTTGCGCAGGATATACGCGGCATTGCCGGGGTAACTGGCAGCGCGCCAGTGCGAGATCGCGATGATGAGCGCGAGACGCGCGCGCACGAGTTCGGGCAGCAGTTCGATTTCCGCCGCTTCCAGCGGCACGACGCGGTGATAGGCGAGCGCGCACGCCTGCATGCCTTCGAACGGCGGCTGCCCTACCGAAACGTGATACGCCAGCGCCGTGGCGAGGTCGTTGATCATCGGCGCGACGAGCGCATCGCCGAAGTCGATGATGCCGCCGAGCCGGTCGTGGCGCCGCGCATCGACCATCACGTTCTGCGGATTCATGTCGTTGTGAATCACCTGATGCCGTAACGCCGTGAGACGCGGCGCGACGCGAGCGCCGAAGTGATCGAAGAACCGCTGTACCGAGGCGCGGCGCCGGGGATCCACGACATAGTCGAGCCGCGAAGCGAGACGCGGCACGTGCGAGATATTCCAGAGCAGGTCGCGCGCGGCGGCTGGATGCGAAAAGTCGGCGAGCGCGCGATCGAGCCGCGCGAGCACGGTGCCCATGTCGCTCATCAGCGCGATGCCGGGCGTCACGTTGTGCAGCGGCACGCCTTCGAGATAACTCACGAGACGCATGACGATACGCTGGCCGCCGCACTCGAGTTCCGGCTCGCACCGCCCGTCGCGCGCGGCCACCACGCGCGGCACCGGCAGCGACGGATCGCGGCGCCCCAGATGCAGCAGGACTTCGGTCTGGAAATTTGTCACGTCGCGCGGTTCGGCGGCGTTGACGAATTTCAGCACGTACTTGCGGCCGTCCTCGCCCACGGCGAGAAAATTCAGATCGCGCTCGCCGTTGAGCGCGCTCACCCGCACGCGCAGCCCGTACCACTCCCACGCGAACCGTTGCGCTTCGTCGGCGGACAAGGCCGGCGGATGCGTGCTCAGCACGTCGGCCGCGTCGTTGACGACATCCGCGGATGCATGAAATATTTGATGCATCATAAATTTTTTCACCAGGAGGCCGTCGGACGGCACAGCGCGGTCGCGCTGCCGTCAGGCTGCCGAGTCGATGGACATTTCCAGTTCGGTGAGACGTTCGAGAATGGCGCCGCCGCCTTCCACGATGTCCTGTTGCAGCGCGCGCGCAGCCGAGGTGCCGTCATGCTCGCGGATCGAAGCGACGATCGGATAGTGGTGATCGATCATCGAGCGGCCCGCGCCCGCGTACACGTCGGCGATCATCGGTCCCATGCGCAGCCACAGCCGTCGCAGGATGCCTTGCAGCACCGGCATGCCCGCGATATCGGCCAGCAGGAAGTGGAACACCTGATTCAGCTCGGTCGCGCGCAGCGTGTCGCCGGCGCGCATCGCCGCTTCGTTCTCGACGAGCAGCGCCTCGAGCCGCGCGATGTCGGCGGGCGTGGCCACGTGCGCCGCCGTTTCCGCCGCCAGTCCTTCGAGCCGCACGCGAATCGAGCGAATTTCCAGGTACGCCGCTTTCGTGAGGTGCTGCACGCGAATGTCGCGCGCCGATTTCATCACCAACGCTTCGTCCTGCACGAGACGCAGCACCGCGTCGCGCACGGGCGTCACGCTCGTGCCGAGTTCGGTCGCGATGTCGCGAATCTTCAGCCGGTCGCCGGGCTTGAAATTTCCCTTGATCAAACCTTCGCACAGCGTTTGATAAATGGTCGTTCCAAGATTGTCGAACTCGACGGTTTTCAGGTCGTATTGGCTCATACGTCGATGATGAAAAAGGGTGCGGACGCTTACATGCCGGCGTCCGTTCGGGCCGCAAACCGCGATTTTCGCAGATCGGCTGTCGCCTGTTCGTCGAGCCGATATTCGAGCCGCGTTTCGTCGTAGGCCGCGACCACGCCGTAAGCCTCGCGCGCGCGCTCCGCGCCGAGCCAGCCGCGATTGAGACTGCGCAGCACGCGCGCCGGATCGCGCCGCAGCGGGTCGCCGTAACCGCCACCGCCGCAGGCGAAAAACAGCATTTTCTCGTCGGGGCCGCAGACCTCTTCGTTGAAGCCCGGCAGGTCGCTCACGCTGCCGTCGGCAAGCTGCTTGCGGCTGGTGGTCGGCTGCGCGTCGCGGCCGCCGTTCACGCCGCGCGGCGGAAACTGCGAGGCATCGGCGGCATACACCACGGTCATGTCGTGATCGAGCGGATAAAACACGCCGCCCACGCCCGGCGCGCCTTCGAACTCGCCCACGCCTTGCGTGTCGGCGCGTATCTCGCGCGAGGCGATCACGATCGGGTACATCGACTCGTCGACTTCGACCGAATCGAGCGTGATGAGACCACCGTTGGCCGCGCCGCAGTAGGTGAGCCAGCCGTCGTGGCCGTGCAGCGCGCCGCCGCCCGCATAGCCGATGAAGAGCTGGTTCACGTAAGCGCGGCCGTGCTTGTACGGATCGCCGCCCGAAATCACCGCCATGCCGACCGGAAGATGCGGGCCGCCCTCCGCCTGCCCGTACGGTTCGCCCATGCGCGAAAACACGGCATTGCCCGCGGTGATGAGCCGGTCGTTGACGTTGGTGGTCGCGACCGAGGTGCCGGCCGGATAACGCGGCTTGCCGACCACCGCGCCTTCGCGCAGCAGCACGCGAATGCGGCTCGCGCTACCGTGGTTGTGCGGTAACGAAGCGTCGAGATTATTGAATACGCCGATACGGCACGATCCCGTCGTGGTGTTTTCGGAGAGATTGAGGCCGCCCGGCACGCAGTCGATGTTGTCGCGCACGTCCACCGTCACGTAGCCGTTTTCCGGATCGACCTCGATCGCGAGCCGCACGGGAATGCCTTCGTCGGCAACGCCCGGCACCGGGTCGTGGCGAATCTCGTACTCGAAGCGCCCCGCCGGCAGCTTGCCGATTTCCGCGACGATGCGGCGCTCGCCGTAATCGAACCAGTCTTCGACGAAGTTCATCACCGTTTGCGTACCGTACTTCTCCAGCAATTCGTGGATACGCCGCTCGCCCGTCATGCACGCGCCCATCTGCGCGCGCAGATCGCCTTCCCAGATCTCCGGCACGCGATTGCGCGTCATTCCCATGCGCAGGATGTCGCGCTTTTCCTTGTAGTTCTCCATCACGCGCACGCAGGGAAAATGCAGCCCTTCCTCGTACACGTTCTTCGCGAACGGCAAATACGTCGACGGCGTCGGCGCGCCGGTGTCGGCGTGATGCGAGAGCGCGACCACCCAGAACAGCGGCACGCCTTCGAAGAACACCGGCATCGCCATGATCATGTCGGCGTGGTGCGTGCCGCCCGTATAGGGCGAGTTGTTGAGAAAGCCGTCGCCGGGCCGGATATCGTCGAAATGCTCGCCGATCGGACGCGTCGCCATGTCCATCGACATCACGTGGATCGGCAGCGCGTCTTCGGTCGAAACCAGCCGGTTGTCGAACGTGAGGATCGCGCACGACAGATCCTTCGCGTTCTTGATCACGGCCGAGCGGCTCGCCTTCATCACCACGAGCGTCATCTCGCGCACGATGGCCTCGAAGCGGCTTTTGAGCACCGACATCATGAACGGGTCGATACGATTGCCGTTCGGGGCGTCGGTGCCGATGGGGTCACGTTTCACGTTGCAGCTCCTGTCCGGGGTTCTCTCTGCGTTATCGGGTTCTGCGGCTATCGTCAGGCGGCCTTCGCCAGCGCGGCTTCGCGCGCCACCTGCACGGTCAGGTTGCCGTAGCGGTCCATCGTGCCGGTGTGGTCGGGCAGCAGCACCGCGCTGAAGGTTGTCGCTTCCACCACGCACGGTCCCTGCAGCGTGGCGTTCGCGCCCAGCGTGGCCGCGTCGTACACGGGCACCTCGGTCAGGCCGCCCAGCCGATGCACGTAGAGCGGACGATGCCGCGCGGCAACCGGCGCGCCGCTCGCCTCGCCCAGCGCGAACTTGCGCCAGACCTGCTGGCTCGGGCGGCGGCCGATGGCCTGCACGCGCCAGTTGGTGAACTCCACCAGTTCGCTTTCGTTGCTGATCGAATAGATGCGCTCGTGCATGCGGTGAAACGCCTGCGCCAGATCGTCGGCGGCGCGATCGGCAAGGCGGCCGTCGCGCAGTTCGAACTGCACCGGGATTTCCCACGCCTGATATTCGTAGCGGCCCATCGCCACGTATTCGAACAGCTGGTCTTCGGGCGCGACGTGCGCCGCGTCCAGAAAGCGCTTGCCCTGTTCGCGCAACTGCGCGAGCAGACGCTCCACGCCCTCGCGGTCGAACTCGCGGCTTTGCGTGAGCAGGGTCGCGCTTTCTTCCCAGCGAATGTCCGAGATCAGGCCGCCGAACGCCGAGAGCCCCGCCACGAAGCGCGGAATCATGTAGCGCTCCAGCCCGAGAATGTCGACCATTTCGGCGATATGGCACGCCGTCGCGCCGCCGCCCGACACGAAAAAGCTCTCGCGCGGATTGATGCCCTCGCGAATCGTGATGTCCTCGATCGCGGCCACCATGTTGTGGTTGCTGGTGGTGTGGATCGCGTACGCGGCGTCGAGCACGCTGATCCCGAGCCGCTCCGCGAGCGGCGCGATGGCGGCTTCGGCGAGCGCGCGGTCGAGCTTGATCTTGCCGCCCAGAAAGTAGTCCGGGTCGATGATGCCGAGCACCACGTTGGCGTCCGTCACCGTGGGCGCCGTCGAGCCGTTGCCGTAGCAGGCCGGCCCGGGCCACGCGCCCGCGCTGTGCGGACCGACCACCAGCAGGCCGCCCGCGTCGACCTGCGCGATCGAGCCGCCGCCCGCGCCCACCGAGCGCACGTCCACCTTGGGAATGCCGAGCGCGTCGTCGTGAATCATCGCGTCGGGCGCAATGATGATCTGGCGGTTGCGGATCGCGGAAACGTCGAAGGTCGTGCCGCCCATGTCGCCCACGATCACGTCCGCTTCCTCCGTGAGCGCCTGTGCGGCCATGGGCGCGAGCGTCGGCCCCGACATCACGCTATAGATCGGCCGGCGGATGATTTCCTGCGCGGGCATCATGCCGCCCACGCAGTTGGCGAGCAGCAGTTCGCCGACAAAACCGCTCGCGCCCAGCGCCGTTTGCAGTTCGCCCACATATTTGCGGATGATCGGATTGATCGAGGCATCGATCGCCGCCGCCACCACGCGGCGGTATTCGCGCGGCACGGAACTCACCTCGTGGCTCAGCGTCACGGGCACGTCGGGCCAGACTTCGTGGATCAATTCGCGCGCGCGCCGCTCGTGCGCCGGATTCACCACCGACCACAGCAGCCCCACCGCCACGGCCTGCGCGCCCGCCTGACGCAGGTAGCCGGCGGCGGCGCGAATGCCGTCCTCGTCGAGTGCTTCGAGTTCGCGCCCGCGCGCGTCGATACGGCCGCGCACGGTGCGCGTGAGACGCCGCGGAATATACGGTTCGGGATAATCGAGCCGCCATTCGAACGCGCCTTTGCGCGGTCCTTCGCGCAGCGTGAGGATGTCGGCGTGGCCTTCGTTGAGGATCAAACCGGCCGTCGCCACCTTGCGCTCCACGAGCGCGTTGGTCGACACCGTCGAGCCGTGCACGATCAGCTTGATCTGTGCGATGAAGTCGCGCGGCGCGAGACCGTAGCCTTCGGCCGCGACATGCAGCACGTTGATGAAGCCCTTGTGGAACTCGCCGGGCGTGGTCGGGGACTTGAAGATGTTGATCTCACCCGTGCTGTCCGAGACGAGGCAATCCGTGAACGTGCCGCCGATGTCGATGCAAACCTGATAGGTCATGATTGCGTGCGCCGAATGAAACGTTGAAGGAAGGCTCCGAGGCGGGCATGCGCGCGAAACCGGTCGAGACCGAGCGCCGCAACGATGATCGCGCCCAGCAGAATCTGTTGAAGAAAGCCGTTCAGATGCAGCAGGTCCATGCCGTTGCCGAGTATCGTGACGAACAGCGCACCCAGCACCGGCGCGAGCACGTCGCCCTCGCCGCCTTGCAGACGAATGCCGCCGAGCACGGCCGCGGCGATCGACTGCAGCGCGAGATTGCCGCCCAGGTTCGGCTCGCCGGAACCCGTGCGCGCCGTGAGCAGCAACGCGCCGATCGCGACCAGCGCGCCGCACAGCAGATAGCCGAGCAGCAACGTGAGCTTGACGCGCACGCCCGCCACGCGCGCCGCCGCCGGATTCGCGCCGATCAGCGTGAGCGAGCGCCCGAACACGGTACGGCTCATGAGCCAGGCCAGCGCGCCGAGCGTGACCGCCACGATCGGCAATTGCACCGGCACGCCTGCCACCTGCGCCGTGGCGAGCGCGGCGAAACCCGCGGGCAACGGCGCCACAGGAAAGCCGCCGCTCACCGTCGAGCTGAGCGTGAGCACGATGTTCATGGTGCCGAGCGTGACGACGAACGGACTGATACGCGTCCACGCAATGCATACGCCGTTGAACAGACCGACCGCCAGCGCCGCGCCCAAACCCGCCGCCACGCCCAGCGCGGGCGCGGCAACGGCGTGATCGGCGAAATGGGTCATTGCCAGTGCGGCGCACACGCTCGCGAGCGACACCGTCACGCCCAGCGAGAGATCGAGCCCGCGCGTGAGAATCACGATGGCCTGCGCGGTCGCGAACACCATCATGTAGGAAGCCTGAACGAGGATGTTCTCGAGATTGCCGAGGCTCAGCACGTTCGGTTGCAGCGCGCCGAGCACGAGCAGCAGCGCCACGGTCGCCGCGGCGAGCGTGAGACGTTCGCGGCGCGCGGGCGCATAGAGACGCACGCGAGCGGCGGAGCGTGCCGGAGGAGTCGTCGAGGTCGTCATTTCGCTTTCCCGGAAGTCTTCACGTCGATCAACATGGCGACGATCACCACCACGCCGAGCGCGAGCGTTTGCCATTTGCTGTCGATGCGCGCCATGTTCAGCGCGTTCGACACCACGGCCAGAAACAGCGCCGCCGCCACCACGCGGCCCACGCGCCCGCTGCCGCCTTGCAGCGACACACCGCCCACCACGGCCGCCGCGATGGATTCGATCGCCGTGGTGTTGCCGAGCGTCGCTTGCCCCGAGCCGATGCGTGCCGTGACCAGCACGCCGTAGAGCGCCGCCAGCACGCCCGCCGTCGTGTAGGCGAGCAGCAACAGCCGCGTCATGGGAATGCCGGACGCGCGCGCGGCTTCCGGACGGCCGCCGACTGCATAAAGATGACGCCCGAGCGGCCGCTGCGTCATCACGTAGCCGATCGCGAGCACCACCGCGAGGCAGATCCACACGATCACGGGCACGCCGAACAGCAAGGCACGGCCGACGGCGTCGGTGAGCAGATCGGGCACGCCGTAGATCGGTACGCCGTTCGAGATGTAGAGCGCCGCGCCGCCCACCATCGACATCACGCCGATAGTGGAAATGAACGGCGGCACCTTGAGCCACGCGACGATCGCGCCGTTGGCGGCGCCCACCGCGGCGCCCGCGAGCAGCGCGGCGAGCGTGCCGATCACGACGAGCGCGAGCGGGCTCGCGTCGGGCCAGAGGGCGGGCACGCCCGTCATCGTCAGCGCGCTCGCCACCGAAGCCAGCGCGACCACGGCGCCGAGCGAAAGGTCGATGCCGCCCACCACCATCACGAGCATCTGCCCGACCGAGACGAGCGCGAGCATCGCGAAGTTACGCGCAAGATTCACGAGATTGAAGCGGCTGAAAAAGCGCGGCTCCCACACGGCCATCGCCACGCACAGCACGACGATCAGCGCCGGCACGACGAGGTTGCGCCACGCGAATCGCGGCGCGCCGGCACGCGCGGGCAACGACAGTTTGTGCACGTTCATGAAGCCTGCCTCGAGGTGAAGGTGTCGGTGAACGAATTGCGCGGCGTTTGCGCAGCGGCTTGAGCGTCGACTTCGGCGCCGGTGTCATGGCCCGTCACGCGTGGCGCGGGCGCGGCGCGCTTGCCGAAGAAGGCTTCCAGCACGTTGGCTTCGGTGCGATGCTCGGCGTCGAGTTCGGCAACGGGCCGCCCTTCGTGCAGCACGTAAATGCGATGGCTGAGATGCACGACTTCGGCGAGATCGGACGAGATCAGCACGATGCACGCGCCCCGCTCGACCAGTTGCGCGATGAGGCGATACACCTCGGCCTTCGCGCCCACGTCAATGCCGACCGTCGGTTCGTCGAATACGTACACGTCCACGTCGCGCAGCAGGCCGCGCGCCAGCATCACCTTCTGCCGGTTGCCGCCGGAGAGTGTGCGCACAGCCACTTCGGTGTCGAGCGGACGCAGGCCCAGCCGCTCCATCGCCGCGAGCGTGCGCCGCTGTTCGTCGCGCGGCCGCATCACGCCGCGCCGGTTGAACGCCGCGAGATCGAGCGCGGCCATGCTGCCGTTCTCGCGCACGCTGCGTTCGAGCGCGAGACCTTCCGCGCCGCGATCGGCGGGAAAATAACAGAGCTTTTCGCGCAGCATCTGGCGCGGGCTGCGCGGCTGCACGGCACGGCCGTCGAGTTGCACTTCGCCGCGCGCGATCGGTGCCAGCCCGAACAGGCAACGCCCGAGCGCTTCCTTGCCGCACCCGACCAGCCCCGCGATGCCGACGATCTCGCCCGCGTGCGCGACCAGCGACATCTCCGCGAGCTTGCCGTCGCGGCTCGCCAGCCGGTCGACGCGCAACCGCACCGCGCCGGGCCGGTGCGAAATGGCGGGCCACGCGTCCACGCTGCGGCCCGTCATCATTTCGACGAGACGCGCTTCCGAAACGGCAGCGGCTTCGACCACGCCCACGCGCGAGCCGGACCGCAGCACGGTCACGCGATCGGCCAGCGCGCGAATCTCGCGCATCCGGTGCGAGACGTAGATGATGCCGACGCCCCGCGCGCGCAGCGACTTCACGAGCGCGAGCAGACGGTCGGCTTCGGCGTCGGTGAGCGACGCCGTGGGTTCGTCGAGAATCAGGATGCGGCTCTTTTGCAGCACCGCCTTGGTGATCTCGGTCATCTGCTGCTCTGCGCGCGACAGCGTGCCGACGAGCGCGTGCAGGTCGAGTTCGAAGCCCAGTTCGCGCATGCATTGCGTGGCGAGCGCGGCCATCCGCTTGCGGTCGACGCGGCCGAAGCGCGTCAGCTCGCGGCCGAGAAACAGGTTGTCGAGCACGTCGAGGCTCGCGACCAGACTGAACTCCTGGAACACCGCCGAAACGCCCGCTTCGCGCGCCGCGTGCGGCGTGAGATCGGCATGGACCTGACCATCGATCTCGATGCGCCCTTCCTCCGGCACGAGAATGCCCGTGATCACGTTGATGAGCGTGGACTTGCCCGCGCCGTTCTCGCCGAACAGCACGTGAACCTCGCCGGCGCGCAGATCGAAATCGACGCTGCTCAGCGCACGCACGCCAGGAAAGCGCTTGCTTACGCCGGTCAGCCGCAACAAAGTTTCCGCCATGATGAGTCCGTCCGGGTTCCGTTACGGATCGCCGCCGAATGGGGTGTTGCCGTGAAGCGCCGCGCACGGCGCTCACCGCCACCTTCGTCGCGACGCTTACTTCTGCTCGAACACGGGCCGCCAGTTCGCGGGCGCGAGAATCTGCGTGGTGTCGATCTGCGCAACGCTTTCGCGCGTCACCATCTTCGGCACGACACGGTATTGCGGCGCGACCGGCTGCTTTTCGAGCGCGCGCACCGCGAGATCGACGGCGGCGCGCGCCTGCATGGTCGGAAATTCGGTGGCGAACGCCGCGATCTTGCCGCTGCGCAAGAGATCGAGCATGGCCTGGTTCTCGTACGACGAGACGATCGTCACCTTGTTCAAGCCGGCCTCCGACACCGCGCCGACCGCGGCTTCGGCAGCGGGCGCCGCGCCCCAGACCGCGTTGACGCCCGAATACGTCTGCAACGCGTCTTCGACCAGATGCAGTTGTTCCGGCACGCCCGCTTCGCCGAATTTCACGTCGAGGACCTTGACCTTGCCGCCGTTCATCGACGACTGGAAGCCCTTCAGATAGCTCTCCGCCCAGCCGGAACCCTGCGGACCGGGAAACGCCACGACCTGACCGCCCGCCGCGCCCAGCGCGTTCTTGAGATAGGTGCCCGTGAGCGCGCCCTTGGTCTGGAAATCGACGAAGATTTTCGACGTGACCGGCGCGCTGTCGACCGGATTGATGAAGACCACCGTGGGAATGCCCTTCGCCTGGCTCTGCTTGAACTTCGCGGTCAGGCCGGCTTCGGAAATGGGGGCGACGACAATGGCGTCAGCGCCCGAGGCGAGGCAGTCGTCGAACTGCGAGACCTGCACCGGCAACTTGTCGTAGCCGCCCGCCTGGAGGATGGTCGCCGAAACGCCAATGCGGCGCGCCTCGCTGATCACGCCGTAATCCACGGCGCTCCAGTAGCTGTCTTTCAGATGCGGGATGAGCACGCAAAGCTTCCATTTGCGGCTCGCTTTCGTGAGCGGCGTGATCTGCGTGGCAGTGGCCTTGCCGCCCTGCACGCTTTCCACGTTGAACGGCGGCCATGTGCTTTGCGCCTGCGCGAGCGCCGCCACCGAGGAGAGACTGAGTATTGCCCAAAGCTTCCTGCACCAGGTCGACCGCATAACGAGTCCTCTGCTGTTGGGATGATGTTACGTATTTGATGCATCATAATTTTCCGCGAAAAAAGTCATCGCAATAAGGGTAAACCCCATATTCGACGATTCGTGCTGAAGGAGCGCGGGACTCGCTGGGGATACCAGGCGACCGGGGGGGTCGTTGCTTGGCGGAAGTCCGCTTTCGAGAATATGGCGTCACGTCACCTTGCGAAAACGCGGGCAATTTATTTCGCGATCCTGACGATTTGCGATATTTCGGCATGGCTGCGCCACGCAGTTGACGCAGCGCACGCCTCGCAGTCGAATAGCAGTGAACCGGTATTCCCGAGCCGGAAATACGCCTGCGATTGCTTACGTTCGGAGACCTACCATGCAAGATCAAGCCATACTCGACGCGCTCGAGGCGCACTGGCGGGCGTCGGCGGCGGGCGACCTGGAAGCGGAGCACCAGATCTACGCCGAAGACGTGATTTGCGACTATCCGCAATCGGGCGAACGCATTCTCGGCCGCGCGAATCTGCAGGCGCTGCGCAGCGCGCATCCCGCCCGGCCATCGGGTTTCGGGGTAAGACGGATGCAGGGCGCCGGCAACCTGTGGATCACCGAATACACCATTACCTACGGCGACCGTGACGCGTTCACGGTCAGCATCATGGAGTTCCGCCACGGCAGGGTGACGCACGAAACCCAGTACTTTTCGGAGCCTTTCGAAGCGCCGGCGTGGCGTTCCCGCTGGGTGCAAAAGATGCCGTAGCCCGAACGCATCTCAGGCGCCCACGGCAGGTTTTCGCCAGGCGAGCCACGCCCTTCACTGACAACGCGCTTCGAGCCAATGCCGGAACGCGATCAACGCGTCCGAGCGCTCTTCGGTCGCCTGCCACGTAAACCAATAAGAAAATTTCGTGGGAATCGTCATGGGCGATAAGCGCACCAGCCGCCCCGTCCTCACGTCTTCGGTCACGAATTCCGGCGGCAGCAGCGCGACACCCAGGCCGGCCAGCGCGGCCTCGCAACTCAACAGCAGCAGCGAGTAATAACTGGCGGCTTCGACCTTGACGTTCTGTAACCCCAGCGCCGCCAGATACTCGCTCCATGCCTCCGGCATTTCTTTCAGATGCAGCAGCGGCAAGGCGGCAATGTCCTTCGCGGAAAGCGTCGCGCGCTCGTTCAATAGCGACGGCGCGCAAAACGCCGCGAGCGAGAGCGGGAAGAGTTTCGTCATCTGCGTGCCCGGCGGTCGTGTGGGGGAATTGATGATGGCCGCGTCGAACTGCGTGCGCGAAAGATCGATGTGACCCACGCGAGACGTGACGTTCACGAGAATGCCGGGATGCTCCTTGACGAAGTTCGGCAGATTGGGAATGAGCCACCGATTACAGAAACTGCCGGCCACCGACAAATTCAAGGTGTTACGCAGCGTGTGACGCATCTGCGTACGCACCGTGGCCGCCTCCAGTTCGTCCAGCAGCGGCGCGATCTTCTCCCAATACTCCTTGCCCGACGCCGTCAACGTCAGATGGCGGCCGGATCGCTCGAAAAGCGCGACGTTCAGGAATTGCTCGAGGTCGAGTACCTGCCGGCTCACGGCGCTTTGCGTCAGCCCCACGGAATTGCCCGCCTGAGTGAAGTTCATGAAGCGCACGCAGGCGTCGAAGATGATGAGGGAATCGCTGGAAGGAATGCTTCTGCCGATCGATCGCTTCATGCGAAAAACTCATCCTGACATTGAAAATGGTCATTATGAGGGGATTTTTGGCAACCGTACCATGCGCAAATCGATTTGTGATGGAAATAGCATGTTCAATCAGACCACGGTTGCCGCCCAGCGCGCGCCACGTCCCGCGCCCACGAGCGCGGTGGCTATCATCGGGGGCATGGGACCCGAAGCGGGCGTCGACATGACGTCGCGGTTCCTGACCGCCTGCCGCGAGGAAATGGCCCGGCGCGGCGTTCCCGTCACGGACCAGAGTTATCCGCCGCATGTCCTCATCCAGTATTGCGTCCCCGATCGCACGGCCGCCTTCCAGGGCATGGGCGACTCGCCGGTGCCGGCACTCGTGGCGGCGCTCGGCACGGCCCGGGCGGCGGGCGCGCGGCTGTGCGGCATTGCCTGCAACACCGCGCACCTCTGGCACGAAGACATGGAGCGCCTGTTCCCCGACATGACGCTCGTGCATATCGCACGCGAAGCGGCGGCCACCGTGCGGCGAACGGGCGCGAAAACCGCCGCCGTGCTCGCGACCACCGCCACGCAGGAGAGCGGCCTGTATCGCCGTGCGCTGGTCGAAGCGGGACTCGGCGTGATCGAACGGTCGCCCCGTGAAATGCAGCAGGTCCACGAGGCGATCTTCCAGATCAAGGCCGGCGCGTTGCCGGCCGCGACCCGGACGCTCGAAGCCGCCGTCGCCTGCGCCTTGCGGGAAGCCGATTGTGTCGTGCTGGGATGCACGGAACTCGGCCTCGTCATCCATCCGGGCCAGTACGCCGCGGGCGCCGTGGTCGATGCCGCCGACGTTCTCGCCGCGCGCCTCGCCGAGCAGGCATTCAGCCATCCGTCAACGCTATCGCCCGAAACGCCATGAACAACTCACTCGATACGCAAGCCAGCCCGAGCATGACGGCCAGCCGCCTGGAAAAACACGAATCGCCGCTGGCGCAGGAAAGCGAACCGGTCACGCATTACTCGAAACCGCGCAAGATCATCCTGCTGATCGTCCTTTTGGCTGCGTGGGTTTTGGCCAATGCCGACCGCATCGCGATGAGTATTTCCATCGTCCCGATGACCCAGGAATTCTCCCTGGACTCCCGTGAGACCGGCCTCGTGCTGAGTGCGTTTTACGTCACGTACGCGGTCATGAATCTGCTGGCCGGCTGGCTCTCCGACCGCATCGGCTCGCGACGCGTCCTGGTGTTCTGCGTCGCGTCGTGGTCGGTGTTCACGGCGCTGACCGGCATGGCCTGGTCGCTCGGCTCCCTGATCGCGATACGTGCGCTCTTCGGCATTGGCGAAGGCGGTTTCGCACCCGCCAGCACGGTCACCATTGCGGAGGCGTACCGCAAGAGCGAACGCGCGAAACCGAAGAGCCTCGTCATCGGTGCGGCCTTTCTCGGCAGCGCCGTGGGTTCCGGATGGATCGCCACGATGATCCACTCGCACGGCTGGCGCTTCGCCTATCACGTGCTGGGCGCGGTCGGCGTCGCGATGGCGATCGTGCTCTGGCTCGTCGTCAAAAAGCCGCCCGTGCAGGCCGCGGGCACCCGGCAAACGCGGCCGGGCGTCAAGGCGCTCCTGCGCACGCCCATCATGCGGCGAACGGCGCTGATCTTTTTCTTCAGCAATCTCGTGATGGTCGGGTTGATGTCGTGGATGCCCACGTATCTGGTGAAGACGAAACACGTCAACCTCATGGCGGCGGGCCTCGCGTCCTCCCTGCCCTATCTCTGCAGCTTCGTTTGTCTGAATGTCGTTGGCTGGTTGCTCGACCGCCATGGGCAAAAACACGAGCGGCGCTTCCTCGCGGGCGGTGCGTTTTCGATGATGGTGTTCATGGCGCTCATGGTCACCTGTTCGCAACTCTGGACGCTGCTGACCTGCTGGACGCTCTGCATGATGAGCTACACCTTCGTCTACGGCACCGTGTTCGCGATCCCGCTCAAGCGCCTGCCCGACGGGATGATCGGCTCCGCTTCGGGCGTCGTGAATTTCGGCGGCCAACTGGCGGCGTCCATCTCGCCGGCCGTGATGGGACTTCTGGTTGCGCATTACGCGGGTTCGTTCGTCCCCGCCATGCTGTTTCTGGTCGCGGCCGGCGCCGGCGCGTTCCTCGTGGCCGTGACATGGCGCGACGGCGAGCGCACCGCGTGAAGCCGCACCGCGACGCCGGCCTTTTCGCTTTGGGCCGGGTCCCTCATTCCATTGCAGGAGTCAGTTCTTGAAAATTGCCGTACTTCATTTCGTGCACGAGACCGTCACGTTTCTGTCCAATCCGACCACGCTCGACGACTTCATTTACGAAGGCTCGCCCGCTAAAGGCGAAGCCCTCCTGAGCATCGACGCCAAGTCGTACATGGGCGGCTTCGTCAAGGCGGCCCGCGAGCACGCCGACGTCGAGCTGGTGGGCATCGAATCGCCGCTGCAACCCAAAACGGGCATCGGCTCGGGATGGATCACCACCGAAGCGTTCGACCATTTCCTCGGCAAGATGGTCGAGGCGCTTCGCGCGCAAGGACCGTTCGATGGCGTGTATCTCGCGCTGCACGGCGCGATGGGCGTGACCGGCGTGGCTCGCCCGGAAGCCGAGATTGCGCGCCGGGTGCGGGAAGCCGTCGGCCAGGCCGCGTTTATCGCCGCCACCTTCGACCCTCATGGCAACGAAGACGAAGCCTTCCTCGCTTCGGCCAACCTTGCCTTCACCGTCAAATACTATCCGCACTACGACGCCTACCTGCAGGGCACGCGCGCGGCGCGCAACCTGATTCGCTGCATCCGTGGCGACTTCACACCGGCCCATGCGTCGCGCAAAGTGCCGCTCATCTCGCCGACGGTGCTCCAGTGGACGGGAAGCGCGGCCTGGATGTCGCTGATCAATCGCGCCCTGACCTGGGAGGCGCGCGAGCCCGACGTCTACGTGAACGTCTTCTTCGGCTTCCCTTGGTCGGACGTGCCCGACGCCGGCATGTTCGTGCAGGTGACGACGAACGGGAATCCCGCGCTCGCCGCGGAAGTCGTCGAGGACATGTCGCAGGCCATCTGGCGCCAGAAAGACGCGTTGCTGAATTCGACCGAAATCGTGCCGGTCAGCGACGCGGTAGCGGCCGCCGCGTCGGCCTGTCAGCGGGGAGCGTTCCCGGTCGTCATCGCGGACCATAGCGACCGTTCCGGCTACGCCACCTGGGTACTCGACCAGATCATCCAGCAAGCGCTGCCCGATACGGTCATCGCCACCGTGACGGATGCCTCCGCGCTCGACGCGCTGCAAGCAAAACATGCGGCCTCGGGTGACGCGGTGGAGATCGAGGTCGGCGGCCGGGTGGACGCCTCCGCCGGGCAGCCGCGCGTGGTGCGCGGCACGCTCGTCACCGTTCCCGGGTTGCAGACGAAAGACGCCGGGAAACTGCCGTTTGCGACGATCCGCTTCGGAGACAACAACCTGCTCGTGATCAGCCGCTACCTCACCCAGGTGATGGAGCCCGCGGAACTCGCGCAGTTCGGCGTGGACATCAACGCCTACAAGGTGTTCGCCATCAAGTCGCGGGTTCACTTCCGGCGCGGCTTCGACGACAGCGGCTTCGCGAAAACGATCGTCATCACCGAGCCCGACGAGGCGTTTCTCGGCACCACGCGACTCGAAGGTCTCGCGTACGCCAACCTCGAGCTGTCGTCCTTCTATCCGTACAGCAACGACGTAGCACGCTGATCGCACGACGCCGGCCTCGCCCGGCGCCGGCCTTCGGCATTCCCCACCGATCTCGACAATAACGCTTCGGCATCCTGAACAACATGAAGAAAACACTTCTCGCCTGCGCATTGGCATCGTCCGCCGTTTCCTCGTTCGCGCAGAGCAGCAACACCCTTTACGGGATCATCGACACGGGGGTTGCCTACATCAACAATCAGGCCGGCCATTCGAACCTTTTCATGGAAAGCGGCTGGGATTCCGCGAACCGGTTTGGTTTCAAAGGCACGGAAACTCTGGGCGGCGGCTATGCGGCCATTTACCAGCTCGAAGCGGGCTTCAATTCGACGACGGGTACGGCATCGGGCGGCCTCATGTTCGGCCGCTGGGCTTACGTGGGTATCAGTTCACCCTATGGCACGCTCAAACTCGGCCGCCAGTACGACTTCATGTCGCCGTATCTGTTCGCCGACTCCAACATGGAATATCAGTCGCTGTGGGCGGGTCAATACAACGACGCCGACCGCATCGCCGGCGAGTGGGTCAACAACGCGGTCTCGTGGGAAAGCGCGGCATTCGCCGGTTTGCGCGTGGGCTTGATGTACGGATTCAGCAATGCGGTGGGCGCGTTCAACGGAACGAGCGGTTCTCCGCGCACCGTCAGCGCAGGCGCGCGATACCACCGCGGGCGACTCGGCATCGATTTCGCCTTCACAAAGTCGAACGGCACCGGCGCCAGCATCTCGCAGAACCTGTTCGGCGCCAGCGATTCGCGGGCCATGGGACTGGGCGCGCGCTACGCTTTCGATCGCTTCACCGTGTACGGCAACATCAACGCGAGCTATTACAACGGCATCAAAGGCGGCCTGCATCAGTCCATTCAGGGCACCGACTTCGGTGTGCGCGCGGCGCTAACGCCTACGTTTTTGCTGACGCCCGGCGTCTCGCTCACGCGAGTCGAAGGAAAGGGCTCCGGACAGTTCAATCTCACGGGCGACTACCTGCTTTCCCGTCGCACCGACATTCAAACCGGCGTCTTCTACGCCCACGCCTTCAATGACCGGTTCCAGCCGGCCTTGCTGCCTGCCTTGAACCTGGCCACCGACGTGGGCGCGTCCACGTCGGTCAATCAGGTTGGCGTGCGCGTCGCGTTGCGCACGCGGTTCTAACGAAGCGGGCGAACGATTACCCGTGCCGGACCTTCGCCGCCGGATAGTCGAGCAGCCCGCCGTGGAACGGCATGGACGCGAGCGTGTCGGGGCCGACCTCCTGGTCGATCGACGCATTCCGTTATCGGGAGATTGCCGTCACGTCTTCATCACGCTGATCACATGCGGCTGCGTCATCGCCTTCAATCCTTCCGTGCCGAACTCGACGCCCCAGCCCGAGTGTCCCGTGCCGCCGAACGGCACCATGGGATGAATCGCACCGTGCTGGTTGATCCAGACCGTCCCGGCGCGAATCCGCGCCGCGACCGCCTCGGCCTTGCCGATATCCGACGACCACACCGACGCGCCCAGCCCCACACTCAGGCGATTGGCGCGGGCAACGGCATCGTCCACGTCGCGATAGCGAATAATCGGCAGCACCGGGCCGAACTGCTCTTCGTCGACGAGGCGCGCGCCGTCGCTCAGGCCCGTCACTAGCGTGACCGGATAGAAGTAACCGGCGCCATCGCGCGGCGCGCCGCCGCATTCGATCGTCGCGCCGTTCGCGCGCGCGTCTTCCACCAGCGCGACCACTTTGTCGTATTGCGCGCGGTTCTGGATCGGCCCGATCGCCACGCCCAGCGCCAGGCCATCGCCCATCGGCATCGCGAGGGCGATCGCGCGCAACTCGTCGACGATGGCGTCGTGCAGCGCGTCGGGCACATAGAGCCGCTTCGCGCAGGCGCAGGTCTGCCCCATGTTGAGAAACGCGCCCCAGAAGAGCTTCATGGCAATCACTTTCGGGTCCGCGTCCGGCAGCACGATGGCGGCGTCGTTGCCGCCTAGTTCCATGGTCGCGGGCGTGAGCTTCTGCGCGGCCGCGGCGGAGATCCGCGCGCCGGTCGCCGTGGAGCCCGTGAACAGAATCTTGTCGATGTCGTCGTGCGCGGTGAGGCAGGCGCCGACGCGGCCATCGCCGCTCACGCTGTTGAGCACGCCGGGCGGCAAGACCTGGGCCATCAGCCTCACCATCTCCAGCGTCCCGATACTCGTGTACTCCGACGGCTTGATCACCACGGTGTTGCCCGCCTTGAGCGCCGGAACGATTTGCCAGATCGCGATCAACAGGGGCCAGTTCCACGGCGCGACCGCGGCGATCACGCCATAAGGCTGGCGATGCATCGTGTCGCGGCGCGTGGCGTCCTCGAACACGACTTCGGGCGCCAGCGAGAGGCTCGCGGGCACGCGCGTCCACACTTCGCAACCCCACATCTCGAAGCGCGAACCCGGAATCTGGTCCGGACCCACGCCGCCGAGCGGCTTGCCCTGCTCGCGGGTAATCCACCGCGCGAGCGGCTCGGCGTGCTCCTTGAGGACATCGGCCACGCGCAGCAATGCTTCGCTGCGGGCGGCGTCGCCCAGCGCCGCCCACGCCGGTTGCGCGGCGCGTGCGGCGGCGACGGCCTCGTCCACCTGGGCGTCGCTCGACATCGGCACGCGGCCGATGGCTTCGCCGGTAGCGGGATTGACGGATTCGAACGTATCTTGCGCGGGAACCGGCTCGCGGTTGACGGTGTTGAGGAAGGTGTTCATTGGAGAGCCTGAGGGTGCGGGGTATCGGAGTGCGTTGCGGTGCCTGCGGTCTGCGCGAGTTCGAGGCGAGCGCGGCTTCGTGCCGGATTCACGGCGACAAGGCTCACCACGCCGCCGACGGCGAGCACGCCTGCCGCAAACATCAGGCCGTTCTCGTAGCCAACGATGCCTTCCGTCGCCGAAACGAAGCGGCCCATGCTGATCGGCGCGATCAATCCGGCCGTGGTGGCGAGTGAATTGGCGATCGCCAGCGCCGCGCCGCGTTGCCGGGCGGGCGTGATCTCGCCCGTCACCGCCGAGCACAGCACGAAGGTGATCTGCGGCAGGCTGCAGCCGACTGCGAGCAACACCGTGCGCGTCATGCGGTCCAGTCCGAAGCGCAGCGCGATCACGATCAGCAGTGCGCCCGCGAGCGTGCAGCCCGCGGTGAGCACGCCGCGCGACACGCGGGAGCCTACGCCGCGCCGGAGCATCGTCTCCGAAATCCACGAGCCCAGCAAAATGATGGGAATGTTGATCGCGATGAAGAGCGAAAACATCCAGCCGCTTTCCGACGCGCCGAAGTGCAAACCCTTCTGCAAATACGCGGGAATCCACGTGAAGATCAGGGCGACCACCCAGTACGCGCTCCAGTACACGACCACGTTGCCGAGGTAGGTTGGATCGAGCAGCAGGCGCCGGTACGGCAGCGACGCCACCGGCGCAGCGGCACGCGAGCCCTGCGCGAGCGCGGGTTCGTCGAGCGGACCTTCGGCGGCGAACAGTTGCCAGAGCACCAGCCACACGACGCTCGCGCAACCGAGCGCGAGGAACGCCGTGCGCCAGCCGAAGTGGATCGTGAGCGCGGTGACGACCGGCCCCGCGATGAGCATGCCGACCTGCCCGCCCTGCATGATGATCGCCGTGGGCACGTTGCGGCGATGGTCGGGCACCCACTTGTAGCAGGCATGCAGCGCGAGCGGATACGCCGGCCCTTCCCCCGCCCCCAGCACCACGCGGCAGGCGATCAGCACCGGCAGCGAGATTGCGCCGATCGCCAGCGGAAACTGCGCGATGGCCCAGATGAACGCGAGCAGCAAAATAAGCGGCTTCGAGGCAATGCGGTTGGCCGCGAACCCGAAGCCGATACCTGAGAGCGCGAACAGCGCGAAGAACGAACCGGCCACGAGGCCGAATTGATTCGGCGAAAGCTGCAGATCGCGCATGAGCGGCACGGCGACGAGGCCGAGTGCCGCTTTGTCGGCGAAATTGATCAGCATGAAAACGAACAGCAGCGCGATGATGAGCGCCGGCGAGCGGCGCAAAGAGCGTTCCGACATGATGACCTCGATGCTCGAATGGCGGGTGCCGTTGCCGGCAGCGCGTGGTCGTGGTACGTCAGGGACGCCCGTTAGGGACGCTCGCCCGTGATGGTCGCGCGCATCATGCGCCGCACGGCCGGGAAATAGTCCTGGATGGCGTAGTGCTGGGTCGCGCGGTTGTCCCAGAAGACAACCGTGTTCTTCTGCCAGCGCAAGCGCATCTGGTATTCCGGGCGGCGCGCCTGATCGAACAGATAGTCGAGCAAGGCCCGCGCGCCCGTGGCGAATTCCGGCATGCCGCGAAACGCTACGGACTCCGTAAAGTTCAGCAGATGCGTCGTGAAGCCTTCGTTGACGTAGAGAATCTTCTCGCCCGATTCGGGATGCACGCGAACGACCGGATGCACCACCGGCGGAAATTCGGCGCGAATGGCGCAGCGCTTTTCAACGGCAATGCGGTCGATGAAGCCGGGCAGCATGTCGTGCACGGCATGCAGATTGTCGATTGCCTCACGGATCGCGGCGGGCAAACCCTCGTACGCGAGCGCCATGTTCACCCACAGCGTGTCGCCGCCGCTCGGCGGGCATTCCACGCAGCGCAGGATCGACCCGAGCGAAGGAATTTCGCGCCAGCTCACGTCGCTGTGATAGATGTTTTCGCGCGCGGGATGGCTGCCGTCGCCGCCCAGCAGCACGAGTTCCGGGTGATCGGCATGATGCGGAAACACCGGATGGATCTCCAGCGGGCCGAAGCGGCGCGCAAACGCCACATGGTCGGCCGGCGCGATGTCCTGGTCGCGGAACACCAGCACCTTATGGCGCACCAGCAAGGCGCGCAGCGCGGCGATGTCGTGGTCGTCGAGCCCGGCACCCAGGCGCACACCGCTGACTTCGGCACCGATCGAAGGCGTGATGGGCTGGGCGCTCATGCGCTGCGCGGCCTGCCGGATGTCGGGGGAAGCGTCGTAAATGGGGCTGGCAAGGGTACTCATCGGGTCGTCTCCAATTTGTTTCATTTGAGACGATACTAATTTATCCGGCGCGCGCCTGTAAAGACGAAAGCGATCCCGCCAGGGAAATTCCCGAGAAGTCCGCTTCCCCGCTCGCTCAAACGTGAGCGTTGCCGCCCAGATCGCCCGCGCTCATTTCAATCACTTTCTTGTCGAGTTTCGTCAGCGCATTCACGAAGACTTCGCGTTCGCTCTCGGTGAGGACGTCGAGCAATTCGCGTTCGAGATTCGTGGCGATCGGGGTGATCTGATCGTGAATCTGCTGGCCTTTGCGCGTGAGTTTCAGGCGGTTGCTGCGCATGTCGTTGACGTTGTCGGAGCGCGAGATCAGTTTCATCGCCGACATTCTCGTCACCGCGCGGCTGACTTTGGCCTTGTCCATGCTGGTGCGCTCCATGACTTCACCCGACGATAGCTCGCCATAGCGCCCGAGCACGGCCACCACGCGCCACTCCGGAATGGAAAGGCCGAAGCGCTCCGCGTGCTGCTGCGCAAACGTCACCGCGATGTGCGACGCAAGGACGGTAATGCGGTAAGGGACGAAACTTTCGAGGTCGAACATGAGGGTGCGCCAGGCAAGAATCCGAATGACCCGAATATTAGCAAGTTACCCATCGGCCGGAGCGCTCCTCGAAACGCGCGGTCGTTTGAGAGAGAGTATTCAGCGGCGCATTCAACCGCGCTTCGCCGTCTTATCCGTGGATCCGACGACGAAGCGCCCTCGTGCAGGCAACACGCCAATGTCTGTCTATGCCCGCGCCTCGTTGTAGTATTCTGGCGGGCCGTGCATAACAGGGTGGAAGGAATGGAGCACTCCGGTGCTGGTCACGAGCAACCCGCACCTCGTCTCGACGTTTTGGCCGAGGCGGAGTTGACGCGTTCGGGCTTTCGCCTGGCCTTTCCCGCCGCACTCGAATCCCGCTATTGGCGCGACATCGCCGTCGAAAGGCTGCGGGAAATGCGTTTTATCGCGCTTTGGGGTGTAGGCGGCTATTTCTGCCTCGGCGTCTTGCTGAATCTGATCGTCATCGAGAATCCCAACTGGACGAGTGTCGCGATCCAGTTGGTGGGCGCCAGCCTCCTTACGCTCGCCATCATCCACTTCGGTCTGCGCAACAGCGTGGGGGTTGCCCGGCGCGAAATCGCGCTGCTCGCGTGCTGTCTCGTTTGCACGCTCGCGGCAATTCTGGTCGTCACCGCCAAGCCGGGGCCCGTCACGCAGCGCGACTTTCTTCTTGCAATTCCGCCAGCCAGCTTCGTTCTGATCTTCATCCGGCTGCGCTTCCATCAAGCGGCCGCGTTCTTCATTGCCAATCTCGGCGTCTACGCGCTCTCCGTGTTCGTCCGCCCGGAAATCAGCCGTAGCGACGCCATGTTTCTGATCGGCTTCATGAACACGCTGTTGCTTCCGGCGCTGGTGGGCGGACATGCGTTCGAACGCGCCTTGCGCCGCATTTATCTGCACGGACTGCTGGAACGCCTGCGCGGCGAGAAACTCGCCGCTCAAAATGCAACGCTGACCGGTCTCTCGTACACGGACCCGCTGACCGGCGTCGCCAACCGGCGCAGGCTCGACGAGACGCTCGCCGCGCTCGCGACCGCACCCGGTGCGACGGGCGCGTTGCTGCTCGCGGATATCGATCTCTTCAAGGCATTCAACGATCGCTACGGCCATCTTGCCGGCGACGCGTGCCTGTGCCACGTCGCGCAATGTCTTGCGTCTCGCTTGCGCAGCACCGACCTGCTCGCCCGCTTCGGCGGCGAGGAATTCGCGGTCGTGCTGCCGGGCACGACCATCGAAGAAGCGAGCCGCACCGCAGAACGATTGCGCGACGCGGTGCAAAACCTGCACTTCGTCGTGGAGAACCAGCGAGTCAGCGTCACGATCAGCATCGGCATCGCCATGCGTCTGGGACAGAGTTCGCCGGACGCGCTCATCGGCGCGGCGGACATGGCGCTCTATGCGGCCAAGCACGCCGGACGCAACCTCGTGCAAGTCGCGCTGCCCGATTCCGGCCAGCGCGAGCCGCTTTCGGCCTGACGGTCGCGACGCCCCCAACCGTCGTCCTCTTTAGCAACCGCGAACCCGTTACGCGGGCAGGTCGCGCACGACCTCGATCAGATCGCCGCCGTTCATCTCGTAGAAGAAGCCGTATAGCTGAACGTGCTTCGGCACGGCCGGGCTGTCACGCAGCAGTTTCACGTCGTGTTGCAGCGACGCCTCGAAGTTCATGATCGCGAGACTGTCGTGATCGAACATCGTCGAAATGTCGGCGTGGTGGCAATCGTGATACTTGCCGATCAGCTGGTCGGGCCGGAAACCGGTGGCGCCGCAGAACGAGTGATGCACGACGACCACTTTCTGCACTTTGAACAGGTAGTCCATCGTCGCCACCGACTGCAATGCCGAGGCGGCACGTCCGGCGGCGCAGTACACGGCGAACAGCGTGCGCGTGTGACCGATCTTGTTGCCCTGCGCGTCGAGGATGTTCTGCCCTGGATAGACTTCGTCGCCGAAGTGTTCCGCGACGACCTGCGGCACTTCGCCGGCGCGCGGGTCGAAGCAGCAGATCACCATCGTCTTCATCGGAATCGCCTGATTGAAGCCTTTGAAGTCGTCCTGATCGAACCACGATTGCGTGCGGAATTCGTACTCACTATATTTCGCCGACATATTGCTGCTCCTCGAGTGGAAAATGCATCGCCGGAACTTGCGCGGAAAAGCCGTCTAGCTTTCGAAGGGTGCGTGGTCGATCAGATCGCAAACATTCGGACAGTCGAAGCCATGCACGTGACGGCGCGCGACGTCGGCGAGCCCCGTGCCGACCGCCGTCTGCGGCTTTTTTCTCGCGACTTCGGCAATCGCTTGCTGGAACGCGAGCTTGAATCCGTCGCGCGGATAGAGTTGCAGCACGTCGTCCACGAACGAAGGTGTGATTTCGTCCAGAAACAGACCGAATACGTCCACGTGCGCGCCCAGATAGATCAGCGCGATTTCCGCCTGCTTGCGGTCGGCAATGCCGCCGCTCGAGTGCAGCGCGATACCGTCCCAGACGAGATCGGCCTTCTCTTTGGTGTAGCCGTCTGCGAGCAGGAGGCGGCTCGCGGCGTCGGCGCCATCGACCTCGAAGCGCTGCCCGGCACCGTACGGCTCCGTTAAACCGAGGTCGTGATATAGCGAGGCGAGGTAGACGATCTCGGGGTCGTACTTCAAGCCGCGTTTTTCCCCGAGATACGCCGCAAACCACCAGGTGCGATGCACATGTGCCATCATCGGCCGCGAATGAATGTGCTCGACGAGCGCCATTGCCTTGCGTGTGTGCGCGGTATCGGGAGCGGTCAACGCTCCGATGCTGACAGGTGGTTTCATAACGTTCCCGGTACGTTGATTCCCGTTTTCGATACTCGGGATTCTCTCGCCGCGCCGGGCACGGCTCAATTACCCGCCGGGTAATCGGCGTGTGATTCATTTGAGGCACACTCTCAATTCACACACGGAGCGAGTCACGATGGTCGAAGCGAACCCGGCATCCAGAAACACGCGCCTCGCGACGGGCGAGTTGCTCCGATACTGGCGCGGTGTGCGCGGCCAGACGCAACTCGGCCTCTCGCTCGCGAGCGGCGTGTCGCAGCGGCATATCAGCTTCATTGAAAGTGGACGGAGTTCACCGAGCCGGCAAATGCTGCTGGATCTCGCCGAGTCGCTCGATATTCCTTTGCGGGATCGCAATGGTCTGCTGCTCACGGCGGGCTACGCACCGATCTACGCAGAGGGCACGTGGGAAGACGAAGCGATGCTGGGCGTGACGACGGCGCTCAAACGGATGCTGCATCATGCAGAACCGTACCCTGCCGTGGTGATGGACCGCTACTGGAACGTTCTCATGACGAACGAGGGCTTGCCGCGCCTTTTCAACTGCTTTACTGATGTTTCGAGTTGGCCGGGGCCGAACAACATCCTGCACGCGATATTCGATCCGGCGCGCCTTCGGCCGCATATTTCCGGCTGGAACAATCTCGCGATCAGTCTCATTCAACGCGTCTACCGCGAGGCGGTGGGCAGACACGTGGACGAGCAGACCACGGCGTTGCTCGAGAGTTTGCTGGCGTATCCCGGCGTGCCCGGCGACTGGAAGACCCCCAAGGGTCTCGAATCGGCGGTGACGTCGCCGGTGGTACCACTGGCCCTCATGAAAGACGGACAGACGCTTCGTTTCTTCTCGATGGTCACCACGGTCGGGACGCCGCAAACCGTTGCGGGACAGGAGCTGCGGTTGGAGTGCATGCTGCCGGTCGACGCGGAGACCGAACGTCTTCACCAGGCGCTACTGGACGAGGCACTCGTTCGCAACCGGAGCTGAAGGCGGAATTCGCACCCCACCAAGGTCTCCTGGTGTCGGCAATCAAGATCCATCGGAGGGGAACGTCAACCGCGCCCCGTTGGACCTCTCTGCCCGGCATCTGGCGCGATCAATCCTGGCATGGCGCTACCGATGCGCCTCGAATGCCGTGACGCTCGAGCGCGGCGGCAACAAAGCCCGAGCGCTTCATGTCCTCCACGAATGCGCCCAGCGCGGCCGCCGCCGCCTCGCCCCGGCTTTTCGCCACGCCCATTGCCTGACGAATCACCATGAAGCGTTCGTCGAGCAATCGCAAGCCGCCCACCTTCGCGGCATCGGCTTCGAGTTGCTGCTTCACGCCCGCCGCCACTTCGAGTTTTTCGTCGAGAAACGTTTGCACGACCGCCGGCGAAGTAGGCGCACGCACGATCTGCGCGGCCTTGAGTTCGCGCGTGAGAAAGAGATCGTACGCACTGCCCTTGCCCACCACGACGCGGTTGTGCGCCTGATCGATTTCGGCATTGCTGCGGACCGGCGAGTCGTCGCGCACGAGATAGAAGCCTTCGATCAGCACGTACGGCTCGGTGAACGCGATGGTTTCCCCGCGTTTGGGATCGACGGCGAAAAAGCCGAAGTCGGCGCGCTCGTCGCTCACGGCTTCGACCGATTTGCCCGCCGCGTCGAACACCACGAGTTCGAGCGGCACGTCAAGACGCTCCGCGAAGGCGCGCGCGAGATCGACGGAAACGCCGAACGGCTCGCCTGATTGCGTGTCGCGGTTGGCGAGAATCGGATTGCCGAGATTGATGGAGGCGCGCAGCGTGCCCGTGGGCGCGAAGGCGTGGACGAGGGCGGAGTCGAGGGTCATCGGGTTTCGCTGTTGAGACCGCGCACGGGCGCGCGCGGATCAGGGTTCGAAAATCTCGCGAATGCGCGAGAGCGCGTCGAGCGTATGCAGCAAATGCTGGCGCAGTTCCTCGGCAGCTTCCTCGTTGTGCTCGCGTTCGAGCAATTCGAGCACATGCAAATGCTGCTTCGCGTGTTCGACATAACGTTCGCGATGCTGCATCGACCGATACGAGAGCAAACGGCGCACACGATTCACGCGCCGGATCGTGTCGATGAAAAACGTATTGCCCGACGCCTCCACGAGCGACTCGTGAAAGCGCACGCCGCGGTCGTGCAACTGATCGGCCGTGTCGGTTTCGATACCGCCGGCCAGCAGATGCTTTTCCGTTTCGCGGCAACGTTCGAGCACCTTGCGTTCGAGCTTGTAGCCGGGCTCCAGCAACGCGGCCGGCTCCAGCGCGAGGCGCAGCCGGTACGACTTGAGCAGGCTGTCCGGCGTCGTGAGCATGGGCGAAAACTCCCAGCCGTAACCGGGTTTGCGCTCGGCCCAGCCTTCCTGCGCAATGCGCCCGAGCACAGCCGTGAGCTGCGCGCTGGTCAGGCCGTAACGCGTGCGTATCATCTGCTCGGAAAACTCATTCGGCAATTCGCCTTTGAGCAGATCGTCGGCAATGCGGAAATAGACGCTCGTGATCACGTCCGTTTCCGCGAGACCGAGTTCTTCCACCACGTTCGACAACGACGCCACCACCGGCCGCGCGACAAAGAAGCCGCGATTCTTTTCACGCGTGAGCACGCCTTTTTCGTGCAGCAGCGCGAGCGCTTCGTTCACGGGCGAGCGCGACACGCGCAAGCGGTCGGCGAGCATTTGCGCAGGCAGATGCGCGCCCGTTTCGAGCCCTTCGTTGCGGATCAGTTCGAGAATTTGCGTCGCGATGGATCGGTCAATCATGTCAGTCGGCGATTGACGCCGCGCGCGGCGTTAGCGGTTTTTGCCTCCGCGCGCGAGCGTCTGTTGCAGGATCAGCGGAATCACGCCGCCCGAACGCAACAGCGTGCATTCGAGTTGCGTTTCCACGGCCGCGCGCGCGTCGATCGAATCGATACGGCCGTCGGCGCGCACGATACGCACCGGCACCGCGCAACGCGGCGTGATGGCGGCGGCATCCGCTTCGACTTCGAGCATATCACCCGGCCCGATCGCGAGGCTATCCGGGTGCGTCCCCGGCGCGAAGCGCAACGGCAGAATACCCATGCCGATAAGGTTCGAACGATGAATGCGCTCGAAGCTCGCGGCCAGCACCGCGCGAATACCGAGCAGACGCTGCCCTTTCGCGGCCCAGTCGCGCGACGAACCCGTGCCGTAGCGTTCGCCCGCGATCAACACCACCGCGTCGCCATGTTGCGCGTAGCGTTGCGCGGCTTCGTGGATCGGTAGCACATCGCCGCTCGGTACATGCAGCGTGTGCGCGACCGGCATGCCCGGTTTCAGGCGATTCACGAGCGTCTTGTTGTAGAACGCCGCGCGCATCATCACTTCCCAGTTGCCGCGCCGCGAGGCGAACACGTTGAGGTCGTCGCGATCGTCGCCGCGCGAAACGAGAAAGTCCGCGACGAAGCTGTCCTTCGGAATCGCGCTCGCGGGCGAGATGTGATCGGTCGTCACGTCGTCGCCGAGCACGAGCAGCGGATACGCGCGATAACGGCCGAGCTGGCTGCCTTGATCGAGCGACGCGAACGGCGGCCGGCGCAACGCCGTGGACGCCGCGCCCCACGGGAAGCGCGCGCTCGAAGGCGCCGCGAGTTCGTGCCACGCGGGATTGCGGCTCGCCACGGCGAACGCGCGCGGGTAATCCTCGGGATCGGCCGATTGCGCCACCAACGCCGCCACTTCCTCGCGCGTGGGCCACAGATCGCGCAGATACACCGGCGTGCCATTGGCGGCGCGCTGCACCGGCTCGCGGCTCAGGTCGATCTCCGCGTTGCCCGCGAGCGCGAATGCGATCACGAGCGGCGGCGACATGATGAAGCCGAGATCGAGATCGGGATGAATACGGCCCGCGAAATTGCGGTTGCCCGACAGCACCGCCACCGGATAGATGCGGCCTCCGGCTTGCGCGTCGCGCACGCTTTCCGTTAGCGGCCCCGAATTGCCGATGCAGGTCGTGCAGCCATAACCGACGATATCGAAGCCCACGGCCGAAAGATCGTCGATCAAGCCAGCGCGCGCGAGATACGCGGCCGCGGCGGGCGAACCCGGCGCGAGCGAGGTCTTGATCCACGCGGGCACCGTGAGGCCTTTTTCGCGGGCTTTACGCGCCACCAGACCGGCGGCGATCAGCAGCGCGGGATCGGACGTGTTCGTGCAACTCGTGATGGCCGCGATCGCCACGGGATGGCGCGGCATCTCCGCTTCGCGTGCCGGGGGCGTGAAGTCGAGCTTCGCGAGCGTTGCCGGCAGCGCCGTGTAATCGAGCAGATCCTGCGGCCGGCGCGGCCCGGCCACGTGCATGCCGATGCGCGCGAGATCGATCTCGATCGTGCGCGTGTAGCGCGGCGCGGCTTCGGGATCGAACCACAGGCCCGCCGCGCGCGTGTAAGCCTCGACGAGTTGCTCGGCCTCCTCGCTGCGATGCGTCGCGCGCAAATACTCGAGCGTGCGCGCATCCACGGGGAAAAAGCCGGTGGACGCACCGTATTCCGGCGCCATGTTCGCGACCACGGCGCGCTCTCCCGCCGTCAACGTCGCCACGCCCGGCCCGAAGAATTCGACGAATTCGCCCGACACGCCAATCGCGCGCAGGCGCTGCGTGACGGTCAACGCGAGGTCGGTCGCGAGCGCGCCGGGCGGCAATGCGCCCGTGAGTTTCACGCCGATCACGTCGGGAATGCGCTGCATCACGGGCATGCCGAACATGACCGTTTGCGCCTCGAGTCCGCCCACGCCCCAGCCGAGCACGCCGATGCCGTTGATCATCGGCGTGTGGCTGTCGGTACCGATCAGCGTATCGGGCACGGCCCACGCCTCGCCGTCGCGCATCGTGCGCGTCACCACGCTCGCGAGCTGCTCCAGGTTGATCGTATGCATGATGCCCGTGCCGGGCGCGTGAATGCGCACGCCGGTCAGCGCGCGCGAAGCCCAGCGCAGAAAGCGGTAGCGCTCCGCATTGCGGCGCAGTTCGAGCGCGAGATTGCGCGGCGCGGCATCGGCTGCGCCGAAGTATTCGACCGCCAGCGAATGATCGACCGACGAATCCACCGGCAACACCGGATTGAGCGCCGCGGGATCGGCGCCCGCCTCGGCGAGCGCGTCGCGCATGGCCGCGATATCGACGAGCGCGGGTGTGCTGGTCGTGTCGTGCATCAGCACGCGATTGGGCTGGAACGCGATCTCGTGCTCGCTCGTCGCACGCTCGCGCCAGGCGAGGATCGCGTCGACGGCTTCGCGGCGCTCGCCGCCTTCGGTATTGCGGATCACGTTTTCGAGCAGCAGGCGCAGCACCACGGGCAATTCGCGCAGATTCGCGCCGAACATCGCGGGCAAATCGACATAGCGCAGCGGGACGCCTGAAATCTCCAGACGAGCGATCGGTGGGGTGTCGGTGTTTTCCATGAGTGTATTTTTGCACTTATCCAGGTCAAAATGCAATCCAGTGGAAACCCGAAATGCAAAAAATCAGGAGACAGCCGTGAGACAAGCCGCCGTGGCCGCTGTTATGCCCGTGATCGCGCCATCGCCCGACACCTTGCGGCGCAAGCTCGTGCTGGGCGCGGCGTCGTTCGGCGCACTGGCCACCCTGGGCGCGGCGCCACGGCACGCTTTGGCGCAACCGGCGGCCCGAGAGGAACCGCATCACCCCGTTTTGAAAGGACAGTCATCCATGTTTGCTTACGTCGGCTCGCGCACCACGCGCGAACGCAACGCCCGCGGCGACGGCATCAGCGTTTATCAGGTCGATACGACGACCGGCGCGCTCACGCTCGTGCAACTCGCGAAGGACCTCGTGAATCCGTCGTTTCTCGCTCTCAGCCGCAATGGCGAGCGCCTTTACACCGTGCACGGCGACATGAGCGACATCAGCGCGTTCGCCGTGGACAAGGCGAGCGGCACACTCACGTTCCTCAACACGCAGAGCACGCAGGGCAAGAATCCCGTGCATCTCGCGCTCGATCCGCTCGAGCGCCACGTGGTCGTGTCGAATCACATCGGCGCGAGTCTCGCCGTGCTGCCCGTCGCCGCCGATGGCTCGCTGCTGCCGCTCACGCAGCTCGTGCATCTCGAAGGACCGATCGGGCCGCACCGCATCGAACAAAAGCAGTCGAAGCCGCACTTCAACCCGTTCGACCCGGGCGGGCGTTTCGTGATCGTTCCCGACAAGGGCCTCGACCGCACATTCTCGTTCCGCTTTGAAAACGGCACGCTCACGCCCGCCGCCACGCCGTTCGTCGCCTCGCGCGAAGGTGCCGGGCCGCGCCATCTCGCGTTTCATCCCGGCGGCCAGTATGCGTGGATCGTCAACGAACTCGACTCGACCGTGACGAGCTACCGTTACGACGCCGCGACAGGCGCGCTCGCGCCGTTCCAGGTGCTCTCCGCGCTGCCGGAAACGTTCACGGGCGACAGCCGCGCCTCGGAGATCGAAGTCGATCGCAGCGGCCGCTTTCTCTACGCCTCGAATCGCGGCGACGACAGCATTGCCGTGTTCGCCATCAACGCGGCGACCGGCCATCTACGCTTCGTGCACGCCGAACCGACGCTCGGCAAGACGCCGCGCTTCATGACGAGCACGCCCGACGGCCGCTTCCTGTATGCGCTCAACGAAGACAGCGACACGATCGTCGCGTTCAGCGTGGATGCCCAGTCGGGACGCCTCACGCCTACGGGTTTCGTCGCCGAATCGGGCAGCCCCGTGTGCATGGTGTTTTCGACACACGCCGCATAACGCGCCGCTCATCCCACGCAAAAAACCGGCGGCCGCGCGCCGCCGGTGGAGACATCCATGCAAGCCACTCCCGCAATCGACGAACGCGCGCTCGTGCGCAAGATCGCCTGGCGCATCATTCCGTTCGTGTTCATTCTTTACGTCATTTCGTATATCGACCGCGCCAATATTGGCTACGCCGCGCTGCAGATGAATCACGAACTGGCGCTCACGAGCGAAGCGTTCGGCTTTGCTTCCGGCATCTTTTTTATTGGCTATTTTTTGTTCGAAGTGCCAAGTAATGTCATGCTCAACAAGTATGGGGCGCGCGTGTGGATTGCGCGCATTCTGGTGACCTGGGGCCTCGTTTCGGTGGGCTCGGCTTTCGTGCAGAACGCCACCCAGCTTTATGCGCTGCGCTTTCTGCTGGGCGTGGCCGAGGCCGGCTTCTTTCCCGGCATCATCGTGTATCTGACCTACTGGTTTCGCGCGAAAGAACTCGCCACCACGGTTGCGCTGTTCACCGCGGCGATTCCCGTGTCGTACATCATCGGCGCGCCGCTGAGCACGTGGGTCATGGACACCGTGCACTGGTTCGGCTGGAGCGGCTGGCGCTGGATGCTGGTGCTCGAAGGTGCGCCCGCCTTGATCGGCGGCGTGCTCTGCTTTCTCTATCTGACCGACCGCCCCGCGCTCGCGAAATGGCTCGCGCCCGAAGAACGCGAGTGGCTGCTCGCCGAACTCGAAGGCGACCGCAAGGCACGGCCTGCCGCAAAGCATTTCGGCTCGCTCAAAGCGATGACGAATCCGAAAGTGCTCTATCTCTCGTTCATCTATTTCGTGTACCAATGCGGCAGTCTGGGCGTGGGTTACTGGATGCCGCAAATCATCAAGGGCTTTTCGAAAACGCTGAGCCACACGCAGATCGGTTTGATCGCGATGGTGCCGTACCTGTTCGCCACGGTCGTGATGATCCTGTGGTCGCGTAACTCGGACCGCCGCAACGAACGGCGCCTTCATTCGGCCGTGCCGCTGGCCGTGGCCGCGCTCGCATTACTGGGCGCGGGTCTCACCACGAACCCGTATGTGTCGATCACGATGATCAGCTTCAGCCTCGCGGGACTCTACGCGTTCAAGTCGCCGTTCTGGGCATTGCCCACGCTCTTTCTCACGCGTTCCACAGCCGCTGTTTCCATCGCCGTGATCAATTCCGTGGGTAATCTTGGCGGTTTCGCAGGACCGTTCGCTATTGGCTATATCAAGGGCTCGGGCCAGAGCGCGACGCCGGGACTGCTGTTTCTTTCCGCGCTGCTGGTCATGGCATTCCTGATGACGTTCTTTATCCGCATTTACGAAACGCCCTCGCCCGACGACGCGCACGGTGCCGTGGCGAATCACGGCCACTAAACCCGAAGCAGCAACGCCGGGCAAGCCTGCCCGGCTTCCAGCACAAAATAAACGTATTAGAGGAGACAACTCGATGAACAAGCGGCATGCCATTTCCTTCGCAATCCTTAGCACGATGAGCAGCGCTGCAATCGCGCAAAGCAGCGTGACGCTCTACGGCATCATCGACAGCGGCATCAACTACACCAATAACGTGCAAAGCGCAAAAACCGCTTCGGGCCTCGCAGGCGGCCGCCAGATCGCCATGATCGAAGGCGGCTCGGCAGGCTTGCAAGGCAGCCGCTGGGGGTTTCGCGGCGTGGAAGATCTGGGCGGCGGACTCAAGGCGCTGTTCTTGCTCGAAAGCGGCCTCTATAGCAACAACGGCATGCTGAACCAGGGCGGCGCGCTATTCGGCCGTCAGGCCTATGTGGGCTTGCGCAGCAACGACATTGGCACGCTCACGCTAGGTCGTCAGTACGACCCCGTGGTCGATTTATACGGGCCGTTTCTGGCCGCGCCGCAATGGGCCGGCTATATGTCGTCGCACCCGAGCGATCTGGACAATGCGCTCAACACACGGCGCATCAACAATTCGATCAAGTTTCGCAGCGCCAGTTATCGCGGCCTGACGATCGAGGCGATGATGACGCTCGGCGGCACGCCCGGCTCATTCTCGAACAACTGGATCTGGGGCGGCGGCGCGGCCTATGCGCACGGGCCGTTTTCGATTGGCGCGAGCTATCTGAACATTCGCAACCCCAATACCTCGTTTTTCGGCGCGAATCCGAATGCGGGACCGGCCACGACCAACAATCTCGGCAGCTTCGGCAGCGCGACGAGCGCGGAAAGCAACCCGGTGTTTGCGGGCTATGCGTCGGCGAACCGGCTGGAAATTGCGGGCGTGGGCGCGGGCGTCACGCTCGGTGCGCTCAACGTGAATCTTGCCTACTCGAATACACGTTTCGAGGACATGGGCTCCGCCTCCGGCCCGAACACGCTGCGCTACCGTGGCACGGCCTCGTTCAACAATGCGGAAATCAACGCGAAGTATCAATTCACGCCCACCCTGCTCGCGGGCGTAGCCTACGACTACACCCGCAACGGCGGCGCGGGCGGCAAAGGCGGCGCGAACTACAGCCTGTTCAGCGCGGGACTCGACTATTTTCTTTCAGCGCGCACGGACGTATATACGATTGCCGTTTACGAGAAAGCGAGCGGCACGGACTCGCTCGGTCAAAGTGCGGTCGCGCAGATCACAGGACTCACGCCTTCTTCCACCGACAAGCAGGTTTCGTTGCGCGCGGGGATTCGGCACAAGTTTTGATGCCCGACGCGTTGAAGCGCGCGCGAATGACGAAACAAATGCGCAGATGATGACCCGATGAATGCGTCTATCTGCGATCAGTTTGATACCGGGCGCCACGGTTAGCTGTTGCTGAGCGACGCTTCAAAATTCCCTACCGGGATTTGCGCGACGTTAGCACTCAAGCCTTAACGCACAGGATGAGCAAAACGGCGCGGAAATGCGGGATCGGATGACCGCGATCCTCCGCCAGCATCGACGAAGGATTCGCTGCATGGCACCCGGCGGAGACAAGCGCTCAAACAACACCATGAGCGGCGATGTTGCGATATTGACCTTTGAAGTACAGCAATGGCTGCGTAGTACCGGCGTCTTGCAGGTTCAACGCTTTCACTTCGCCAATCACGATCACATGATCGCCCGCGGCGTGTTCGGCGTGAATTTCGCAATCGAGCCAATGAAGACTGCCGGCAATGATGGGATTGCCGAGCGGCGATTCCTGCCATTCGACGCCCTGCCACTTGTCTGTGCCTCGCCGGGCGAACTGGTTAGAAATCGGGATTTGCTCGTCCGACAGGATATTGACGGCGAATCGCCCCGCTTCGCGAATTTTTGGGAGGCTGGCCGAACTGGACATCACGCTGAACGACACCAGCGGCGGGTTCACTGACACGCTATAAAACGACTGGCAGGTGAAGCCAATCGGTTCGCCTTCGATATGCGAGGTAATTATCGTGATACCGGATGCGTAGTGCCCGAGCGCTTCGCGAAAGCGCAATGGCTCGATAGCGTTACCAGGGAGTGACATAGTAGGGACTAGATACGGGACGCACTTCGGGTTAGGGATCGCCTGAAGTCATCCGGGGATACTGCCTGACTTCCGCTTTTGCCAATAGGGAAAGGCGACCCGTCGATGAAAACCGACCGGGTCGCCCGCTCACTCTTTTGCGTGGGGTCGTCACGAGCAACTCACGACGACCTTTTCCGCCTTTGAATCAGTTCGAGAGTTCGTTTCGGACGATCTCTGCGCCCGCGCTCAACGCTTCCAGCTTGCCTTTCGCGATCGCGCGCGACAGAGGCGCCATGCCGCAGTTGGTGCACGGATAGAGCTTGTCGGCATCGACAAACTGGAGTGCTTTGCGCAGCGTATTGGCGACTTCCTCCGGCGTTTCAACGGTATTGCTGGCCACGTCAATCGCGCCCACCATCACCTTCTTGCCGCGGATGAGTTCGATGAGCTCCATCGGCACGTGCGAGTTGTGGCATTCCAGCGAGACCATGCCAATGCTGGACTTTTGCAGCTTGGGAAACGCCTCTTCGTACTGACGCCACTCCGACCCGAGCGTCTTCTTCCAGTCCGTATTGGCCTGGATGCCATAGCCGTAGCAAATGTGGACCGCCGTTTCGCACTTGAGCCCTTCAATGGCTCGTTCCAGCGTGGCCACGCCCCACTCGTTCACCTCGTCGAAGAACACATTGAAGGCGGGTTCGTCGAATTGGATGATATCGACCCCGGCAGCTTCCAGTTCGCGGGCTTCCTGATTCAGGATGCCGGCGAATTCCCACGCCAGTTTTTCGCGGCTCTTGTAGTGATCGTCATAGAGCGTGTCGATCATCGTCATCGGGCCGGGCAGCGCCCATTTGATGGGTTGCTTCGTTTGCTGGCGCAGGAACTTCGCATCCTCGACAAAGACTGGCTTCCGGCGCGCCACCGCACCCACGACCGTCGGCACGCTTGCATCGTAGCGATCACGAATTCGCACGGTCTTGCGGTTCTCGAAATCCACGCCGTCCAGGTGCTCGATAAACGTGGTCACAAAATGCTGACGCGTCTGTTCGCCGTCGCTGACGATGTCGATGCCCGCGTGTTGTTGCTCTTGCAGCGACAACCGCAAGGCATCCTGCTTACCCTCGATCAGCGCCTCATCCTGCAATTTCCACGGTGACCAGAGTTTCTCGGGTTCCGCGAGCCACGAGGGTTTGGGCAGGCTGCCAGCAGTCGAAGTGGGTAGCAATTTTTTCACAGTAGATGACCTTGTATTTTTGACTGATTAACGAGCGTAGCTAGTCGCCCACTGTTCAAGAACGGCCTGGTAGGGTTTGATAAACTGCTCTTCAACAAACCTTCCCTGCTCAATAGCCAACCGGCTACGTTCTTCCCGATCGTAAACAATTCGCGTCAGCGAATAATCCTCATGCTTCAAACTGGGCTGATAGGACTTACCCGCTGCTGAGTTCGCATTGTAAATTTCCGGGCGATAAATCTTCTGGAAGGTATCCATCGTGCTGATGGTGCCGATCAACTCCAGATTGGTGTAATCGCCCAGCAAGTCGCCAACAAAATAGAAGGCCAAAGGCGCAGCGCTGTTCGGAGGCATGAAATAGCGAACCTTCAGCCCCATTTTTTCGAAATACTGGTCAGTCAACGAATACGCATCCTGCTCGTATTCCACACCCAATACCGGATGCTGATTTTCGGTCCGACGATAGGTTTTGCTGCTCGAAACGCTAAGACATATGACGGGCGGCTTCCCGAAGTTGTCCTGGTAAGCGCTCGAGTTCACGAAGCACTTGAACAGCTTCCCGTGCAAGTCACCAAAGTTTTCCGGTGTGCTGAAATTCGGTTGATTCTTGTTATGCTCCAGCAACAAGACGCTAAAGTCATAATCACGCACGTAAGAGGAAAAGTTATTTCCTGCAATCCCTTCGATACGTTCGCCTGTTTTCCGGTCGAGAATATTCGTCTTCAATATTTCAATCAGAGGGAGCGCGGCACCGCTATTTTCACCCTCCATATTCATCTCAACGGAGATGATTTCCAGCTTGACGGTGTAGCGGTCGCCTTCCGGGTTGTCCCAATGCGCCAAAGCATTGAATCGATTGTCGATCATCCTGAAAGTATTGCGCAGGTTCGCCTGGCGACTCGCTCCTCGCGCCAGGTTGGCGAAATTGGTCGTGATGCGCGTGTTTTCAGAAGGCTGATAGTCTTCATCGAAACAAATGCTCTTAATAGCAAAGGTAAAGTCTTTACTCATTTTGGTTTGACGCCGAAAATTCTGATGAAAACTTGCGATTACTGTTTGCTTTTCCGGTATTTTATGCTAGGCGATCAATGAATAAAAATGAATTGATTTCATGCTTCCATTAGATCGTTTCATGGACCGGAGCACGGGATCTCTCCGTCTGCCAACGCCCTGCGACTCGTTCGCGAGCCCTTTCCGCGCACCGGCAATTTCCGTCAACGCGGTGCGGTTCGTGGTGCGAAAGAAGAAGCGCGCCCCAAGACAAGCTCGGGGCATGCAAGCAATGCAATGCAGTGCGGTGCAGCGGGTCAATGCGCCTGGCTGCGCAACGCTTTCGCGGCCGCGACCATATTGGTGAGCGCGGGAATCACCTCGGCCCACTGGCGCGTCTTCAGACCGCAGTCCGGGTTCACCCACAAGCGCCCGGCCGGAATGCGCTCTGCCGCCTTCTGCATCAGTTGCACGATATGAGCTTCGGTCGGAATGTTCGGCGAGTGAATGTCGTACACGCCCGGCCCGATCTCGTTCGGGTACTTGAAGTGATCGAACGCGTCGAGCAGTTCCATGTCCGAGCGCGATGTTTCGATCGTGATCACATCGGCGTCCATCCCGGCGATCGACGCGATGATGTCGTTGAACTCCGAATAGCACATATGCGTGTGGATCTGCGTTTCGTCGGCTACGCCGTTTGCCGTGATACGGAACGATTCCACGGCCCAGCGCAGATATTCGGCCCACTGCGCGCGGCGCAGCGGCAAGCCTTCGCGCAACGCGGCTTCGTCGATCTGGATCACGCGCACGCCGGCCTTCTCCAGATCCAGCACTTCCTCGCGAATCGCCAGCGCAAGCTGATAGCACGACATCGAACGCGGTTGATCGTCGCGCACGAACGACCAGTTGAGAATGGTGACCGGCCCCGTGAGCATGCCCTTCATCGGCTTGTTCGTGAGCGACTGCGCGTAGGTGATCCACTCGACCGTCATCGCGCGCGGGCGGCTGATATCGCCAAACAGAATGGGCGGCTTCACACAGCGCGAACCGTACGACTGCACCCAGCCGAACTGACTGAACGCGTAGCCGTCGAGTTGCTCGCCGAAGTACTCGACCATGTCGTTGCGCTCGGCTTCGCCGTGCACGAGCACGTCGAGACCCAGTGCTTCCTGCTCGCGCACGCTGTGCTCGATTTCGGCACGCATTGCGCTTTGATAAGCCGCATAGTCGAGCGCACCGCTCTTGTAGTGGCTGCGTGCCTGGCGAATCCCGGCCGTTTGCGGGAACGAGCCGATAGTCGTGGTCGGGAAAGCGGGCAGCCTGAGCAACGCGGCCTGCTTCGTTGCGCGTTCGGCGTATGCGCTCTGACGATTGCCGAGTTTTGCGTCGATGCGTGCCATCGCCGCCTTCACCGCCGGGTTGTTCACGCGCGGCGACTGGCGGCGCGCGGCGATCGCGGCAGCATTCGCGGCGAGTTCGACGGCAACGGCATCGCGGCCGGCGTTGAGCGCGGTGGCAAGCACGTTTAGCTCGTCGAGCTTTTGCAGCGCGAACGCGAGCCACGAGCGAATCCCGGCGTCGAGTTTTTCCTCGCTCGCGAGATCGACCGGCACGTGCAGCAGCGAGCACGACGGCGCGATCCACAAACGTTCGCCTAGCTGCCGCGCGAGCGGTTCGAGCCAGTCGAGCGTCGCACCGAGATCGGTCTTCCAGATGTTGCGGCCGTTGATGGCGCCCACGGAAAGCACGCTTTGCGCGGGCAGCTTGTGCGCAGCGAGCGCCAATTCGTCACGCGCGTTGATTGCATCGATATGCAAACCGTCCACTGGCAATGTGCACGCGAGATCCAGATTGTCCTTCAGCTCTCCGAAGTAAGTGACCAGCAGCAGCTTCACGCCACGCTGCTCGAAGCCTTCGTAGGCGGTCTTGAATGCTTCGCGCCAGGCGGGTTCGAGTTCCGTCACGAGGATCGGCTCGTCGATCTGCACCCACTCCACGCCCAGCGCCTTGAAATGGCTGAGCAGCGCGCGATACACCGGCATCAGGCGCGGCAGCAAAGCAAGCTTGTCCGACTCGTCCTTCGCCTTGCCGAGCCACAGGTACGTGAGCGGACCGACGATCACCGGCTTCGCGTTTACGCCCAGCGTCCGGGCTTCGCGCAGTTGTTCCGAAAGACGCGAGGTGTCGAGATTAAACTGCGTGTTTGCCGTGAATTCCGGGACGATGTAGTGGTAGTTCGTGTCGAACCACTTCGTCATTTCCCCTGCGGCCACGCCGCCGCAGCAGCCCGCGTGCTCTTCGGCACTCTGCGCCGAGCGGCCGCGCGCGACGCGGAAGTAGTTGTCGAGCGTATCGCCGTGAAAACCCTGCACGCGCTCGGGCAGATTGCCGAGCGTAAAGCTCATGTCGAGCACCTGGTCATAGAACGCGAAGTCGCCGACCGGCACGAGATCGAGTGCCTGCTGGTTCGTCCAGTGGCGCGCGCGCAGTTCAACGCCAAGGGCCTCGAGTTCGTCGCGCGACGACTCGCCCTTCCAGTAGCGTTCGAGACCGAATTTCAGTTCGCGTTTCGCGCCGATGCGCGGGAATCCGAGATTGTGCGTGGTGACCATGTGCGCTGCCATCCTTTGAGAGTGCGGAGATGCTTCGAAGGTGGCAGGAATAATAGGGCTACCTGCAAATGAATAAAAATGGCATTATTTCATCGATACATTAGATTTTTTCATTCCTCGTTTTTCGGGTTGATCCCATGCTCGAGCGTGTTCATCTTGTCCTCGTACGCGAAGTCGCGCGCCAGGGTTCCCTGACCGCTGCCGCGGAATCGTTGTTTCTCACGCAGTCGGCGCTCAGTCATACCGTCAAGAAAATCGAGCATCAGCTTGGCACCCCAATCTGGCACCGTGAAGGCCGCAGCCTTCGGCTGACACAGGCCGGGCAATATCTGCTCTCGCTCGCGGAGCGCCTGCTGCCGCAATTCGAACTCGCCGAGGAGCGCATGAAGCAATACGCGGCCGGCGAGCGCGGCACGCTGCGCATCGGCATGGAGTGCGCGCCGTGTTACCAGTGGCTGCTCAAGGTCGTCTCGCCGTATCTGACGCGCTGGCCCGACGTCGATGTGGACGTGAAGCAGCGCTTTCAGTTTGGTGGCATTGGCGCATTGATCGGCTACGACATCGACGTGCTCGTGACGCCCGACCCGCTCAACCGGCCCGGCTTGCGTTTCGAACCCGTATTCGACTACGAACAGGTGCTCGTCGTGGCAGAGGGCCACCGGCTTGCCAACGTGCGTTATGTGAAACCCGAACAGCTCATCGACGAAACGCTCATCACCTACCCGGTGGAAACCGACCGGCTCGACGTCTACAACCAGTTCTTGCGACCCGCGAACATCGCACCGCGCCGTCACAAGACGATCGAAACCACCGACATCATGTTGCAGATGGTGGCAAGCCATCGGGGAGTGGCCGCGCTGCCGCGCTGGCTCGCGGAGGAATACGCGGACCGCATGCCGCTCGTGGCACTCAAGCTGGGCAAGCAAGGCATTGCCAAACAGATTTTTCTGGGCACACGCGAAGGCGATACGGTGGTGGATTATCTGAGTTCGTTCGTTGAATTCGCTCGGGAGTCGAACTGGCAGGCGCCGCGCATGCGCAGTTGATCCTGGGTCACATCCGGGATAATGAAGCGCCGAAAAATGCTACCTTAGCGCTGCCACGAGACGTTGGCCGTGGCAACCATCACAGCAAGGGAGGACACATGAGCGCAAGCTGCAACGAACCGCATCACGCCCATCATGACCACAAGCACGGCCCGGGATGCGGCCATACGGCCATCCAGCATGGTGATCACGTCGACTATCTGCATGACGGTCATCTGCATCACCCTCATGGCGACCACGTCGATGAGCACAAGGTCGAGGTTAGCGACAAGAACCCCGATACCTGTACTCACGGCGCGGGCGGCCATGAGCCCGGGCATGTGCACGGACCGGGCTGCGGGCACGAAGCCGTGCCGCATGGCGATCACGTCGATTATCTCGTCAACGGGCATCTGCACCATCCGCACGGCGACCACTGCGACGACCATGGCGCCGTCGAGGTCGTGACGAAAACCTGACCGACGATGCCCGGAAGCGCGCTCGTTCGCGCGCTTCCGACGTCTGGCACCTGGCCGCGATGTCTGCGAAGGCTGGAAAGCGGGTCGTGTCCGGATGCGCACCGACTCGCTTCTATTCGATGCGTTTGAACCTTCGGCCTGAATTGTTGGCAGTGCAAAGCTTGAGGATAAGCACGCTCACCATGGCAGGTTCGTCGCTGAAGAGAAGATGAACCGTCGCGGGACCGGATGAATATCTCACCGCGCTTCTCGTCCGTAACCGTTATCTCCTGCCCTGAGATACCGCTGCGGGCTCGTTCTGAGCGCCTTTTTGAGTGCAGACGGGCGAGGTACGCTCCCGGGGCTTCGAGTTCAGCGCCGTGGGCAAGCTGACGAGCAATCTGTCGATCATCGTGGCTTACGTTTATCAGGACGTGAAGAACGTCGAGGCCAACGACGAAACGCTGAACCAATGGCCGGTGGATATTCCGCGGCCACGACAGATGGCGTCGCTGCGGGCCGACTGGACGTGGCATACGGGCGCGATCGCGGGATTGGGCTTTGGCGTGGGCGTGCGTTATCAAAGCGCGGTAGCGGGCGCCGCGGACAATTCGATCACCGTGCCCAGCTACACGCTCTACGACGCGGCCGTGCACTACGAGACGCGCGACTGGCGCCTCGCCGTCAACGCGACGAATCTGTTCGAGCCGCTACGTGGGCGGTTGCCAGTCGTCGGCGGTGTGCATCTACGGCAATCCACGCACGGTGATCGCTTCGGCCCGATACAACTGGTAAGAAGGCTTTGTGATCCGGCGGCGTGTGGCCGGATCACTCGCCGTTTTCGGATTCGTTAGATCGTGCATCGAACCGTATAGGGTCCTTCACGATGCGTGATCGCCCAACGGCGCGCCCGGCATTCAGCTAACCCACTGAACGGCGGTCTGCCCAGCGTGCCACGGCAACGCCAAGGTGTGACCCGAACCATTAGTCAACCCGGTACCAACGACCCGATTCCGGGCACACCGCGGCGGGTGCACCGTTCGACCAGACTTGCTCCTCCTCCAGTTGCAGCGAGGCCAAAGGGGCATTGTCGAAAACTACCTTGAGTGCCTGCTTGACTTCGGCATCTTCGATGGGAAGCTCCCACGTCAGGAATATCTGGATGTCATCCCGGTCCGGCGCGAAGTCAGCCACATTAAAGCAGTGACTACGGCGCGGAATGACGCCGTGAGGCTGGCCAGTATCGAATATCACAGCGGTCCCCCGAGTCAGGGGAATGCGATGGCCCGTAGAGGGAAAATGCAAGTCCAGCCCCCGGTCCTCGCTCAAGAAGAGATTGCAGAAGGCCGCACCGCCATATTGCGCACCGTCATGGTGGTACCTCGCGCCACGACAGGCCATAAGGGCGACGTCACTGGCAGCAAGCACAGTGGGCAGCCCTAGTGAGCACATCCAGTCGGACATTGCCTGCACGCAGCGCTTGTAGTCCGGCCAGCGCGCTTGCGCTCGCGGCAGAGACATTGCCTCAACGTCCCCAGGCTCCAGGACGAGCCGCGACGATGTCTCCCGTTCCCAATCTGCTAGCAGGCGCGCGGAGGGAACAGGTACGTCGACCGTGCCTGATAGAACGATGTCACTTACGCGTCGACTGCGGATGGCGTCGCCGCTCCAGAAATAGGAAGTCAGCATGTCTCGAATTCGATGCTGTCAAAAGGGGCATCTGAGTCATTGTAACGATTCATGCTGGATCACATTGTCGAAACCCACTCACACCGACGTCTGCCCGGCCGCCAACACGTCGTCGCTCATACCCGCCAGGCGCGCCGCGTTGCGATACTCCCTCGGCGAGTGTCCGGTCGATCGCTTGAACGCGTTGCTGAATGCGCTTTCCGACGCATAGCCGATCGATTCCGCGATGACCGCCACTGGCGTCGCGCCCGCCCGCAACGCGCGCTCCGCGAGACGCATGCGCCACTCGGCGAGATAGGTCAGAGCGGGCACGCCCGCCGTAGTCTTGAAACGCAGCGCGAACGTCGTACGCGACATCGCGCAGGCGTCGGCCAATTCTTCGAGACGCCAGCTACGCGCGGGTTCACCGTGCATCAACGCCAGCGCGGGCGCGAGACGCCGGTCGCTCATCGCGCGAAACCAGCCGGCGGACAGCACCGCGTCGGTCTCCATATGCGCGCGCAGGATCTGGATGAACAATAGCTGCGCCAGATGGGCGGTAGCCAGTTGCGCGCCGGCCCGGGTATCGGCGCGCTCGGCAACGAGTTCGGCGAGCAGCCATCGAAACGCGCTGGCTTGCGTACGCGACGCATCAATTCTGATCCACGGCGGCAGCACATTCGCGAGCAGTTGTCCGCTTGCGGCATCCAGCAGCACATGTCCGCCGATATAAGCGAAATCCTGTCCATCGCCCATGCACACGGGCGACTTTCCGGCGCCCGAAAAGAGGCGCATGGCGTCGACCGGAACGAGTCCCGGCTCGCTCGACACGACGAACGCGCGCGGCATGGTCATCAGCCCGACATCGCCCTCATTGAAGCGAATGGATTCGGCTTCGCCGTCGATCGTCACCCAGCAATGCCCGCGCGCGATGGCAAAAAACTTGATCTTCGTGGGCGCCGGAAAACGGATCGCCCACGAGCCGCCCGCGCAAAAGCCGCCTGTTACGAGCGACTGGGCGCAGGTCAGTCTGAGGATGTCGGAAAGCGGATCGGCGTTCATTTTCGTACTATTGCGCAACTAAGCCGTACTTTCAAGCATTCTGCGTACGACCGAGCATCGTTAATCTGAACGCACTCCAACACACGGAAGGATCGAGTTCATGAGCGGCGAATGGGTTTTGGTTACGGGCGGCACCGGTTTCATTGCACAGCATTGCATTCTCGCGCTGCTCGAACGCGGCTATCGCGTGCGGACGACGGTGCGCTCGCTTGCGCGGGAAAAGGACGTGCGCGCCCAGTTGCGCGTCGGCGGCAACGTGGCGGACGAACGTCTGTCATTCGTCGAGGCCGATCTTTCGAACGACGCCGGCTGGCATGAAGCGATGTCGGGCTGCGCTTACGTCATGCATGGCGCCTCGCCCACGCCGTCGGGCGATCAGGTCACTGAAGACGACTGGGTCCGGCCCGCCGTCGAAGGCAATCTGCGCGTGCTGCGCGCCGCGCGCGACGCGGGGGTCAAACGCGTCGTGCTGACTTCGGCGTTCGGCGCGATCGGCGTGGGGCATGCGCCCGACTATCGGCGTCCCTTCGATGAAACGGACTGGAGCGATCTGACTGGCGACGTCGCGCCGTATCAGAAGTCGAAGACGCTCGCGGAGCGTGCCGCGTGGGACTTCATCGCGCGCGAGGGCGGCGAACTGGAACTGTCGGCGGTAAATCCCGTGGCGGTGCTCGGCCCCGTGCTGGGCGCGGATTTTTCGCATTCCACACGGATCATCAAGAGCCTGCTGGACGGGCAACCCGGCTGCGTGAACATCAACTCGTGTTTCGTCGATGTCCGCGACGTCGCCGATCTGCATGTGCTGGCGATGACCCACCCCGCCGCGCATGGCGAGCGCTTTCTCGCGACGGCGGGCGCGAGCCTGCTGATGATCGAAGTCGCAAAGGTGCTGCGCGACAGGCTCGGCGCGGCGGCGGCCAGAGTGCCGACCACCGTCTGGCCAGACGAGGAAGTCCGCAAGCATCCCGCCATGAAGTCGGTTGCGCCCTTGCTCGGCATCGACATGAACGCGACGAGCGCCAAGGCCATCCGCCTGCTCGGCTGGCACCCGCGGTCGAGCGAGGAAGCCATCATCGCGAGTGCGGAGAGTTTCCTGCGGCTCGGCTTGATCGACGGACAAGCGTGAAACGCGAAGCGAGCGGCATGCCGCTCGCGGTCACGCAGATGCGTCGTACGAACGAAACTCGATTGCCCGGACTCGCGCGTCAAGGCAGCGCTCTCGCTGCGCGATGGCCGCAACGTGCGTCCACTCCCGCACGCCTCCTGACAATGCACGGCGCGCGCAACCCATTTCAAGCGAGGCGGATCTTCGGTTGGGCGAGGCCGTTGATGCGCTCGGCGGTCCACAACAGCGCCGCCTTGCCGAATCCATGCAATTCCTGCTGATGACGCCGATAAAGCATCGCATGGCTCAGTTGCGCGAGCCGCCCTTTGATGAAGCCGCCTTTGAAAAACCCGAACTGGCCTAGCGTGCCGAACGCATCGTAGTCGGCCAGCGACACGAGCGAACCGAAATCGTGGAAGTGAAAGCCCGGCAATGCGCCACCGGCCAACCAGCCGGGCAACGACCGGGCAAGATGTTCGGCCTGTTGCGTGGCAACCTGCGCCGTGGGCGCCAGCGGACGCTCGGCATCGTCGAGATGCAGGCTCGAACAATCGCCCAGCGCGAAGATTTTCTCGTCACGCGTTGACTGCAAAGTCGGGCGTATGACGATCTGATTGGATTTCGTGGTTTCCAGTCCGCCCAGACCTTGCATGAAGTCGGGCGCCTTCACCCCCGCCGCCCACACCATCAGATCGGCCTGCACGTGCTGGTCATCGCCATAACGGAAGCCGTCCTGCTGCGCGCCGGTCACGCGCGTCGACGTGAGCACCTTGAATCCCATGCGTTCGAGGCGGTCCTGACTCGAGCCGGATATGCGGGGCGGAAATGCTGCCAGCAAGCGCGGTCCGCTTTCCAGCAAGGTCAGGTTGAGGCGATCGCGCACGCTCGCGTCGCCGTAAGAAGCGGCGATATCGAGTAGCCGGCTGAGTTCCGCGGACAATTCCACGCCGGTCGCGCCACCACCGACGATTGCCACGCGCAGCGACTCGTTGCGCGCCACGCTGCGGAAAATGTGCGTACGCAGCGTCTCATTGAACGCCTCAGCCTGCCGCTGGCTGTCGATGAAATGGCAGAACTGCCGCACGCCTGGCGTGCTGAAATCGTTGGCGTGACTGCCGAGGCACAGCACGAGCACGTCGTAGCCGAGCGTGCGCGACTCCAGCACGGTCTCGCCATCGCGTGTGCGCAGCGCCGCGATTTCAATGCGCTGGTTTTGCCGGTCGAGACCGCACATTTCGCCCGGCTGGTAGCTGTATCCGTGATCCTGCGCGTGAGCGAGGTAGATCACCTGCTGCTGATGAACATCGCGCGTTCCCGCCGCGATGGTATGCAACATCGGCTTCCAGATATGCGTTGGGCTGCTGTCGACCAACGTCACCTCGGTGTTGCCCGAAGCGCGAAACTTTCGGCCCAGTTTAGTCACGAGCAGCAAGCCAGCGATGCCGCCCCCGACCACGACGATACGTGTTTTCTTTGCCATGAATATTTCAACATGCGATGAATTAAAGCGATGCTAACACTGGCTTCGATTTGCGGCAGCCAGCGCGGCAAGGGCCCGCACATCGCCGCCAGAATCCACCGCGCAATACCGCTTTTATCCATTTGCTTTCGCGAAAACATTCTAAATAGTTGAACGAAGCGCACCACGAGGGCGTTATGCGAGAGCGCGCCGCGTCGATCACAAACGGCAGGCTGATTGTTAATACGCGAAAGAGAAAAGCCGCCGGGCGTGAGGCCAACGTCGCGAAGCTGCGCGAGCGCCCTGTATGCGAACGCGGCGATTTACCTCGCGGAACGGAAACGATTAAGTGTGGGAATCCTAACTATATGATTCCGCGCCGCCGATAGACGCAATGCTGGCGGAGGGCAGCCAGAGTCGAACTGACCCGGGAACGGCTAACGTCCCCAACTGGATTTGAAGTCCAGCCGTACCACCGGATACGAATGCCCTCCGTTTTACTGCTAACAAACTCGTTGCACTCACAACCACTCGTGCATGCGGCTATCCGGCCGCAATAGATGCATTTCGCGATGAAACCGAGTATATCCAACGCGATCGAAGAACTCCAGAATCTGGATCGCGCGCTTACGCCCCAAGGCCGTGGCGTCGCGAAACACGGCGGCGCTCACCGTGCCGCCCTGCTCGCTTGCAATACGCGCGACCGTGCGCGCGAGCGTCTGCATTACCTCGCGATCGTAGAACAGATCGCGCACCACCTGATACGTCTTGCCGAGCCGCGCAAGCTTGCGCAGCAGCGCGCGCATCTTTTCCTCCGGCTCCTGCAGTTCGCGCGCGAGATCGCGCACCCATGGCGGATCGAACCCGCCTCGCGCGACGAGCGGCAACACCCGCGCCGCGAGCGCCTCCTCGGCGGCGTCGAGTGTCACCGCGTGCGAAGGCAGATGCAGCCACGGCCCGCTGCGGGCCACGCGGCTCTCGCTCACGAGCGCCTCCACGGCGGCACGCCACGTCGCCTCGCTGACCAGCGGCGCCGCAATGCGACGCAAGCGCGACGCGTCCGGGCCCTGCTCGTCGGGCGAACGCGTGTGATACGCCGCGAGTGCCTCGACGATGGTGCCGGCGAGGCGCGTCCAGTGCGCGCGTGCAATCACCGCGCCCGCTTCGTCGCGGCCTTGCGGCGCCACGACGATCGCGTCGGCGGGCAACGCGAGCGCGGCTTCGTCGTAGCCGGTGAACTGCATCAGCGTTGCGCGCGCGATGCCGCGCGGCGCCTGGTCGATCAGCGGCGCCAGACGCGCTTCGTCGAGCCACGTGCGCGAGGCGTCGAGCCACGCGCGCCGCTCGGGCGTGCGACGACGCCGTGGCGGCCCGAACGGATCGAGCACGCGCCCGCCTCCCACGGTGCGACTCGCTTGTGCATTGCGCACGATAAAGCGGTCGCCGGACAACGCGTGCACGGGCGCCTCGAACACGAGTTGCACGCGCGCATGCGCGCCCGGCGCGAGGGTCTCGGCGTCGAGCAGCGCGACGTTCGCCACGCGATGCGTCGTGCCCAGATGCACGTGCAATGGCGACCAGTGCTGCAACGTGACGTCGGCATCGGCGAGTAGCTCGAGTTCGACGTCGAGCCGCGTGGCGGGCGCCGCGAGCTTCGCATCGACGATCCAGTCGCCGCGCGCGATCAGCTCCTTGTCGACGCCGGTCAGGTTCAGCGCGCAACGTTGTCCAGCGTGACCGGTTTCCGCCGCCCGATTCTGCGCATGCAGGCCGCGTACGCGCAGCGGCAAGCCGGCGGGCGCCAGCACGAGCGAATCGCCGGCTCGTACGCGCCCGGCGAATACCGTGCCCGTGACCACGGTGCCCTGGCCCGCGAGCGTGAAGACGCGGTCCACCGCGAGGCGAAAGAGGCCATCGTCGCGCCGCGCGTGCCAGGCCATGGCGCGCTCACGCAGCAACGCGTCGAGTTGCGCCACGCCGTCGTCCTGGTCGACGGTGGCATTCGTCGCGAAGACCGGCGCCTCGGCGAGCGTCGTGCCTGCGAGCGCCAGCGCGATTTCCGCACGCACCGCCTCGAGCCGCGCGGCATCGACACGATCGGTCTTGGTCAGCGCGATCGCGCCCTCGCGCACGCCGAGCAATTGCAGAATGGCGAGATGCTCGCGCGTTTGCGGCATCACGCCGTCGTCGGCGGCGATCACGAGCAGTGCGAAGTCGATGCCGCACGCGCCCGCCGCCATCGTATGCACGAGCTTTTCGTGGCCCGGCACGTCGATGAAACCGAGCACGTCGCCGTTTGCGAGCGGCGTGTAGGCGTAGCCGAGTTCGATGGAAATGCCGCGCGCCTTCTCTTCTTTCAGGCGATCGGTGTCCACGCCCGTGAGCGCGCGCACGAGCGTCGTCTTGCCATGATCGATGTGACCCGCCGTGCCGACGATCACAGACGCAGCTCCACGAGTTGCGCGAGGAACACGGCTTCGTCCGCGGCCTCGAGGCAGCGCAGATCGAGCCGCAAGGCGTCGTCGGCGATACGGCCGATCACCGGGCGCGGCAAGCGCCGCAACGCGCGTTCGAGCGCGAGCAGGGCGCGGCCGCTGCCGCCTTTGCCCGCGCCTTTGCCTGCATAGCGCACGACCAGTCCGCTGCTCGGCAAGACGTCGACCGGCAACGCGCCGCTGCCGATCTGGCTGAACATCGGCTCCACGCTCGCGGTGTACGTGTCGCCCAGCGCACGTTGCAGCGGCGCGAGCGCGCGCTGCGCGGCCTCGTGCATTTCCGTGGCGGGACGCGTGAGCAAGCGCAGGGTCGTCAAACGCTCGCGCAAAAATTCGGGCGCCCGATACAGGCGCAGCACGGGTTCGAGCGCCGCGAGCGTGAGCTTGCCCACGCGCAGCGCGCGCTTGAGCGGATGCTTCTTGATCTTCGCGATCAGTTCCTTTCGACCGACGATGAGACCCGCCTGCGGGCCGCCCAGCAGTTTGTCGCCGCTGAACGTGACGACATCGGCGCCCGCCTCGACCGTCGCGCGCACGGTAGGCTCCGCGGGCAAGCCCCATTGCGCGAGATCGACGAGCGTGCCGCTGCCGAGATCGACCGCCACCGGCAAACCATGCTGATGCGCGAGCGGCGCGAGTTCGTCGAGTTCGACGCTTTTCGTAAAGCCGCTGATCGCGTAGTTGCTGCAATGCACTTTCATCAGCAAGCCCGTGCGCGCGTTGATGGCCGCCTCGTAGTCCTTGAGATGCGTGCGGTTCGTCGTGCCGATCTCGCGCAAACGCGCGCCCGCGCGGCTCATGATGTCGGGAATGCGGAACGCGCCGCCGATCTCCACGAGTTCGCCGCGCGACACCACCACTTCCTTGCGGTTGGCGAGCGCGCTCAGCAGCAACAGCACGGCCGCCGCATTGTTATTGACGACCGTGGCCGCTTCCGCGCCCGTGAGTTCGCAGATCAGTTCGTCGATGAGATCGTCGCGGTCGCCGCGCTTGCCGCTCGCGAGATCGAACTCGAGATTCGCGGGCTGCGCGAGCGAACGCATGACGGCCTGCACGGCTTCCTCGGGCAGCAGCGCGCGGCCGAGATTGGTGTGCAGCACCGTGCCCGTGAGATTGAACACGCTGCGCAGCCTGCTTTGCGCGCGCGCTTCGAGACGCTGCGTGCTGGCCGCGATCACGCGTTCGAGCGAAAACGGCTCGGTGTCATTCGCGGGCAACGCCAGCGTGCCGTCCTGTGCCTCGCGCCGCCAGCCGTCTTGCGTGGCGCGCACGGCCGCGAGCACCTGCGCGCGCCCATATTGGTCGACGAGCGCTTGCGCGAGCGGCGAGGCGATCACGCGCTCCACGGCGGGCATTTGCGCGAGCAGCGCATTGAGCGGCGGCGGTTGAGTCACGGTGTCACTCATCGCGCGCCCTCAGCGGTCTTCGGGCACTTCGGGCCACAGCAGCGGATTCGGACTCGCGCGCCGATATCCCGCATCGCCCATCAGCAAGTCGAGCGTGAGACTCGCGAGGTCGTCGGCGAGCGGTTCGATCTCGAGGTCCTTGTCCTGATAGCCGATCTTGCGGTACGTGTGGCATTCGTCGCACGACTCGGCCTTGAGCGCGCCGTTACCGCCTTCGATGCCGTGATAGGCAATGCCCTTGGTCGAATCGCAGTTCGTGCACTTCACGCGCACCACGTGGTTTTCGGTGCCGCACACGCCGCATTGCGCATAGCGATAGCCCTGATACGCGCCGCCCACGCGCACCACGCTCGCCACGGGCGGCGAACCGCACACGGGGCACACGCCCGGCGCATCCACATAGGGAATCTCGCGCAGGTCGAGGCGGCTCGCGAAACTCGTCCAGACCACCTGCAGCGCGGCCATGATGAACGGCGCGGTCGCGGGCGCGACTTCGGCGTAACGCTGCGCGAGAATTGCGTCGGCTTGCGACTCGAGTTGCGCGTCGCTCATCGCGCGCAACGCGTCGAGCACGTTCGCGAGCGCGGGCGCGACGGCACCCGCCGCCTGCACGCGGTTCGCGAGATCGCGCAACACGTCGCGCCATTGCGGATCGCGTTCGCCCGAGAGCGCGGGCAGGATCGGCATGGAATGCTGCTGCGCGCTGGCGATGGACTCGCGCGACGGCAGCGGCACGTTCAAGGCGTCGAGCGCCTGCTGCTGCGACTCGGCGAGCGCCGCCATCAGCCGCACATAACCGGCGATGGGGTTCTGCTCGGCAAGACGGCGCAATCGTGCTGCGCGCGTACTGAAGAACGCGAGCCGCTCGGGCAGGCGAATGCGGGGAATTGCCGAGGGATCGAGCGTTTGAATCTGCTCGGGATCGAGAATGCGTTGTGTCACGACAGGTTGGCTCCGGATGCGCCAAAAGCGCGCCACATGAATCGCCACCAAAGAAAAACCGCCGCGCCCCATGAAAATAAGGCCGGCGGTCTACCGTTCGCGCGCCGCCGTGCATTCCGGCAAACGCGCGGCCCGCTGTTACTTGACGCTCTCGCGGAACCAGCGCGGATGATGCTTTCTCGCCCAGCCCCAAGTGACGTAACCGCGCGTCATCGCGCCGATCGAACCCTTCACCCACAACGCCGCATAAATATGGACGATGATGCCGACGATCAGCACGAACGCGGCAGCGGCATGCACGACGGCGGACAGGCGAATGATCCCGATCGGGAAATAGAACGAGAAATAGCGCCGCCAGATCACGATGCCGCTCGCGAGCAACAGCACGAGGCAAACCACCATCGTGAAGAATAGCAGCTTCTGTCCCGCATTGTATTTGCCGATCTCGGGCAGTTTGTCCTCGCGATTGTGAAGCACGTCGTCCATCTGTTTCATCCACTGGATGTCGCTTTTGTCCAGATAGTTGTGATGCCAGAAACGCAGCGCGAGAATCATGAACGACACGAACATCACGAGGCCGATGAACGGATGCAGAATGCGCGTCCACTGGCCGCCGCCGAACAGCGCGGAAAGCCAGAACATGGCCGGATGAAACATCGCGAGGCCGGAGAGCGCGAGCAGGATGAAACTGATTGCCGTGATCCAGTGATTGCTGCGCTCGTTGGCCGTATAACGCTGGATCAGATGCGGTTCGTCAACGTGTTTCATCGCTGCGCTCCTCGGGTGGTTCGCCACGGATACGCCGTGCTTCTTCCACGGCGGCTTCCTCGTCTGCCGGATGCACTTCGTTCGGGCCAATGCGCGTGTAGTGGAAGAAACCGGCCACGGCCGCGAGCGCCATACCCGCGAGCGCGAGCGGCTTCGCAATGCCCTTCCACACGCGCACGAGCGGGCTGATGCGCGGGTTGTCCGCCAGCCCGTGATACAGCGACGGTTTGTCCGCGTGATGCAGCACGTACATCACGTGCGTGCCACCCACGCCGGCCGGATCGTACAGCCCGGCGTTCTCGAAGCCGCGCTCCTTCAGGTCGACGATGCGCTCTTCCGCATGCACCTTCATGTCTTCCTTGGTGCCGAACACGATCGCGCCGGTCGGGCACGTCTTCACGCACGCGGGCTCCTGTCCCACCGCCACGCGATCCGAACAAAGCGTGCACTTGTACACGCGATGCTCGGTCTTCGACAGACGCGGAATGTTGAACGGGCAGCCGGTGATGCAGTAGCCGCAACCGATGCAGTTTTCCTCGTGAAAGTCGACGATACCGTTGGTGTACTGCACGATCGCGCCCGGCGACGGACACGCTTTCAGACAGCCGGGATCCTCGCAGTGCATGCAGCCGTCCTTGCGGATCAGCCATTCGAGATCGCCCGCCGGATTCTCGTATTCCGTGTAACGCATCACGGTCCACGAGTGCTCGGTAAGATCGCGCGGATTGTCGTACACGCCGGTGTTGATGCCCACTTCGTCGCGCAGGTCGTTCCACTCCATGCACGCCGTCTGACACGCCTTGCAGCCGATGCACTTGGTGACGTCGATCAGTTTGGCAACGGTGCCCGTGACCGGTTCGCGCACGCCGGGCGGCGGCGTGGTGGTGGCCGACAGGCGTTTGATGTCGAGTGATTGAAATGCCATGTCGTCCCCCTAGGCCTTTTCCACTTTCACGAGGAACGACTTGAACTCGGGCGTCTGCGAATTGCCGTCGCCCACGGGGGGCGTGAGCGTATTCGTCAGATAGCCCGGCTTCGTCAGTCCCGTGAAGCCCCAATGCAGCGGTACGCCCACGTGATGCACGGTCTTGCCGTCGATCGTGAGCGGCCGGATGCGCTTGGTCACCACGGCCACCGCATAGAGGTAGCCGCGATTGCTCGACACCTTCACGCGGCCGCCGTCGACCACGCCGATATCCTTCGCCAGCGCCTCGCCAATCTCGACGAATTGCTGCGGCTGGATGATGGCGTTCAGGCGCGCATGCTTGGTCCAGAAGTGGAAATGCTCGGTGAGCCGGTACGACGTGCCCACGTGCGGAAACGCCTGCGCCGTGCCGAAGGTCTTGCGGTCGTCGGGGAACACGCGTGCCGCCGGATTGCTGGTGGCCTGCGGGTTGTTCGGATGGAACGGGTTGTAGCCGAGCGGGGTTTCGAACGGCTCGTAGTGCTCGGGGAACGGTCCTTCGTTCATGCCGTCGCGCGCGAAGAAACGCGCCACGCCCTCGGGGTTCATGATGAACGGCCCCATGCCCAGATCCGGCGCCTCGTCCACCTTGTAGTCGGGAATGTCCGCGCCAGTCCACGCCGCGCCGTTCCATGCGATCAGCTTGCGCGTGGGATCGAACGGCTTGCCCGCCGTATCGCACGAAGCGCGGTTGTACAGGATGCGCCGGTTCGCGGGCCACGCCCACGCCCAGTTGAGCGTCTGGCCAATGCCCGTGGGGTCCGAATTGTCGCGCCGGCCCATCTGGTTGCCCGCCTGGGTCCACGCGCCGCAGAAGATCCAGCAGCCGCTCGCGGTCGTGCCATCGTCCTTCAACTGCGCGAAACCGGCGAGCTGCTCGCCCTTCTTCACGAGCACCTTGGTCGCGTCCTTCGGGTCGGTTTGATCGGCGAGCGCCCGCCCGTTGTATTCCTTCGCGAGTTCCTCGGGCGTGGGGCTTTCCGGGTCCGAATACTTCCAGTCGAGATTGACGATGGGATCGGGCAGCTTGCCGCCGTCCTTCTTGTACGCCGCGCGAATGCGCAGGAACAGCCCCGACATGATCTCCAGATCGCTGCGCGCTTCGAACGGCGGTTCCGCGCCCTTCCAGTGCCATTGCAGCACGCGGCTCGAACTCACGAGCGAACCGTTTTCCTCGGCAAAACACGTGGTGGGCAGCCGGAACACCTCGGTCTGGATCGAAGCGGTATCGACATCGTTATAGTCCCCGTACTTCTTCCAGAACTCGGAGGTTTCCGTGGCGAGCGGGTCCATGATGACGAGCCACTTGAGCTTGCCGAGCGCGGAGAGCGTCTTGGCCTTGTCCGGCGCCGAAGCGATCACGTTGAAGCCCTGGCAGATATAGCCGTTGACCTTGCCCTGGTTCATCAGCTCGATGGTTTGCAGCAGGTCGTACGGTTTGTCGAGCTTGGGCAGCCAGTCGTAGCCCCAGTTGTTGTCCTTCGTGGCCGCGTCGCCCCACCATGCTTTCATGAAGCTCACGAAGAACGCGCCGTAGTTCTTCCAGTAGCTCAGCTGGTTGGGCCGCAGCGGCTGCGTCGCGCGCTTCTTGATGTAGTCGTCGTAGTTCTGCTCGGCCTCGAACGGCAGCGTCATGTAGCCCGTGAGCAGATTCGACATCAGCCCGAGGTCGGTGAGGCCCTGAATGTTCGAGTGGCCGCGCAGCGCGTTCATGCCGCCGCCCGCAATGCCGATGTTGCCCAGCAGCAATTGCACCATCGCGCCCGTGCGGATCATTTGCGCGCCCACCGAATGATGCGTCCAGCCGAGCGCGTACAGAATCGTGCCCGCGCGGCCCGGTACGGCCGTGGTCGCCAGCATTTCGCACACCTTGAGGAATTTATCCTTGGGCGTGCCGCACACCTTCTCGACCATTTCGGGCGTATAGCGCGAGTAATGCTGCTTGAGCAGCTGATACACGCAGCGCGGATTCTGCAAGGTTTCGTCGGTTTTCACGAAACCGTCGTCGCCCAGTTCGTAGTTCCACGAGGTCTTGTCGGGATACGCGTGTTTCTGCGGATCGTAGCCCGAATAGATGCCGTCGTTGAACGCGAAGTCCTCGCGCACGAGGAACGTGAAGTCGGTGTAATTCTTCACGTACTCGTGCTGGATCTTGTCGTTCGTGATCAGCCAGTTGATCACGCCGCCAAGGAACGCGATGTCCGTGCCGGAGCGGATCGGCGCGTAAAAGTCCGCGACCGATGCCGTGCGCGTGAAGCGCGGATCGACGACCATGAGCCGGGCCTTGCGGTGCGCCTTCGCCTCCGTGACCCACTTGAAGCCGCACGGGTGCGCCTCGGCCGCATTGCCGCCCATCACCAGAATCACGTCCGCATTGCGAATGTCGACCCAATGGTTCGTCATCGCACCACGGCCAAACGTCGGGGCAAGACCTGCCACCGTCGGGCCGTGTCAGACACGCGCCTGGTTGTCGAACGCGAGCAGGCCCATGCTGCGGGCCACTTTATGCGTGAGATAACCGACTTCGTTGCTGCCCGCCGAGGCGGCCAGCATGCCGGTGGTCAGCCAGCGGTTGACGGTTTTGCCGTCCGCCGTTTGCTCGACGAAATTCGCGTCTCGATCCGCTTTGAGCAACTTCGCTATTCGGTCGAGCGCGTCCTCCCACGAGATGCGTTTCCACTCGTTCGATCCCGCCGCTCGATACTCCGGGTATTTGAGCCGGTTCGGGCTGTGGATGAAGTCGATGAGACTCGCGCCCTTCGGGCACAGCGTGCCGCGATTGACGGGGTGGTCGGGATCGCCTTCGATATGGATGATGCTCGCCGTGGCGTTTTTCGCGCCGTCGCCGAGACCGTACATGAGAATGCCGCAACCTACCGAGCAGTACGGGCAGGTGTTGCGGGTTTCCGTGGTGCGCGCCAGTTTGTATTGTCGGACTTCGGCCAGTGCGTTGTCGGGCGCGAAGCCCATCAACGCGAGGCTGGAACCAGCCAGCGAGGTAGCCGTGACCTTGAGGAACTGACGCCGGGACATCTGCAGCATGATGCGTCCTCGGCTTTGTGGTTGTGGGTCAGTTGAGTATATGAGGTTTTTCGGCGACGGATCCTCATGATGTTCGCGATCGAAACGCTCGCGCGCTCGTGCGCGTTCCGGCGCGGGCCGGGAATCGGGCTTGCTATAGTGAACCGGCAAATGGGCCATCTTTATGACGAATGTCCGCGGCGCTGTTAGCGGCCTTCGTTTGCGGGTTCATCGGGCAGGTGATCGGGACCGGTCATCGGGCCAGGTAATCGGCAACTTCATCGGCAACTTCATCGGCTCACGCACCGGCTAACTCGTTGGCTAACTCGTCGAGCCAACCATCGCGCTAACCACGGGGGCGCTCATCATGTCGACACTGTCATCGGAACGCCTGCAATCGGCCGCACGCAAGGAAGCGTCGTGGGTGGTCGGCGCGTTGCGCCAGTTCATCGCCGACCGCTGCCCGTCGCTCGCGGCCAGCATCGCCTTCTATTCCGCGTTTTCGCTCGCGCCCACGCTCGTGATGGTGATCGCGGTGGCCGGCTGGTTCTTCGGCGCCGAAGCCGCGCGCGGCGAGCTGTTCCGCCAGGTGCACAACGTGCTCGGCGACGACGCCGCCGCCGGCATCACCACGATCGTGCAGAACGCGCACCGCTCCGGCGATGCAGGCGGCATCGCCGCGATCATCTCGCTCGTGATGCTGGCCGTGGGCGCGTCCGCCACGTTCTCCTCGCTGAACTCGGCGCTCAATCTGGTGTGGCCGCTCGAGGGTCCGCGCGCCTCCAGCGTGATGGCGCTCGTGCGGGTGCGGCTGATTTCGTTCGGCCTCGTGCTCGGCGTGGCCTTCCTGCTGATCGTGTCGCTCGTGCTCGATACGGCGATCACGTTCGTCGGCAACTGGATCTGGGGCAATTCGCCCTACGTGATCATCGGCAATCTGCTGCAACTGGGCGTCGGGTTGCTGGTGCTGGCCGTCGCGTTCGGCGCGCTGCTCAAGTTCCTGCCCGACGCGCCCGTGCACTGGCGCGACGCGCTCGTGGGCGGCATCGTCGCGGCGGTGCTGTTTTCGGCGGGCAAGAAGCTGTTCGCGCTCTATCTCGCGCACGCGGGCATGGCAACGGCGTTCGGCGCCGCGGGCTCGCTGGCCGTGCTGCTGATGTGGCTCTATTTTTCGGCAGCGGTGTTGCTGCTCGGCGCGGAATTCGCCGCGGCGCGCGGGCGTCAGCAGGATCCGCGCGGCGCATGGGGTTTCCTCGAGGAAACTCCGCCCGGCAGCCGCGCCAAGCTCGCCTCGGTTCTCGCGGCCTCGACCATCGCGCCGCTGCATGAAGCGCGCCGCTCGCCCGGCGTGTCCGGCAATGGCGCGAACGCCATTGACCCGGCTGCACCGGCGCCCGCCGCCGCGCCGATCGGAAACTCCGCCAAACCCATAGCTGCCGTGCCTCCGGCCTATACCGCGGAGCTTGCCGAGGGAAATTCGGCACTATCGGAAACTCCAGTCGGCGCGATCGGGCTGGCCAGCGCCCATGAAGGCGCATTCGGACGACGCAAAACCGGCCTCCAGATCCGCCGTTCGGTGGTGCGCATGGAAGACAGCGCGACTTATGCGGCCGCTCGCACGCTCGTGCGCGCGGGGCGTGGCGTGGCCGCCGCCGACCGCTACGTGAAGCAACATCCGTGGGGTTCGGTGCTCGTCGTGGCGAGCGCGGCACTCGCGATGACGGCCGCCGCGGGACGTCGACAAATACAGGAATCCAACCCGCTCGCGCATGCCGCCAAAGGCCGCGATAAAGCAAGTCGTTAGCCACTTGTTTCAAGACTTTTATCAAAAACAACAATAATGCCAGGTCAACAAAGCAATATTTCCAAAACCGGAATAATTGACCAATGCCTTGTCAAATAAGGCGTTCTGGCAGGTGTCAGCTTTTCGCGACAAACATTTTTTTTCGGTTCTGGTGCATTGGCGTGCTGCGTTATTCTCCATCGCGCAACAACTACACAATCTCTGCGTGGAGAAAACAGAATGAAACGAGTCGCACTATCGACCCTCTCGCTGGCCCTGCTGGCTTCCGCCGGTGCCGCGCACGCTCAAAGCAGCGTGACGCTCTATGGCGTGATCGACGAATCGATCCAATGGGCACACAACGTGGATACGGCCGGTCAGAACAAGAATCTGGTGGGTCTGGTTGGCGGCAACCTGTCGGGCGACCGTTGGGGCCTGAAGGGCACGGAAGATCTGGGCGGCGGCCTGAAGGCAATTTTCCAATTGGAAAACGGCTTCAACCTGAACAACGGCAAGCTGGGTAGCTACAACGGCAACACGGCGCTGTTCGGCCGTCAGGCATTCGTGGGTCTGGCGCACGACCAGTTCGGTACGGTCACGCTCGGCCGCCAGTACGACCCGCTGGTCGACCTGGTTCAGCCGCTGACGGGCGACAACTACTTCGGTAGCACGTTCGCAACGCCGGGCGACATCGACAATAACGACAACAGCTCGCGTACCAACAACGCCATCAAGTACACGTCGCCGGTTCTGAGCGGCTTCCAGTTCGAAGGCATGTACGCACTGGGCGGCGTGGCTGGCTCGACCGGTTCGGGTCAAAGCTGGGGCGCAGCGGCAACGTACGGCATCGGCTCGTTCAACGCCGCAGCCGGCTACTTCCGCATGGACAACTCGTCAAACCCGGCTAACCGCCTGACGGCGAACGGCGGCTGGGCTTCGACGGCAACGTCGGACAACGTGTTCCAGGACGGCACGGTCATCACCGAGCAATTCGCTTCGGCGAAGTCGGTTGGCATCGCTTCGGTTGCTGGCCAGTATGTTGCCGGTCCGTTCACGCTCGGCCTGCGTTACAGCAACGTGCAAGTCAAGCCGGACGGCTACTCGACGTTCCAGTCGACCGAGCGTTACAACGTCGGCGGCGCGTTCCTCGGCTATCAGCTGAACCCGGCCCTGCTGCTCGGCCTCGGCTACATCTACACGCACGCTGCCGGCGACACGTCGAGCTCGTACCACCAGGTTTCGCTGGGTGCGGACTACAACCTGTCGAAGCGCACGGACCTGTACGCGGTTGCGGCTTACCAGCACGCCAACGGCACGCAACCGGGCCAACCGGGCACGAGCGCTACGGCGTCGATCGGCTCGTACGGCTACAACTCGGCTTCGAGCTCGCAAGAACTCGTCAGCCTCGGCATCCGTCACAAGTTCTAAATACCGCTTTCGCCGGGCTTCGGCCCGGCTTCGCGAGCGAGACCAGGCAGCTAAAAATCACACGCTGCACAAACCAGCCTTCGGCGCAAGCCAAGGCTGGTTTTTTTATGCTCGAGCGGTTTTAGAGCAGATCTTCTACGCGTCGATGCGGGGCGTCGAAGTCGTGCGGTTCAGGCTCGGCGGCGATCGCGAGATCGCGGGTTCTTCGCGGGTGCTTCGCGGATTCTTCGCGGGTGCTTCGCGGATTCTTCGCCGCTTCCACGCCGCATTCAGCGCAATCGCGTCGCCGCTGCGGCCGCATGCCGCGCGAAGGCCTCGGCGAGCGGCGCCGCTCCTTGCGCGCCGCGTATGGTGTAAATCGACGTCGTGAGCGCAGGCGCGAAGCGCTTCACGCTCACGCGACCGCCGGCTTGCGTGGCGCTCGACGACGCGCTCACGGCGTCGATCAGCGCGATCCCCATGCCCGCCTCCACCATCGCCACCACGGACTGCGCGAGCGGCGCCTGCACGCTCAATTCGCGCGCTACGCCATGCTCCGCGAACACGCGGTCGATGCGCGCGCGCACCTCGCTCCCAAGCGGCAACGAGACGAAGCGTTCGCCGGCGCAATCGGCAACGTCGATCACGCGTTTGCGCGCGAGCCGATGACCGCGCGGCACGATGCAGCGCAACGGCCATTCGCCGATGACCTCGACGCGCGCGCCCGGATGCGCGACCGCCTGCGCCACGATACCGAGATCGCATTGCCGCGCCGTCACACGCTCCGCAATCTCCGCCGCCTCGCCCGTGCCCAGTTCGATATCGACGCCCTCATGCTCGCGCGCGAACGCCGCGGCAAGGCCCGGCACGAACTCCGCGCAAAGCTCGACACTCGCTGCCACGCGCATCACCCCGCGACGCTGCGAGCGAATCTGCTCGGCCGCCAGCGCCACGCGCTCGAAGCCGACGAACGCGCGCTCGACCTCGCCGTGCAGCGCATGCGCCTGGGCCGTTGGCACGAGACGGCCGCTGCGGCGCTCGAACAGCGCGAGCCCGAGGTTCTGTTCGAAGTCGGCGAGCAGGCGGCTCACGGCGGGCTGCGAGACACCGAGCGACGACGCCGCGCGCGTGACCGTGCGCCATTGCATCAGCGCGCGAAACGCCTCGATCTGTCGCAAGCTGAGATCCGTCGCAAGCATAAGGTGATGTTATGGAAATAACGCCGAGATTGGTGGTGACATTCACGTTTCCTGTGAATACGCCATGAATAACGCCACATCATATCGCGGCCTCACCCATAACACGACAACATGGTTTTCGGCATCAATGCGTTTTTACCGCACCAAATAAAAATCCCCGCGGCCAATGCCAACGGGGATTTCTGGGTACAGACTCGCCGCCGTCACGCGACGGCGACCGCAGCGGCGATTAGCCTGCTGCTGCGTCCTTCAGCTTCTTCAGTGCGCGTGCCTTGATGCGAACCGAAGCGGGCTTGGCCGGGAACCAGCGCTCTTCGCCGGTGAACGGGTCCTTGCCGAAACGCTTCTTCTTTGCCGGCACAGCTTGCACGACGATCTTCAGAAGACCCGACAGCGTGAATTCGCCAGCGCCCTTCTTGTGGACCGAACCGAGGATCGTGTCTTCCAGCGCGGCGAGCACGGCCTTGGCAGCCTTCGGCTCGACGCCAGCGCGTTCAGCGACGTGTGCAGCCAGCGAGGCCTTCGTGAAGGTGTCCTTGATCGGCGACGGTGCGCCAGCAGCCGCCTTCACGGCGACCTTCTTAACTGCGGCCGTCTTTGCCGGCGCTTTCTTTGCAACAACCTTCTTGGCCGGGGCAGCTGCCTTTTTGGCCACTTTCTTTGCGGAAGTCGGCATGTTTCTCCTACCAGTGTTGGTCAGTGAACGATAAAGCACTTGCGGAATGCACGTGCTTCAACGGCGGATTCTACATAGACGCAAGCGTTTTGCGTGAAGCTTTTGCATTGTCGTTACGATTTTGTTGCGCGGCGCAGACTTCGTAACGCATTTCGATGCCTGTTTACAGGGGTTAACGTGCATCCCGCGCCCCGCAGCGAGGCCAAAACGTCGCGCCTCGCGCGCACGATCGTGCGCTGCGATCGTCAAGAAAACGCCTTACGTATGGCGCTTTTGCGTGATTTTCGTCCGGCGTGTCGATGTCCGCGCCTCGTGTGGAGCGGTCGTCTATGCGCTCGCCAGAGCGTCAAAGCGTGCGCAGCAATGCGGCGAGCGAGGTCAGCGCCGCCTCGATGCGCTCCGCTTCCACCGCGCCGTAGCCGAACAGAAACCCCTTCTGCGCAGGCGTTTTCAGATGAAACGGCGTAAGCGGATGCAAGCCGATCGACGCCTTGCGCGCCGCCGCGACGAGCGCGGCTTCATCGATCGGCGCCACCAGTCGCGCCGCAAGGTGCAGGCCCGCCGTGCTCGGCGTGATCGCTTCGAGCCACGGCGCGAGCGGTCCGCGCAGATGCGCGAGCAGCACGTCGCGGCGCGCCGCATAGGTTTGGTGCATGCGCCGCAGATGCCGCGCGAAGTGGCCATTGAGCATGAAATCGGCGAGCGCCGTCTGGGTGAGCACGCAACCGTGGTTGTCGCCGATCTGCCGCGCGCGGGCGAGCGGCCCGGCCAGCGCGGCCGGCGGCACGAGGTAGCCCACGCGCAGTTCCGGGAAGATGGTCTTCGAAAACGTGCCGACGTAAGCCACCAGGCCCGCATGATCGAGGCATTTGAGCGGCTCCATGGAGCGCCCCTCGAAACGGTATTCGCAATCGTAGTCGTCCTCGATCACGAGCGCGCCGCGCGCCTGCGCCCATTCGAGCAGCGCGACGCGGCGCGCGAGACTCATCGGCATGCCAAGCGGAAACTGATGCGAAGGCGTCACGTAAACCAGCTTCGCGGCTTGCGGCAGTTGCTCGACCACGAGCCCTTCGCGGTCCACCGGCACGGGCACGATTGTCGCGCCGAGCGCCGCGAAGATGTCACGCGCGGGCGGATAACCGGGCTCCTCCACGGCCACCACGTCGCCGGGCGCGAGCGTCACGCGCGCGAGCAGATCGAGCGCCTGCTGCGCGCCCTGCGTGACGATCACCTCGTCCCAGTTGCTCTGCACGGCGCGGTTGAACGCCAGATAACGCGACACCGCGAGGCGCAGCTTTTCCTCGCCCGACGGATTGCGATACGTGCCGTAGCCGCGCGCCTGTACGCGCAGCGCGTCGTTGATACAGCGCCGCCAGACGTCGAAGGGAAAGCGCGATTTGTCGGTCACGCCGCCCGCGAAATCGCACGCGAGACGCGCATCCACGCGCGGCAGCGGCACCGGCTCGGCGGCCTGCGCCTGCCACCACGGCGTCGCGTGAGCGCCGCGCGCGGGCGACTCGACCCGCAAGGCCGTGTCGATCTGCGAATTCGGATGCGCACGCTCGCGCGCGGGCAGGCGTTCGAGCGTGTCGGCGACGAAGGTGCCCGAGCCGCGCCGCGACTCCAGATAGCCCTCGGCGAGCAGGCGTTCGAAAACGTCGAGCGTGGTCTTGCGCGAGACGCCCAGTTGCTGCGCGAGGTCGCGCGTGGAAGGCAGGCGCGTACCGCCCGCGAGGCGGCCGTCCACGATGCTGTCGCGCAGTTGACGATAGATCTGGCCGGCGAGATCGCGACGGCCCGACACGGTGACGTGGAGTTCCATGGTGGCGCTGGCGCGCGTTCCGGTTGAGCAAAAGTGGTCACCCGAAATATTGCCAGAATGGCTATATGAACGCGCCAGCGCGGCGCCTAAAGTGCGTTCCGTGGCAACGCAAACGACTCTTTCAGCTCAGGTCAACACTCAGGAAAAGGTGAACGTCATGGAACAGCGTCTGGACTTCTACAAGGTCTGCCCCGAAGGCACCAAAGCGATGATTGCGCTCGAAGAACGGGTGAGCAAAAGTGCGATCGAAAAGCCGCTCGCCGAACTCGTGCGCCTGCGCGCCTCGCAGATCAACGGCTGCGCCTTCTGCGTGGACATGCACACGACCGACGCGCGCAAGGGCGGCGAAACCGAGCGGCGGCTCGCCACGGTGAGCGTCTGGCGCGAAACGCCGTTCTTCACCGAGCGCGAACGCGCGGCGCTCGAATGGACGGAGTCGGTCACGCTGCTCGCGCAGACCCACGTGCCCGACGACGTTTGGGAACGCGTGAAGCCGCACTTCAGCGAGCAGGAGATCGCCGATCTCACGATGCTGATCATCGCGATCAACGGCTGGAACCGCATCGCCGTGACGTTCCGTAAAACGCCGGCTTGAGCGGAGTCGGGCGGGCTCGCGCCGGTTTTGAACCGGCGCATCGACAGCACGAACGCGAATCAGGCAAGCATCAGACGGCGGCCGAAGCCTGCTCGCCGCGCTTTTCGTGATGCTCGCGCGAGAGACGGTTCATCAGCGGCAGCAGCACGACGGCCACCACCACGCCGCCCGTGGCGAGCCAGCCGAGCCCCGCGAAGAGGCGCGTATAGAGCGGCAGCGAGGTGAGCGGATCGAGCGTGCCGGAAGGCATCTGCGCGAAATTGGCGACCACGCTGCCCAGATACTGCGACACGCCCGTGGCGACGAAATACGCGCCCATCATGAATCCGCTCATGCGCGCGGGCACGTAGCGCGCGACCATCGCCAGGCCAAGCCCGCTCACGAGCAGCTCGCCGAGCGAATAAAAGCCGTAGCCCGCGACCATGAACCACGACGACACGCGGCCGTCCACCGCGTAGCGCCCGCTCGCCGCGAACACGAAAAAGCCCGCCGCGACCACGGCGAAACCGAGTGCGTATTTCGCGGCCACGGGCACGTCACGGCCGCGTCGCGCGAGCGAGGTGTAGAGCGTGGCGAGGATCGGCGAAAGCACCATGATCCAGATGGGATTCAACGCCTGGAACTGGCCCGCGCTCCATTTGAAGAGATTCACGCCGAACAGCGCGAATTGCGGATCGACGTTGCGCAGCGCGAACAGCGTGAGCGACGTCGACATCTGCTGATAGAACACGAAGAACAGAATCACCTGCAAGGTGAGGATGAGCGCCGCGATCAGGCCCGCGCGCTCGGCGTGCTCGCAGCGCGCGAGCATCCAGCCGAACACCGCGAGAATCGCCACGCCCGCCGCGTAGACGCAATCGCGCGCGAGCGTTTCGTGCTGCAGCACGAACATCGTTGCCGCGCCCAGGGCGATCGCGCCCGCCGCCACGAGCGCGACGCGGCCCCACTGCAGCGGACGCTCGTCCGGTGCGGAACCGATCTGCGCGAGCGTGCGGCGCATCAGCAGAAAGTTGAGCAGGCCGAGCACCATGCCCGCGCAACACACGCCGAACGCGGCGTGCCAGCCCCAGTGGTCCTTGATCCACGGCGTCGCGAGAATCGAGATCGTCGAGCCGATGTTCACGGCCATGTAATAGATGGTGAACGCGCTGTCGAGGCGCGCGTCGTCGCCTTCGTAAATGCGACGCACGAGATTGGCGGCGTTCGATTTGAACAGCCCGTTGCCGACGACGATCACGCCGAGCGAGGCGTACATGTGGTTGAGGCTGTCGTCGGGGATCGCGAGCATCAGATAGCCGGCCGCGAGAATCACGGCGCCCGCCAGCATCGAGCGCCGCGCGCCGAGAATCTGGTCGCCCACCCAGCCGCCGATGGCCGGCGAGGCGTAGACGAGCGCCGCGAATGCGCCCCATGTGAGATTGGCGTCGCGATCGGCGAAACCGACCTGGTTGACCATGAACAGCACGAGCAGCGCCGCCATGCCGTAATAGCCGAAACGCTCCCACATTTCGATCAGGAAGACGGTTGCGAACGAACGCGTCTGAGTGGGCCGGGGTTGAGCGGGCGTAGTCATGGTGCCGTGTCTCCTGCAAATGATGCGATGTTGCCGGGCCTGCGGGTTGCGCCGCATGGTGCCGATACGTGCCGCTGGCGCGCGGTTGCGTCCGCCGTGGCGTGAGCTGTGCTTTTTGAGCAGCGGGCGATTGTACGAGACTTGCGCGCCTGGCCGCGTTTTCGTGGCCGCGCGCCACGCTCCCCGCGACCGCGCGCTGGCAGTTTTTGCGCGGCTTTTGGCACCTGCGTCGCCGTATGCGCGGCTAGAGTGATCTTCGTCGGCGGGCGCGCAGCCTGCCGACATTCTCACTTTTTCGGGGACTCCACCATGGCGCTGCAAATCGGCTTTCTCGTCTTTCCGGGCGTTCAGCAACTCGACCTCACGGGTCCGTACGACGTGCTCGCGTCGATCCCGGAGGCCCGCGCGCGGCTCGTCTGGAAGACGCGCGAACCCGTGCTGTCGAGCAACGGCCTCGCGTTCACGCCCGACACGACCTTCGACGATTGCCCGCCGCTCGACGTGATCTGCGTGCCGGGCGGCAGTGGCGTCGGCAAGCTGATTCCGGACGACGCCACGCTCGGCTTCCTGCGCGCGCAGGCGCAAACCGCGCGTTACCTCACCTCGGTCTGCACGGGCGCGCTCGTGCTGGGCGCGGCCGGCCTGCTGCGCGGCAAGCGCGCGACCACGCACTGGCGCTATCACGAACTGCTCGCGCCGTTCGGGGCCATTCCGGTGCAAGACCGCGTGGTGCGCGACGGCAATCTGTTCACGGGCGGCGGCGTCACGGCGGGCATCGACTTCGCGTTTACACTCGCGGCCGAACTGATCGGCGCGGACGCGGCCCAGGCGCTCCAGCTGCAACTCGAATATGCGCCGGCGCCGCCGTTCGAGGCGGGCGATCCGGCCACGGCGCCGCGCGCCATCGTCGACCAGTTGCGCGCGCAAACAGCGGCCACGTTCGCCGAACGCGAGAAGATCGTCGCTACGGCGGCGGCGCGGCTTTAATCAGGGTTTGCGCGAATCCATCGCGCATGCACGCTTGCCACCGTGAAGCGCAAGGATCGTTTACATTCGATGGCGGGTCTGACAGACCCGACCAGGTACGACCTGGAAATGCAGCCCTGAATCAGCCGTTCAAACCAATTCAATAGGGGTAGTCATGCGTTCCACGATCAGCAAGCTCACTCTCGCCGCGGCCACCGCCGCTTTCCTGCTCGGCGCCGCCGCGCCGTCGTTCGCGCAAACGGACGCCAGCGCGCCGGGCGCCGCCGACACCGCCGCTTCGCAGCCGCTCACCAAGGCGCAGAAGAAAGCGCAGGCCAAGGCGGCGCGCAAAGCCGACCGCAAGGCGGCCCGCGCGAAGAACCGCGCCGAGCTGAAGAAGCTCGAAGACAACGGCTATCAGCCCGCGCAGAACGACCCGAACTACCCGCAGAACCTGCAGAACGCGCAAAAGAAGGCCAACGCCGCCGCTGGCGCGAGCCAGTAACGCGCGCGGCGTGCGCCAACTTTCGAGCGCGCACGCCCCGCTGCAAGCCTGGACGATTCCCCCGCGTCCGACGCACGCCGCTGCGCCGGACGCTTCTTTTTGGGCGCGCGGTTTTTCACAGGGTTTGCGCAGATCGCCGCCGCTTTTCGCCAGCACAGCCGCGCATTCCACGCCCGCGCGTGCCGCACGGACACGCGCAACGCTTCGTCCGACGAATGGCAGTACCATCCGCGAAGCGAACGGCTCGCGCGTTCGCGCCAGGCCGGAGCGTCCCAAGGCCACCCGCATGATTCCCGTCTCGCGCGCTGCCGCCTGGGCACCGCGCTCGAGCACGCGGACCCACAGGAGCCGCTGATGCAAGTGTCCATCGACGACGCGCGCCGTTTCGCCACGGCCGCGCTCACGAAACTCTCGGTGCCCGAGGACATTGCCGCCGACGTCGCCGATCACCTGATCGAATCGGACCGCGCGGGCTACGCGAGCCACGGTTTGTCGATCCTGCCGAACTACCGCCGCGTGATGGCCGAGGGCTTCGTGGTCGCCGACGGCCGCGCCGAACTCGCCGTCGATCGCGGCAGCCTGATCGCCTTCGACGGCCACAGCGGCTTCGGCCAGCATGTCGGCAAGGTCGTGGTCGAGCACGCCATCGCGCGCGCCCGCGAACACGGGCAATGCATCGTCACGCTGCGCAACAGCCATCATCTCGGCCGCATGGGTCATTACGGCGAGATGGTCGCCGCGCAAGGCTACGTGCTGCTCGCGTTCACCAACGTCACCAACCGTCCGCCGATGGTGGCGCCGTTCGGCGGCCGCGCGCCGCGCCTCACGACCAATCCGCTGTGCTTCGCGGGACCGTTGCCGGGCGGCCGGGCGCCGTTCGTCGTCGATATCGCCACCAGCGCGATCGCCATGAACAAGGCACGCGTGCTCGCCGAAAACGGTCAGACCGCACCGGCCAACGCGCTGATCGACGCGCACGGCGAGCCCACGACCGACCCGAACGCGCTGTTCACCGACCCGCCCGGCGCGCTGCTGCCGTTCGGCGCGCACAAGGGTTACGCGCTCGCGCTGGTGGCCGAACTGCTCGCGGGCGTGCTCTCGGGCGGCGGCACCATCCACGAAAAGAATCCGGCCAACGGCGTGGCCACCAATAATCTGTTCGCGCTCGTGCTCGATCCGCAGGTCGATTTCAACGCCACGTGGCGCTCGCAGGAAGTCGAGAACTTCCTGAACTATCTGCTCAGTTGCCCACCGCAGGACCCGCAACATCCCGTGCAATACCCCGGCCAGTACGAAGCCGAAAACCGCGCGCGCCACGAACGCACGATCGACTTGCCCGACTCCGTGAAAAAGCCGTTCGCCGATCTCGCGAGCGAATTGCATATCGCGCCACTGAGCGCATGAGGTGACGCGGCACGGCGCACCACGCGCATGAAAAAAACCGCGCGGTCTGACGACTCGCGCGGTTTTTTCTATCGGCGAAAAGCGGCCAGAAAGCCGCAAAAAGCGAGTTACACGGCCACCGCGCCCACGTAGTTCTCGGCCATCGCCGTGGCGGCGGCGCGCGAGGTGGTGACGTGCTCCAGTTCCGCGACTTGCAGGCGCTGCTCGAACGGCGAGGCGTCGTCGAGACGGTGCATCATGCGCGTCATCCAGTACGAGAAATGCTCGGCGCGCCAGATGCGGCGCAGCGCCGTTTCCGTGTAGGCGTCCAGCAGATCGGTGCGATCTTCCTTGTAGAACGCCACGAGCGCCGCCGTGAGAATGCGCACGTCCGACACGGCGAGATTGAGGCCCTTCGCGCCGGTGGGCGGCACGATATGCGCGGCGTCGCCCGCGAGGAAGAGGCGCCCGTGCTGCATCGTCGCCGAAACGAAGCTGCGCATGCCGACGATATTCTTCTGGAAAATGCGCCCTTCCACCACGTGGTGCCCGTCGTGCGAATCCACGCGCGCGTGCAGTTCGGACCAGATGCGGTCGTCGGACCAGTTGTCGACATGATCTTTCGGATCGCACTGGAAATACATGCGCTGCACGTTAGGCGAGCGCGTGCTGACGAGCGCGAAGCCGCGTTCGTGGCGCGCGTAGATCAGTTCGTCCGACGAAGGCGGCGCTTCCACCAGAATGCCGAACCAGCCGAACGGGAACACGCGCTCGTAGTCCTGGCGCAGCGCGGCCGGAATCGCGGCGCGCGAGACGCCTTGCGAGCCGTCGCAGCCGATCACGTAATCGCAGTGCAGTTCGTGCTGCGCGCCGTCGTGCTCGAAGCGGATGGAAGGCGCGTTGGTGTCGATGCCGTGCACCGAGGTGTTCGAGACGTTGAAGAACAGCTTGCCGCCGGCCGCCACGCGCGCGGCCACGAGGTCCTTGAGCACTTCGTGCTGCGCGTAGACCGTGATCGCCTTGCCCGTGAGGCCCGTGAGATCGATACGGCGGCGCTTGCCTTCGAACGCGAGTTCGAAACCGTGATGCAGCGCGCCTTCGGCCTGCATGCGCGCGCCCACGCCCGCTTCGGTGAGTGTGTCCATGGTGCCTTGCTCGAGCACGCCGGCGCGGATCGTCGATTCGATCTGCTCGCGGCTGCGCATTTCGAGCACGACCGAGTCGATGCCGCGCAGATGCAGAAGATGGGAAAGAAGCAGGCCCGCGGGCCCGGCGCCGATGATGCCAACCTGGGTGCGCATGTGATGTCTCCTATGCGGCGTTGCTTGTAGAAATTGATTTTTCGCAAGTGTCGCCGCGCGCAGCGATATCGCGCAACGCGATATCGAGAATAGGCACTATCCATTTTTCGAATAGTGCTCGGCCGGAGGTTTGACCGCCTTCTTCGCCCGATCAAACGTCTGCGGAATGAAATTTGCTGCTATGCAGCGTTTTTCGCCCGCTCAGCGCACCGCGCTTGCTGCTGCTTGCTGCCGCTCGCTGCCGTGCCTACCGCCGCTACGCCCCCGCTCCTCCCATTCCAGAAAAATCCATGCACCTGCCACCGCTTCACTTCCGCTCCCGCTTCCGTCTCGCCACGCTTTCCGCCGCCATGTCCACGGCGCTCACCGTGGCCTGCGCGCTGCCCGCCGCCGCCCTCGCGCAAGCCGCGCCGGCGGCGCCCACCGCCAGCAGCCCGACCGTCAACGCGCAACCCACGCACGATTTACACGCGAGCGCGCCGCAGCCCGACCAGTTGCCCAAAGCGCCGATCCGCCCGGCCACGCCCGCCGACCTCTACGGCCGCCTCTATCACGACGTCGAACTCGCGCAGGTCTTCCCGGACAGCAAGACCTTCGCCGACATGCTGCCCACGGCGCGCCCCGCGCAGATCACGGCCGCCTACGACCGCTGGCGCCAGAAGCACGCGAGCGACGCTGACGCCGCCGCGCACAAGGCCGCGCTCACCGAATTCGTGAACCAGTACTTCAAGGCGCCGCCCACCACCGAAGACCACTATGTCTCCGACCCGAACCAGGACGTCACGAGCCATATCGACACGCTCTGGAACGTGCTCACGCGCCAGCCCGACGCCACGCCCGACGCGCAGTCGTATTCGTCGCTGCTGCCGCTGCCGCATCCGTACGTCGTGCCGGGCGGCCGCTTCAACGAGATCTATTACTGGGACTCGTACTTCATCATGCTCGGCCTCGAAGCGAGCGGCCGTCACGAACTCACGCTCGACGAGCTGAACAATTTCGCCACGCTGATCGACCGTTACGGCCATATCGCCAACGGCAATCGCACCTATTACCTGAGCCGCTCGCAGCCGCCGTTCTTCGCGCAGATGGTGAGTCTCGTGGCGGAAAAGGACGGCGACGACGTGTATCTGCGCTATCTGCCGCAACTGCGCAAGGAATACGACTACTGGATGGCGGGCGCGCAGACGCTCAAGCCCGGCCACGCCACGCGCCACGTCGTGCGCCTGCCCGACGGCACGCTGCTCAACCGCTACTGGGACGCGCGCAACCGGCCGCGCGACGAGTCGTATCGCGAGGACATCCTCACGGCGCGCAGCGTGCCGCAGCGCGACGCCTCGGACCTCTGGCGCAACCTGCGCGCGGGCGCGGAAACGGGCTGGGATTACAGCTCGCGCTGGCTCGCCGACGGCCGCACGCTCTCGACCATCGACGTGACCTCGCTCGCGCCCGTCGACCTGAATTCGTTGATGGCGATCCTCGAAACCACGCTCGCCAAGGCCTACGGCATTCAGGGCAACGCGCGCGAGGCGGCGCTCATGACGAAGCGCGCGCAACAGCGCAGCGAGGCGATCGACCGCGTGCTGTGGGACCCGCAGCTGCACGCGTTCGGCGACTACGACTTCGTGCATCACACGCTCACGCACCGCTTGACGGCGGCGACGCTGTATCCGCTCTACGCGGGCGTGGCGAAGCGCCAGCAGGCGCAGGACGTGGCCGCCGCCGTGCGCGCGGGCCTGCTGCGCCCCGGCGGCCTCGCCACGACCCAGGTCGCGACCGGCCAGCAATGGGACGAGCCGAACGGCTGGGCGCCGCTGCAGTACATCGCGGTCGCGGGCCTGCGCCGCTACGGTCAGGACGATCTCGCGCAGGACATCGCCACGCGCTGGATCGCGACGAATCTCGCGTATTACCAGCGCACCCACAAGCTGGTCGAAAAGTACGACGTGAGCGCGGCGGCCACGAAGGCGTCGGCGGCGGGCGGCGGCGAATATCCGTTGCAGGACGGCTTCGGCTGGACCAACGGCGTGCTGCGCGTGCTGCTGCAGATGTATCCGCAAGCGGGCGCGGCGGCGGGCACGCAGGCGTCGGGCGCGGCGCCGGTCAGTGCGCCCGCGGCGCCGCGGCCGTAAGCGCCGCGCGTAAGCCACGGGCCGACCCCGCCCGGCGCACGCTTCACGCGCCGGGCGTACACTTTTTTGTCTAGTTGCCGAAAACTTTCGTGACATTGACGGAGCCGCCCATGCGCGAGGAAACCGCGTTCCTGTTCGACCTCGACGGCACGCTCGTCGACAGCGTCTATCAACACGTGCTCGCGTGGAAGGAGGCGCTCGACGCCGAGGGCATCGAGCTTTCGGTGTGGCGTATTCACCGGCGCATCGGCATGAGCGGCGGGCTGTTCATGAACCAGCTGCTGCGCGAAACCCACACGTCGATCTCGCCCGAGCGCATCGCGCGCTTGCAGCAGGAACACGCCGCGGCGTACCGGCGGCACGCGGCGCAGGTGCGGCCGCTGCCGGGCGCGCGGGCGCTGCTCGACGCGCTCACGGCCGCGCAGGTGCCGTGGGCGATCGCCACCAGCGGGCGCATGGAAACCGCCGCCGTGAACCTCGCCGCGCTGGGCGTCGATCCGGCCGTGACGACCGTCGTCACGCGCGACCAGGTGCGCCACGCGAAGCCCGACCCGGATCTGTTCGTGGCGGCGGCCCAGCGCCTGAACGTGCCGGTCGAGCGCAGCCTCGTGGTGGGCGACAGCGTCTGGGACATGCTGGCCGCGCAGCGCTGCCGGGCGCTCGGCATCGGCCTGCTCTCGGGCGGCTACGGCACCGAGGAACTCGAACGCGCGGGCGCGCTGCGCGTGTACGAAGATCCCGCCGATCTGCTCGACCATCTCGACGAAGTCTGCGCGCGCGATTGAGCGCGACTTCCCGCAAGAACCGCGCTCGCGGCCGCGAGGCACACGTCGCGCCGCGCTGAAAGCCGATCGCATGACTGCGGCGCGAAAATTGCTCATTCTTTTGGCGTGGGCTGCGTCCGTTGCGCCATCGGCGTATGCTGACAAAGCTTGACAGCGCAATTCCGACAAGTGTATCGACACGCCGATCGACCGCGTGGCGACACGCTCATTGACCCGTCGACACGTGACACGTCGACTTGTCGACCCGTTAGTCGGCCCATCAACTCGCGGTCTCACGCCTTCGCTGCGATGAACGCCTCCAACCCTGCACCCGGTTCCGAATCCGCGCCGCGCGTGACGGTGGTCGTGCTCACGCGCAATCACGTGCGGCAAACCGTCGATACCGTCGCGCGCCTGCTCGCGCTGGCCGAGTGTCCCGACGTGATCGTCGCCGACAACGGCTCGACCGACTCCACCGTGGGCCTGATCGCCGCGCTGTTTCCGCAAGTGCGCATCGTGCAGGCGCTGCGCGACCGCGGCCTCGCCGGCTTCAATCGCGCCATGCTGCTCGCGCGCACCGACTACGTGGCCTGCTGCGACGACAGCACCTGGTTCGTGCCGGGCGCCCTCGCGCGCGCGATCACGCTGCTCGACGCGAACCGCGACGTGGCGGTGCTCAACGCGCGCGTGGTCGGCGACGACGAACGCGAGATCCATCCCGCCTGCCTCATGCTCAACGCCACCTCGCCGGACACGGAGCATCACGTCGAGAGCCCCGCCGGCCCCGCGCTCGCGAGCTACATGGCGGGCGCGTGCGTGCTGCGCGCCAGCGTGTTCCGCGCGCTCGGCGGCTACGATGAACGGCTCTCGCACGGCGGCGCGGAAACGCTCGCGGCGCTCGACGTGCTCGCGGCGGGGCATCGCATCGTCTATTGCGAACAGGCGCTCGCGCACCGCGATCCGCTCTACCGCTGGTTCACGCGCGCCCAGCAATGCGCGCTCGCACGCAACGCCGCGTGGGTCGCATGGATGCGCCTGCCCGTGCGCGACGCGCTCGGGGCCACCGGCCGCGCGCTCGCCGTGTTCGCCCGCCAGCGCTCGCTCGGGCCCGCCGGTTTCGCGCTGTTGCGCGGCGCGTTCTGGACGCTGCGCCGCCGCCACGTCGTGCCGCCGCACGTCGTGCAACTCACGCGCCAGGTGCGCCGCGCGGAACGCCACGTGCGCGCCGGCATTCCCGCGATGGCCGAAAAGTACGACCGCTCGGGGCAACGCGCGTGGTAAGCTGCGGCGCCCGTCGTGCGCGTCCTCCGGTGCGTGGTAGCGCGCTGGCAACGCAGCGGAATCGACAGCAGGCGCGGCGCGCGCGGGCAGTGCAAACGAGAAGCCTCATTTCGAACCGAAGATCATGACGACGCCCGATTCCGGCATCGCCTTGCACGGCAGCCAACCGCCAACCCACTCCCCGCCGCCCGAAGGCCACAGCGGGCGCCGCTTCGAGGCGCTCGTCGAGCCCATCGAAGATTACGCCATCTTTCTGCTCGACAAGGAAGGCCGCGTCGTGAGCTGGAATCGCGGGGCCGCACGCATCAAGGGCTACGCGGCGCACGAGATCATCGGCGAGCATTTTTCCCGTTTTTATACCGACGAAGCCAACGCGCGCCGCTGGCCCGAGCACGAACTCGAACAGGCCGCGCTGCACGGCCGTTTCATGGACGAAGGCTGGCGCGTGCGCAAGGACGGCTCGATGTTCTGGGTTAACGTGGTGATCACCGCGCTACGCGAGCACGACGGCACGCTCGGCGGCTTCGCCAAAGTCACGCGCGACCTCACCGACGAGCGCCGCCAGGTCGAGGCGCTGCGGCTGTCCGAAGAACGCTTCCGCCTGCTGGTGGAAAGCGTGAGCGATTACGCCATCTTCATGCTCGACCCGGAAGGCCGCGTCGTGAGCTGGAACACGGGCGCGACGAACCTCAACGGCTACCGGCCCGCGGAAATCGTCGGCCAGCATTTTTCGGTGTTCTTCCCGCCCGAAGACATTTCCGCTGGCATTCCCGAGCGCGAATTGCGCCTCACGCGCGAGCGCGGCCGTTTCGTGACCGAAGGCTGGCGTGTGCGCAAGGACGGCTCGATGTTCTGGGGCGCCGTGACGCTCACGGCCGTGCGCGACGGGCACGGCCATCTCACGGGCTTCGCGAAGGTCACGCGCGACATGACCGAAAGCCGCCGCAACGACGAACTCGAGCATTCGAGCGAGCAGATGAAGCAGTTCCTCGCCATGCTCGCGCACGAACTGCGCAACCCGCTCGCGCCGGTGCGCAACGCCGTGGCCACCATGCGGCTGATGGAAAGCCCCAGCCCCGAGATCGAAAGCGCGCGCGAGATGATCGACCGCCAGATCACGCATCTCACGCGGCTCGTGGACGATCTGCTCGACGTGGGCCGCATCACCTCGGGCAAGATCGAACTGCGCGAAGCGCCGCTCGACGTGGCCGATGTGATCGCGCATGCGATCGCCGCCGCGCAACCGTTCACCGCCGCGCGCGCCCAGCGCGTGGAGGTGCGCCTGCCCGCCACGCCGCTCAGCATGACGGGCGATCACACGCGCCTCGTGCAGGTCGTGCAGAACCTGCTGCACAACGCCTCGAAATTCTCGCCCGACGCGAGCGTGATCGTCGTGGACGTGCAGGCGATTCCGCGCGCACTGCAAATCCAGGTGCGCGACGAAGGACGCGGCCTGCGCCCCGGCACGTTCGAAGCGATCTTCGGCTTGTTCAGCCAGGATCGCTCGATGCCCGGCCCCATCGAAAACGGCCTCGGTATCGGCCTGATGCTGTGCCGCTCGCTGGTCGAACTGCACGGCGGCACGATCTCGGCAACGAGCGACGGCCCCGGCACGGGCAGCACGTTCACCATTCGCCTGCCGTTCGCCCGGGCCGCCACGCATGCGCTGCCGGTCCGACTCACCGGCAGCGTGGCCGAACTCGCGGCGCTCGCGGAAAACGGCGTGCCCGCGCTGCGCGTGCTGATTGTGGACGACAACCGCGATTCCGCCGACAGCCTCGCGATGCTGCTCGAACTCAAGGGCCACGACGTGCGCGCCGCCTACAGCGCCGGGCAGGCGCGCGAAACGGTAAACGGCTTCACGCCCGACGCCGCGCTGATCGACATCGCCATGCCCGAGGTGGACGGCTACGCGACCTTGCGCGAGCTGCGCACCGTGGCCGCGCTCGGCAACACGCTGTTCGCCGCGATGACCGGTTTCGGCCAGGCCGCCGACGTCGAGCAAACGCGCGCGGCGGGCTTCGAGAAGCATCTGGTCAAGCCCGTCGACGTGGAATTGTTCGACGAAGTGCTCGCGCTCGCCGCCGCGCGGCGCCTGCCCTAACGCCGCGTCTCCTGGCGCCTCAGGGCATGACCGGCACGAACGGCCGGTAGTCGATTTCCGCGCCGCGCACCACGATCGCCGTCGACTCCGGCACCTCGGCCCACGCCTCGGGCAAATCGACGATCGGCTCCGAGACGATCAGATAGGCGTCGTCGCCCACGGCCGCGATGCGCGGGTCGTCGGGATACAGCTCGTGCAAATGACGAAACGAGGTGCTGTGATAGAGCGAGCGCGAGTTGCGCTCGGTCGAGTAACGCACCGCCACGAGTTGCTCGCCGTCGCTCGCGCACACGGTCATGTTCAGCGCGGGCTCGATGCCGTGCTTCTGCGCCACCGCTTCGACGAAACCCGCCATGCGCTCCAGCCCTTTCACGGGATCGGCCTCGAGCCCGAACGTCATCGCCAGATAGAACATGGCCTCGGAGTCGGTCGAGCCTTCGAGCGCGTTGAAGCGGCCCGGGTCGATCGCCACCAGCAACTCGCGCCGCATCAGCGGAAAGCCCTGGATCAGCCCGTTGTGCGCGAACATCCAGCGCCGGTGCCGGAACGGATGGCAGTTGGTTTCCTGCACAGGCGTATGCGTGGCCGCGCGCACGTGGGCGAGAAACATGGGCGCGGTCACGGCGCGCGCGAGTTCGCGCAGATTGCGGTCGTTCCACGCCGGATGCACGCTGCGGTAGCGGTACGGAATGTCGTGCGGATGCTGATACCAGCCGAGCCCGAAGCCGTCGCCGTTCGTGGTGGTCGCGCCCTTGGTGGAATGCAGGCTCTGGTCGATCAGCGAATGGCGCGCGCGAAACAGCACGGTTTCGAGCGGCACGGCGTTGCCCGTGTAAGCGAGCCAGCGGCACATGGCGAACTCCTTCGTAGCAAAGTGATGGCAGCAAGTAATGGCATGCAGGCGCTTTCGGCGCTGTCTCGCACCCGCTGGCGCCCCCCGCACCTCAAGGCGCGGCGTTGCGCAGGTCGGCGATTGGCGTGAGAAAGCCGGTCAGGCCCGTGAGTATGATCTGCACGCCGATACACAGCAGCAGAAACGACGAAATGCGCATGGCCACGCGCGTGCCTTCCACGCCCAGATAATTCGCGAGACGCGCCGCGCGGCTGTACACGTAATAGATCACCACCATCACGAGCGCCGAAATCACGATCGACGCGAAACTCGACAGCAGCCACGCCGAGAGCTTGTGCGTGCGGTTCGCGTTGAGCGCGATGGCCGTGGCGATCGAGCCGGGGCCCGTGGTGAGCGGAATCGTCAGCGGGAAAAACGCGTTGCCGGGCGGCGCGGGCGCGCGCGCGGGATTGCCTTCGGTATCGACGATGGCGGTGTCGGCGAGCGCCACGTCGTCCATCGCGGGGCGCGGTTCCGGCTCGGGCGCGTTGAGCATCTGCCAGCCGCTCACGGCCACGGCGAGGCCGCCGCCGATACGCAGCGCTTCCATGGAAATGCCGAAGAAATGCAGCACGGGCGTGCCGACGAAGAACGCCGCGAGCAGCACGAAGAACGCGTTGATGGCCACGCTCTTGGCGAGCAGGCGGCGCTGTTCGTCGCTGAGCGTGGAGGTGCGGTCGAGAAAGACAAAGGCAATGCCGATGGGATTGATGATGCTGATGAGTCCGGTGAACCCGAACAGGATGTCTGAAATGAGGCTTTCGATCATGGAGGCGTTTCCGATGTGAGCCCGCGCGCGACCGATCAGGATCGACCTGCAAACCGAGGTGCGGATCGACAAGGATCACAGCGCGGATCGCGGCGGGAATCGAGGCTGCGAGAAGTGTAACTGGATCGGCTCGCGGCATGAATGAACGGCGTCATTCCGGCGCGGCGCACCATCGCGGCAGCCTTCGCTCGCGGGCCCGCGGCGGGCCCCGATGTACCGCAACGCAGCATGGTTTCAGGCGGCTCTTCGATAATTTTGGCTTCTTTACGGGGCGCGTTCGCGAGCATAGAGTGGATTGCCTCGCACCCAGGCGCGACGTTTGTTTTCTTCTCATACGAAAGAGGAGTTGCCATGTCACTGAGGTTGCTCGCTGCCCTGCCCTTCATCGGCATCCTGCTCGGCGTACCGTTCGTCAACCGCACCGAGCCCCTCGTGCTCTGCATGCCGCTGGTGTTGGCGTGGATCGTCCTGTGGGTCGTGCTGACCGCCGTCATCATGGGTCTGATCTATCGGCTCGACCCGACCAACCGCCTGCCGCTCGACACCGCAGAAGAGGTGCGTTCATGAGCGCGCTCGTCATCATCGTCGCCATTACGCTGGTCGCGCTCGGGCTGGGCATGCGCGCGCGGCGCGGCCACGACATGAATCTCGAACAATGGTCGGTGGGCGGGCGCAGCTTCGGCACCGCGTTCGTGTTCCTGCTGATGGCGGGCGAGATCTACACCACGTTCACCTTTCTCGGCGGCAGCGGCTTCGCGTACGGCAAGGGCGCGCCCACTTACTACATTCTCTGCTACGGCACGCTCGCCTACGTGCTGTCGTACTGGATGCTGCCGCCCATCTGGCGCTACGCGAAGCAGCATCGTCTGCTTTCGCAGCCGCATTTCTTCGCGAGCAAATATCACAGCCCGGCGCTCGGCGTGCTCGTCGCCTGCGTGGGCGTGCTCGCGCTGGTGCCGTATCTCGTGCTGCAACTGAAGGGCCTCGGCATCATCGTGACCACGGCCTCGTATGGCGCGGTGTCGTCCACGGCAGCGATCTGGATCGGCGCGGTGGTGGTCACGACCTACGTGATCGTTTCCGGCGTGCGCGGCTGCGCGTGGAATTCGGTCGTCAAGGACACGATGATTCTCGCCATCGCCGTGTTTCTGGGCATTTATCTGCCGATCCACCATTACGGCGGCATGAGCGAAATGTTCCGCGCCATCGACGCCGCCAAGCCCGGCTTCCTCACTTTCGCGCCCAAAGGCCAGAGCGTGGCGTGGTTTCAGTCCACCGTGCTGCTCACGGCGCTCGGCTTCTTCATGTGGCCGCACACGTTCGGCTCGGTGTACACTGCGAAGAACGACCGCATTTTCCGCCGCAACGCGATGATCCTGCCGCTGTACCAGCTGATCCTGCTGTTCGTGTTCTTCTGCGGATTCGCGGCCGTGCTGAAGGTGCCGGGCCTCAAGGGCGGCGACATCGACCTCTCGCTGTTCCGCCTTTCGCTGCAAACCTTCGACCCGTGGTTCGTGGGCGTGATCGGCGCGGCGGGCGTGCTCACCGCGCTCGTGCCCGGCTCGATGATCCTCACCACGGCTTCCACGCTGATCGCCAACGACATCTACCGCGGCGGCCTCATGAAGAACGCCGACGACGCCCGCGTGGCGCGTCTCGCCCGCTACTTCGTGCCGGTGATCGCGCTGGTGGCCGTGGCGTTCACGCTGCGCGGCGGCGACACCATCGTCGCGCTGCTGCTGATGGGCTACAACTTCGTCACGCAGCTGTTTCCGGCGCTCGTGTGCAGCCTCGCGGCGCGCAATCGCGTGACGAAGCAAGGCGCGTTCTGCGGCATTCTCGCGGGCGTGCTGGTGGTGGTCGTCATCACGCTGATGAAGCTGAGCGTCGCGCAACTGCTGCCGTTCGCGCCCGACGGCCTGAAGGACGTCAACATCGGCTTCCTCGCGCTGTTCGTCAACGTGATCGTGCTCGCGGCCGTGAGCCTCGTGACGCAGCCGCGCGCGCATGTCGACCGCGAACACGCGGGTGCGCACTGAATGGCTTGATTGACGCGCTTGACGTGACCTGAGCGTTTGCTTCGACATCCTGACCCAGCCGGCCGGATCGCTTCGCGGTGATCCGGCCGACGGGTTTTCAGGCCGCCTTGCGCGCTTCGGCAATGCGCTGCGGCGCCTCGGGGCGCGCGTAAAGCCGCTCCATATACGCCTGCAAACGCGGAAAACCGTCGAGCAGTTGCAACTCGTTGGCCCAGTCCATCAAGTACACGGTCACGCAGTCGGCCACCGAAAGCCGGTTGCCGACGATGAACTCGCGCCCTTCGAGGTGCGTGTCGAGAATCGCCGCCATCGTGACGAAGTCCTCGCGGGCGAGCGCGATGTCGGCGGGCAGGCGTTTTTCCGGCGGATACAGGATCATATGCCGCGTGATGCGCCACAACGGCTGCTCCAGCTCGGTCACGGCGAACATCGTCCAGCGGTACGCCTGCGCGCGATCTTCGAGGCTGTCGGGCAACAGCGCCTTCTCGGGATACTTCTCCGCGAGATACAGCACGATGGCCGCCGACTCGGGAATCACGCGGTCGCCGTCGATCAGCACGGGCACCTTACCCGCCGGATTGATACGCAGATATTCGGGCCGCTTGTGCTCGCCTTCGAGCAGATTGACCGAGACGTATTCGAAATCGGCATCCACTTCCTTGAGGCCCCAGAGCGCGCGTTGCGCGCGCGTGCCCGCAAATCCGTAAAGTCTCATGACGGCCTCCGCTCACGCGCCGGGAATGGCCAACACCGGCATGACCTCCACCGATTCGCCCGGAAACAGCGCGAAATGCGGGTGGTTTTCGAACAGCTTCGCGGCGGCTTCGGCCGACTCGGCGCGCAACACGGTGAAGCCCGTGAGCAGGTTCGTCGTATCGACGATACCGCGCTCGCTGATGGATTTCGTCTTGCCGAGCGGGCCGCCCATCTCCACGATCTGCGCCTTGTGACGCTCGACCCACGCATGCCACGCGGCAATGCCCTCCTTCTCCTTTGCGCGCCGCTCCGCTTCGGGCAGCGCCATCCACGCCTTCATGCGCGGGTTGTCTTTGCCGCCGAGAAATACCGCGAGAAACAAGGTCTGATCGCTCATGCGTCCTCCGTCCGATTCGTCAAAGGGAGCGGGCAACGGCCGTCGCCCGGCTTGCCTTGACACAATAGGTTGATATCAACACAATTGCAACATGGCACGCGAGAAAAACCTCCCTTTCGAGACCACGCTTCTGGTGCGCGATTGCTGCCTGTGTTTGCACATGCAGCGCGCGGCGCGCAATCTCGCGCGTATCTTCGACGAAGTCCTGCGCCCGCTCGATCTCACGAACGGGCAATTCTCGCTGCTGATGTCGCTGAACCGGCCCGAGCCGCCCACGATGAAAGACGTCGCGTCCTTGCTGGCAATGGATCGCACCACGCTCACCGCGGCGCTCAAGCCGCTGGAGCGGCGCGATCTGGTGGTGATCGAACCGGACCCCGAAGACAAGCGCAGCCGCCTGCTGAGTCTCACGCCCGCGGGGCATCGCCTGCTCGCGCAAGCGTTTCCGCTGTGGCAGCAAACGCACGAGGCCATCGAAAAACCGTTTGCCCCCGGCGAAGTGGACACCTTGCGCGCGCAGTTACGCGCGCTTTCCTGACGCGCGTTCGCGGCGTTAGCGTTTGGACGCGCCGTAGAGCGTCGAATCGGCGAAACCTTCTGCCGCGAGCACGCGGCCCACGAGAATCAGCGCCGTGCGCTCGATGTCGGTGGCCTGCACCTTCGCGGCGATATCGGCGAGCGTGCCTGTCACGCGTTCCTCGTCGGGCCAGCTCGCGCGATAGATCACGGCGACCGGACAATCGTCGCCGTAATGCGGCTTCAGTTCCTCCACGATGCGCGCGATATGCCGCACGCCCAGATGGATCGCCATGCTCGCCTTATGACGCGCGAGATCGCCGAGCGCCTCGCCCTCGGGCATCGCCGTTTTGGTCGCGTAGCGGGTGAGAATGAGCGTTTGCGAAATGCCGGGCAGCGTGAGTTCGGTGCCGAGCGCCGCCGCGCAGGCGGCCGTGGCTGTCACGCCGGGCACGATTTCATAAGGAATGCCGAGCAAACGCAGGCGCCGGATCTGCTCGCCGATCGCACCGTATAGCGAGGGGTCGCCCGAGTGCACGCGCGCGACGTCGAAGCCGTTGCGATGCGCGTCCGCGAGCAACGCGACGATTTCGTCGAGCGTGAGCGGCGCGGTATCCACCACTTTGTGCGCGCGATGACCGTCGAGCACGGCGGGCGGCACGAGCGAGCCCGCGTAGAGCAGCACGGGACACGTGCGCACGAGACGCTGGCCTTTCACGGTGATCAACTCGGGATCGCCCGGCCCCGCGCCGATAAAATAGACGGTCATGCTTCGGAACTCCGCGTTTGCGTGTGAAGTGGAATCGGCGTGGCGTGGAAATCGGCAAGCGCCCGCACGGCGTCTTGCGCCAACTCGAATTCGCGCTGCGCGGGCGGCAACGGCGGACGCCGCATCATCACCACGGGCAGCCGCATCTCGCGCGCGACGGCGAGTTTCGCTTCCGTCGCCGCGCCGCCGCTGTTCTTGCTGACGATCACGTCGATGCGCGCCGCCGCGAACAACGCGCGCTCGCCTTCGCGCGTGAACGGCCCGCGCGCGTCGATCACGCGGGCGTGCTCGTGACCCGCATGCGCGTCGAGGCAACGGATCGTCCAATGCTGATGCGCGGGGACTTCATGCAGATGCGCGAGCGGCTCGCGCCCGAGCGTGAACAGCGGCCGCGCGAACGCGTCGAGCGCGTGTGTCACGCCGTTCCAGCCGTCCACCTGGCGCCAGTCGTCGCCGGCCTGCGCTTGCCATGGCGCGCGCCGCAGCGCCCAATACGGCACGTGCGCGCTCGCGCACGCCTGCGCCGCGTTGGCGCTGATTTGCGCGGCGTACGGATGCGTGGCGTCGAAGACGAGCGCGATACGTTGATCGGCGAGATAACGCGCGAGGCCCGGCGCGCCGCCGAAACCGCCCACGCGTACCTCGCACGCGAGATCGGCGGGCACGCGGCCGAGGCCCGCGAGCGAATACACGTGCGGCGCGGCGAGCGTGCGCGCGATCGCGAGCGCGTCGCCGGTGCCGCCGAGCAGCAGGATGCGCGCCGTCATGGCTTCACGGCTTCGTAGAGCGTGACGGGCAGCGCCTGGCGCCACGTGTCGAAACGTCCGAGCGGTTCCGCCTCGCCGATACCGAGGCGCGTGAGCGTGCCGCCATGCTGCGCGCGCCACGTCACGAGCGCGGCTTCGCTTTGCACCGTGACCGCGTTCGCCACCAGCCTGCCGCCCGGCGCGAGCGCCGCCCAGCACGACTCGAGTACGCCCGGCACCGTCACGCCGCCGCCGATGAATACCGCGTCGGGCGTGGCCAGTCCGGCGAGCGCATCGGGCGCGCGGCCCGCGACGAGTTGCAGCCCCGGCACGCCGAGCGCCGCGCGATTGTGTTCGATGAAACGCTGACGTTCTGCGTTCGCCTCGATCGCGATCGCCCGACACGCGGCGTGCGCGCGCAGCCATTCGATGCCGATGGAGCCGCTACCCGCGCCCACGTCCCACAGCAGCGCGCCGGGCGTGGGCGCGAGGCGCGCGAGCGTGAGCGCGCGCACGTCGCGTTTCGTGAGCTGGCCGTCGTGCCGGTACGCCTCGTCGGGCAGGCCGGGCGTAAGCGTCCAGGCTTGCGCGACGGCGGGCGTCTCGCTCGCGCATTCGAACGCGACGAGATTGAGCGCCGCGACTTCGCCGGCATGCCAGGCATCGGCGCGGCCGTCGATACGGCGTTCGCACGGGCCGCCCAGATGCTCGAATACGGTCAGACGCGTTGCGCCGAAACCGGCTTCGGCGAGCAACGCGGCGAGCGCGGCGGGCGTGCGGCCGTCGGCGCTCAAGGCGAGCACGCGTGAACGCGCGTAGAGCTGGCGGCGCAACGCGTCGAGCGGACGGCCGACCAGCGAGACCATGGCCGTGTCCTGCAACGCCCAGCCGAGCCGGGCCGCCGCGAGCGAGAGCGACGAAGGCGCGGGCAGCACGCGCATTTCGCCGGGCGCGAGATGGCGCGCGAGCGTCGCGCCCACGCCGAACAGCATCGGGTCGCCGCTCGCGAGCACGCACACGCCGTGCTTCGCGTGGTTTTCCGCATCGGCATCGACATCGACATTCGCATCGGCGGCCGCATGGACATTGGCCTCGACATCGACATGCGCCGCGCGATACGCCAGCAACGCTGTGACGCTGAACGGCTGCGGCCACGCCTCGCGGCGCGCCCGCACGCGCGCGGGCAGCATCGCGAGATGCCGCGCGCCGCCCGTCACGATAGCCGCGTCGAACAGCGCGCGCCTTGCCTCGCGCGCGAGTCCCGCATATCCGTCGTCGCCAATGCCGATCACCGTCAGCCACGCCTTGCCCTGCATCCGCTCTCCGTTTTCGGGGTCGTGCCGCGCGCCCGCAAGCCGTTCGCTGGCCGGGACGCGCATGAAAACGGGCATAATACCGCTTCCGCCGGCGCCTTCAGGCTGAAAAGCGTGAAGGCTCAAAAGGGAACACAGCGAAGCTGTGGCCGCCCCCGCGACTGTGAGCAGCGAGACCGCATCCACCCGAGCCACTGGTTTTACCGGGAAGGCCGATGCGGTTCGCGACCTGCGAGCCAGGAGACCTGCCGGCCGAACCGTTGAACGTACCCATGCCGGGCGGGGTGTACCGCTGGGTGTTTTTGTAGCGCCGCCTGACGCACGCCCGTGCGCCGAAGCGACGCGTTTGCGCCATGCCCTTGAAGCCCGATTCCACACTCACGTCCGCCGCCGACGCCGCGATCCGCCCTTCCGCGTGTCCGGGCCTCGTGCGCGTGGTCGCCGCGCGCGACGGCGGCATTTGCCGCGTGCGCCTGCCCGGCGGCGTGCTGCGCGCGGCAGCCGCGCGCGCGCTCGCCGCGGCCGCGCTGACGCATGCGCGCGGCGTGCTCGAATTGACGAATCGCGCCAACGTGCAGATTCGCGGCGTGCGCGCGAGCGAAGAAGCGGCCTTGAGCGCGGCGCTGATCGCGGCGGGTCTCGGCCCTCATGGCCTCCATGGCGCCGATACCGCGAGCACGCGCGCGCAAACCTGCGTCGCCGACGAATTGCGCAACGTGATGCAAAGCCCGCTCGCGGGTCTCGATCCGCACGCGCACGACACCGCGCCACTGGCCGCCGCGCTCATCGACATGCTGCAGGGCGAGCCGCGTTTTGCCGCGCTCTCGCCGAAATTCGCGCTGCTGCTCGACGGCGGCGAACGCCTCGCGGAGCGCGCGCATCCGCACGACATCTGGCTCGCGGCGCTGCCGCGCGAGGCGGAAGATGCCGGGCAAGCGCACTATGCGCTGGGTCTCGCGGGCTGTCCGGGAGAGACGCCGCTCGGCACGCTGGCCGCGAGCGACATTTGCGCGACGGTGCGGGCGCTGCTGCACGCGTTCCTCGATTTCGCCGATAACGACAGCCGCATCCAGCGCATGCGCGACATCGCCGCGACGAATGCGATGAACGCTACAAACGCGATGGACGCGCTGCTCGAACGCGCGCGCGGGCATGCGGGTTTCGCGCTCGCGCCGTATCGCCGCGACGAAGCAACGCGCCCACGCGCCACCGCAACGAACGCGGCGCTACGCCTCGGCGCGCACGCGCTGCAGCCGGACGGCAGCGGCTACGTGGGCGCGCAACCGGCGCTCGGCCGCATCGAGGCGGCCACGCTGAACGCGCTCGCCACGCTCGCGCAAACGCACGGCGACGGCACGCTGCGCGTCACGCCGTGGCAAGGCCTGCTAATGCCGAACGTGAGCGCGCAGGCAATGCCCGCCGTGCTCGCCGCGTTCGACGCGCTCGGTCTCGTCGTCACGCGCGCGCATCCGCTCGCGCGGCTGATCGCCTGCGCGGGCTCGCCGGGCTGCGCGAAAAGCCACGCCGACACCAAAGCCGACGCGCACCGCCTCGCCGCCCTGCTGCCGCACGACGCCAACGCCGCCGAAGTCCACCTGAGCGGCTGCGAGCGCTCGTGCGCCGCCGCCCATCGCGCGACGTTCACGCTGCTTGCGTGCGCGCCCGGCCATTACGACCTTTACCGGCGTGACGATGTCGATGAGAAAGCCGCCCGCTTCGGCCGCCTCGTCGCGCCCAACCTGACGATCGAAGCCGCCGCGCCCCTGCTCGCGCGGCGCACCCGGAGCAACACCGATGTCTGATTACATCCGCGACGGCCAGGCGATTTATCGCGAGTCGTTCGCGACCATTCGCGCCGAAGCCGACCTCTCGCGCATTCCCGCCGACCTCGAAAAACTCGCCGTGCGCGTGATCCACGCCTGCGGCATGGTCGACGTGGCCGCCGACCTCGCGTTCTCCGCGCATGCGGGCGCCGCGGGCCGCGCCGCGCTCGCGAACGGCGCGCCCGTTCTCTGCGACGCGAAGATGGTCGCGTTCGGCGTCACGCGCGCGCGCCTGCCCGCCAACAACGCGGTGATCTGCACGCTCGACGATCCCGCCGTGCCCGCGCTCGCAAGCGAACTCGGCAACACGCGCTCGGCGGCGGCGCTCGAATTGTGGCGGCCGCATCTCGCCGGCAGCGTCGTCGCCATCGGCAATGCGCCCACGGCGCTGTTTCATCTGCTCGACATGATCGCGGCCGGCGCGCCGCGTCCCGCGTTGATCCTGGGCTTTCCCGTGGGCTTCATCGGCGCGGCGGAATCGAAGGCGCAACTCGCGGCGCAGAACCACGGCGTGCCGTTCGTGGTCGTGCACGGGCGGCGCGGCGGTTCCGCCATGGCCGCCGCCGCCGTGAACGCGCTCGCTTCGGAGACCGAATAAATGGCCCAGAAAGGTCGCCTGCATGGCATCGGCGTGGGTCCTGGCGACCCCGAACTGCTCACGCTCAAGGCCGTGCGCCTGCTGAAAGCCGCACCCGTGGTGGCGTATTTCGTCGCGAAGGGCAAGAAGGGCAACGCGTTCGGCATCGTGGAAGCGCATCTCGGCGAGCAGCAGGAGCAGTTGCCGCTCGTGTATCCCGTGACGACCGAAGCGCTCGAACCGCCGCTCTCGTACGAAGCGATCATCGCCGACTTCTACGACGGCGCCGCCGAAGTCGTCGCGCGCCATCTCGACGCCGGCCGCGACGTGGCCGTGATCTGCGAAGGCGATCCGTTCTTCTACGGCTCGTACATGTATCTGCATGACCGGCTCGCCGCGCGCTACGAAGCCGAAGTCGTGCCGGGCGTGTGCTCGATGCTGGGCGGCGCGGCCGTGCTCGGCGTGCCGCTCGTGTATCGCAACCAGAGTCTTTCGGTGCTTTCGGGCGTATTGCCCGAACACGAACTGCGCCGCCGTCTCGCCGACGCGGACGCCGCCGTCATCATGAAACTCGGCCGCAACTTCGAGAAAGTGCGCCGCGTGCTCGGCGACCTCGGACTCGCGCGGCGCGCGCTGTATGTCGAGCGCGCGACCATGGCGAATCAGCGCATCGTGCCGCTCGACGACGTCGATCCGATGGCGTCGCCGTACTTTTCCCTGCTCGTGGTGCCGGGGGCGAAATGGCAGGCGTAAGCGCGACGCCGCCCGCCATCATCGTGCTCGGGCCGGGCGCGCTGGCCACGGCGCAGCGCGTGAAAGCGCTCTATGAAGGCGCGCGGATTCACGCCCTGCAGGACCGCGTGAGCGGCGATGTCGCGTTCGCCGAACTCGGCGCGCATTTGCGCGACTGCTACACGCGCGGCCTGCCGATCATCGCGTTGTGCGCGGCCGGCATCGTGATTCGCTGCCTCGCGCCGCTGCTCGCGAACAAGGGCGCGGAGCCGCCCGTCCTCGCGCTCGCCGAGGACGGCAGCGCGGTCGTGCCGCTGCTCGGCGGTCTCACGGGTGTGAACGTGATGGCGCGCACGATTGGCGCGGCGCTCGCGGTCGCGCCCGCGATCACCACGAGCGGCGAATTGCGCTTCGGCACCTGCCTGCTCAATCCGCCCGCGGGCTATGCGCTCGCGAGTCTCGCGCAAGGCAAGCGCTTTGTTTCCGATCTGCTCGCGGGCGACCGCACGCGCATCGACGGCCATGCGCCCTGGCTCGACCACGTCGACCTGCCGCGCGACGCGCACGCGCGCCATGCGATACGCGTGAGCGCGCAGGCGTGGGACGGCAACCCCGCCGATCTCGTGATCCATCCGCGCAGCGTGATCGCGGCGCTAGGTGCCGTGGCCGTGCCAGACGCCACACTCGCGGCCACCGTCGAGCGCACGCTGCAAGCGCACGGCCTCGCCCGGCAGGCGCTCGCCGCAATCGTTGCGCCCGCAACGTTGATGGGCGATGCGTCGCTCGCGAACGCGGCCGCCGCGCTCGACGTGCCGCTGCGTTTTGTCGATGCCGATATCGATGGCGATATCGGCGCGGGGCTCGACACCGCGATCGCCGCCGGCCTCGCGCCAAACAAGGCAAACGAGGCAAACGTGCAACGCATCGCCGCGAACGACGCGGGCATCGCCCTGACCGTGGCCAGCGCGCCTGTCGATCCGCTCGCCATCGGCCGCGCGCGCGGCAAGCTCACGGTGATCGGCCTCGGTCCCGGTCGCGCCGATCTGCTCACGCCCGCCGCCCGCGCCGCGCTCGACGACGCCACCGATATCGTCGGTTACGCCACCTACGTGGAAATGGCAGGACCGTTGCGCGCGCAACAACGTCGCCATGCCACCGACAATCGCGAGGAGCTGCAGCGCGCGCGTCACGCGTTCGAGATGGCTTGCGAAGGGCGGCGCGTGGCCGTGGTGTCGTCCGGCGACCCGGGCGTGTTCGCCATGGCGGCCGCCGTGCTCGAAGCGCTCGAGGCCTCACAGGACCCGCGCTGGCATGCGGTGGAACTCGCGATCGTGCCGGGCGTTTCGGCCGCGCTCGCAACGGCCGCGCGCGTGGGCGCGCCGCTCGGCCACGACTTCTGCATGATCTCGCTCTCGGACAACCTCAAACCGTGGAGCGTGATCGAAACACGCCTGCTGCATGCTGCGCAGGCCGATCTCGTCATGGCGTTCTATAACCCGATCTCTCGCGCGCGCCCGTGGCAACTCGATCGCGCGCTCGACGTGATTCGCGGCGTGCGTTCGGGCGACACACGCGTGGTGCTCGGCCGCGACGTGGGGCGTCCCGCCGAAACGCTACGCGCGACCACACTCGGCGCGCTGCGTTCGAGCGACGTGGACATGCGCACGATGGTGATCGTGGGATCGTCGATGACGCGCGGTTTCAGGCGCGTGGGCGATGAACAGGGCGAGTGGATCTACACGCCGCGCTGGTATCCGCAAGACGATACGGCGACGTGAAAGCAGGGAGAGGTCTCGCGCCCGGCGCGCGGTGGGTACGACCCACGCGCCGGGCGCACGCGGCGATCAGCCTAGATCGCGCGTTTCCAACTCGACGGATTGTCCGCCGTTCTTTTCGAGCGCGCGGCGCGCAGCGCGTTCGATGGTGGGCCGATTGGCCTCGAACGCACTCAATAGCGAATGCGACGAGGTACCTTCGTTACCGCAGGAGTCGTTGAGTGCATCCAGCGACACGCTGCACCAGACCGCGCGATTGTCGACTTGCGCTTCGAACGCAACACGCGCGGCAGCCACCGTGTGACGGCGATTCGTAAATTCGATCCGCATCGTTGTCCTCCGTTAAGTTGGCGGATACATCTGGACCGGACGGCGCGCAGCCAGCCGGCACCTCCCACGAATTTAGCAAGCAACGGACCCGTGCGAGCCTGATGCTTACTGCCATTCGCGATTCCCCGAACTCGCGCCGAATGCAGAACGGCCCTTGAATATCAGGGCCGGAGGTTTTTTATAGCTGGAATGACTGCATGAGATTGCCTGAGTGACGCGAACGCCCATCGTCCCACATTGCGCGGACGACTGCATTAACGGTGTCACTATGATGTCAGCGCGCCGATTTGTCTTGCGGCGTCTCGTTCAGCGCAGTCAGTAATTTCTCCCGCATCCAGCGATGCGCGGGCGAACTGGCGTGGCGCTTGTGAAAGAACACGTTGAGCCGGTAAGGCGGCGCCGCGAACGGCGTGGCATGCAGCACGAGTGCCGTGGCGCTGGCGGCATCGGCGAACTGCAACGCCGCGCGCCTCGGCAAGGTAAGAAGCATGTCCGAATTCGCGACGATGAACGGCGCGGCCATCACGCTCGGCAATTGCACGGCCACGTCGCGCACATGGCCCTGTTCGAGCAACGCGGCGTCGATCACACTGCCCTCGCTGCTCCACGGCGTCACCACCACGTGACGCTCCGCGAGATAGTGCGCGAGTGAAAGTTTCTTCTTGATGCGCGGATGTTTCGCGCGCACCGCGACCACGTAGTCGTCGGCGAAACAATCGAGCGCGTCGAGTCCCGCGGGTCGTTCGGCGTCGTGCTCCGTGAAGCCGAGCGCGAATTGCACGCGGCCCGAAGCCAGTTCGTCGAGCGACTCGCGCTCGCTCGAATAAACCACGCGAATGCGCACGTGGGGCGCCGTGCGTTCGAGCGCGGCGATCAAACGCGGCAACACCGCGAACGCCGTGAAGTCGGTGGCCGCGAACACGAAGGTTTGCCGGCTCGTCGCGGCCTTGAACGGCCCTGCCTCGCCCAGGCTGCCCGTGAGCATCTGGAGCGCCTCGCGCACGCCGCTCGCCATGTGCCCGGCGCGCACCGTGGGCTGCATGGCGCTGCCGTAGCGCACGAACAACTCGTCGTCGAGCGCGCCGCGCAGCCGGGAAAGCGCGTGACTGCACGCGGACGCGCTCAGCGACAACTCGTTCGCGGCCGCGACAACGCTGCGGTGCCGGAACAGCGCATCGAAGACGAGCAGGAGATTCAGGTCGATGCGCCGCAATGTTTCGTGCATAACGTACAGCCTCGAATGAAAACAATGCAGTGCGTGCATTCTGCATCGCTTTTATCATGCTGTCTCGACCGATTCACATCCGCCTTCCGCTCATGACGCAACCCACTTTCCGCCCCGCCGTTCCCGCCGACACCGACCGCTGCTTCGCCATCGAAACCACCGCTTACGAAGGCGACGAGGCGGCCACGCATGCGAAGATCGCCACGCGCATCGCGGTGTATCCGCAAGGCTTTCTCGTGATGGAGCTGGACGGCGAACTCATTGGCTTCATCAACGGCGGCTGCGCGCACGAGGTGGTCATGTCCGACGAATCGTTCAAGGAACTCGTGGGCCACGATCCCGACGCGCCCAACGTCGTCATCATGTCGGTGGTGATCGACCCGGCGCAACAGGGCAACGGCTATGCCTCGACGATGATGCGGACCTTCGTCGCGCAGATGCGCGCGCTCGGCAAGCGGTCGATCCATCTCATGTGCAAGGACCGCCATGTCGCGCTGTACGAGCGCATGGGGTATCGCTACGTGCGGCCGTCTTCGTCGGATCACGGCGGCATGGCGTGGCACGAAATGGTGATGGACCTCTGAGCGGACCGCTGAACCGCGCGCCCGGCCGGGCTTTCGCGGCGCTTTCACGCAGGGCGCATGAAAATGGCGACTGAACTAAACTTCGCGCCGGGCTCGCCGTAAACGAGATAATCCCGCGAAGTAACGCCCGAAGCAGGGCCCGAAGTCAATCTCGCAGTAATGCCGTGTGACTCGTCCATCGCCACCATGACCCAGACCACCGCTATCGACGCCAACGCAGAAGCCGCCACCGACATCGCCCCCCTCACGCCCGACGCCGTGCCGCTCAACGAGCCGCTCGCATGGCCGGTCGTCGACCGCGACGGCACGCTGCTGCTCGAGCGCGCCGCCGTGATCGTCAACGAGGCGGAGCACAAGTTCCTGTTCCAGCACTTCGCGCCGTATCGCGGCGACCAGCCGGTGACCGAAGCCGCGGCCGAAACGGCGAAAGACAGCGCCAAACCGTCGAATGCCGCAGCATCGGCGGAAAGCGGCGCGGCGACCAACGCGCGCGACATGCACCTGACGATCGGCGCGTTGATGGGGCTGCGCCCGCAAATGGGCGCGAGCGGCGCGCCCATGCATCCGTGCCGCCTCATCGGCCTCGCGCCCAACGACGCCATGTTCGTCACCCTGCCCATCGCCGAAGGGCGCCCGGTGCCGATCACGCCCAGCGAGAACGTCGAGATCGTCGCCATTGCGAGCCAGGCCGTGTACCGCTTCGTGTGCACCGTGGAAGGGCTGTGCCAGACGCCGTTCGATTATCTCGTGCTCTCGAAGCCCGCCAACATTCGCCGTTTGCGCGAGCGTCGTTCGATTCGCGTGCGCGCGCAATTTCCGGTGCGTTACGGCATTGGCGAGGAAGGCGAGCAATACGACGGCGTGGCGATCGCGCGCGGCATCAGCGCGCTCGGTATTTCCGTGAGCGCGGCGTGGGCGTTGGGCAAGGTCGGCGAGCGTTTGCGCGTGGCCTTCGAGCTGCGTTCCGGCGGCGCGGTCACGTCCATCGCCACCACGGCCGTGGTCCGCAACGTGCAGACCGAGGCCGCCACGGGCAACGCCACGCTCGGCCTCGAGCTCGATCGCCTCACCCCCGCCGAGCAAATGGCGATGAAGGTCTACGTGTTCGATCGGCAAGACGACGTGCTGTATTGGACCGGCAGCGTGCGCTGATTTGCGCGTTGTTTTTACGTCGATCAGCGTGCTACGCGAGCAACGCGTGCGCGTCGAGATATTCGCCGTCCCACGCTTGCGCCAGCGCCTCGCAACGCCCCACTCGCACCGCGCCCGCTTCGCAGTCGATCACGCGCACATGATCGGCATGACGCGGCCGCGCGGGCCATTGCGTCACGCGGCCGTCGCTGAATAGCCAGAGATGCTGCGCGCGCGCCGGATCGCGGCGCCGCGCCGTGTCGAGCAACCGCGCGGCGCGCTGCACGCCCGCTTCGAGCGGCGTGCCGCCGCCACCGCCGATCGGCTCGATCCAGCGTTCGTTCCACCAGCGCGGCACCGCCGGGCCGAAGCGCCATTCCGCCCGCGCGCCGCCGAACGCGATCAACGCGACTTCCGCGCGTTCGGCGCGCGCGCGATCGAACAGTGCGATCAATAGCCCCTTGGCAAGCGCGAGTTGCCCGCGCGCGAGCATCGACGCGGAGCAATCGAGCACGAAGCAATGCAACGCGCGCGATGCGGGCTGGCGCCGGGCGAAGCGTAGATGCTGCGTTTGCAGCGCCGCGCCGCGTTTGGCCGCGAGCGTGGGCGGCCACGCGATGCGCCGGCTCGACGCGTCGTCGCGCGAGCCGCCAGACGTGCTGCGGCCAAAGCCCGGACCTGGATCGTTGCGCCGCCGGACGCCGCCTTGTGCGAAGGCAGCGGTCCTTGCCCGACGGGTCAGCGTTTTTTTGCGGGTAGCGGAATCACGCCTTTGACGGAAGTGGCCGCCACTGGCTCGGGCGCGAGTTCGCCCCAGTCGCGTTGATCGTTCTGCCCGCCCTGTTCGTTTTTATCGGCGGACGAATTGCTTTCGGTATCCTGATGATTGGCGTTCGGCTGATCGTGACGGCGCGACGCTTCCGGCGCCGCATGGCGACGATGCGCGAGCACGCTCTCGGCCACGGCGTCGACATGCTCCGGGCTCACGGCCGGCGCGCCCTCGTAAGCCGCGAGCGCACGCGCCGCGCGCAACATCACGAGATCGGCGCGCATGCCGTCCACGGCCGCCTCGATACAGCGTTGCGCCACGCGCTCGTGCACGGCGTCGCTCCACGGCAGCGCGGGCAATGCCGCGCGCGCCGCGACGATGCGCTGCGCCAGCGCGCGTTGCTGCGCCTCGAACGCGGCGCAGAGCGCTTGCGGATCGGCGTCAAACGCGAGCCGCGCCTTGACGATGCGCTGGCGCTCAGCGGCATCGCGCGGCGTAGCGAGTTCGACCAGCAAGCCGAAGCGGTCCAGCAGTTGCGGCCGCAACTCGCCTTCCTCGGGATTCATCGTGCCGACCAGCACGAAGCGCGCGTCGTGCGTGTGCGAGACGCCGTCGCGCTCGACCGTGTTGATGCCGCTCGCGGCCGCGTCGAGCAGCACGTCGACGAGCGCATCGGGCAACAGGTTCACTTCGTCGACGTAGAGCACGCCCTCGTGGGCGCGCGCGAGCAGGCCCGGCGCGAAACGCACGGCGCTCTCGCGCAGCGCGGCTTCGAGATCGAGCGTGCCGATGAGTTTCTCTTCGCTCGCGCCCAGCGGCAGCGTGACGAACGCGCCGTGCGGCAGCAACGCGGCCAACGCGCGCGCGGCCGTGGATTTCGCGGTGCCGCGCGGACCGCAGACGAGCACGCCACCGAGCGCCGGGTCGATGGCCGCGAGCAGCAACGCGCGCTGCAATTCGGCCTGGCCGACGAGCGCGGTAAAGGGAAAAGCAAGGGGCAACGCGGGACGCGTGGCCGCGGCGTTCGTCATGATCGTCCTTCGAGTTGCTGCCCGGCTTCGAGCAGACGCTGTTCGAGTTGCGCGCGATGCTCGCCCGGCTCCTGCCACAAGCCGCGCTGGATCGCTTCCAGCAGACGTTCGCACACGGCATGCAGCGCGTGCGGATTGTGACGCTGCATGAAGGCGCGCGTGGCGTCGTCGTGCACGTAGGCGCTCGCGACGAGTGCGTATTGATGATCGCCCACCACGCGCGCCGTGGCGTCGTAGCCGAACAGATAGTCCACGGTGGCCGCCATTTCCGCCGCGCCCTTGTAGCCGTGGCGCTTCACACCGTCGATCCACTTGGGGTTCACCACGCGCGAGCGAATCACGCGCGCGATCTCCTCGTGCAAGGGCCGGATGCGCGGCGCCGCCGGGTTGCTGTGATCGGCGTGATAGAGCGTGGGCTGCGCGTGCGAGAAGTGCCGCGCGGCCGCCGCCATGCCGCCCTGGAACTGATAGTAGTCGTTCGAGTCGAGCAGATCGTGCTCGCGGTTGTCCTGGTTCTGCAACACCACGTCGAGCGTGGCGAGGCGCGCGCGAAACGCGTCGCTGGCTTCGTCGCCCGCGCTCTTTTGTGCATACGCGAAGCCGCCCCATGCCTGATACGCGTTGGCGAGGTCGGCGTCGGTCTGCCACTGGCGATGATCGATCATCGTTTGCAGGCCCGCGCCGTAGGCGCCGGGGCGCGCGCTGAACACGCGCCAGCCCGCGCGGCGGCGTGCGTCGTCGGCGTTCATGCCTTGCGCGATCAACGCGTCGCGTTCGCGTTGCACGCGCGCGCGTAGCGGGTTCTGGTGCTCGGGCTCGTCGAGTTCGGCCACGGCTTGCACGGCCGCATCGAACAGATGCATGACGTTGGGAAACGCGTCGCGGAAAAAGCCGGACACGCGCAACGTCACGTCGATACGCGGCCGGTCCAGCGCTTCCACCGGCATGATCTCGAAGTCGGTCACGCGCTGGCTGCCCGCCGCCCATTTGGGGCGCACGCCGATCAATGCCATGGCCTGCGCGATGTCGTCGCCGCCCGTGCGCATCGTGGCCGTGCCCCACACGGAAAGCCCCACGGCGCGCGGATAGTCGCCGTGCTCCTGCAAATGCCGCTCGATCAGTTGCTGCGCCGACTTCATGCCGAGCGTCCACGCCGCCTGCGTGGGCACCGCGCGCGTGTCGACCGAATAGAAGTTGCGGCCCGTGGGCAGCACGTCGGGGCGGCCGCGCGAGGGCGAACCGCTCGGGCCTGGCGGCACGAAACGACCGGCGAAGCCACGCCGCAACGCGCGCATTTCCTCGCTGCCGCAGGCGTCGAGGCGCGGCAGGACGTCGTCGCGCAAACGCGCCAGCACTTTCGCGGTTTGCGGCAACGCGTCGACCGCATGATTATTTTGGATGCCTGAGCAAATGCCGTCGATCAACGTGATTGCCAGCGCTTCCAGGCGCTCGCGCGTGTCGCCCGCATGACGCCACGGCGCGGCGCTGGCATCGGCGAGCAACTCGGGGCGCGGCCCGCTCCACGGCGCGGCCCAATCGACGCTGGCCGGATCGAGCAGATGATCGATGCGCAAGTCGCGCGCCATCGCGTCGATCAGCCCCGCGTTCGCGCCCTGCCCGTCGGCGCTCGCGTAACGGCCGAGCGCCACCAGCGTGTCGCGGCGCTGCACGCCTTGCGGCGACTCGCCGAACGTGTGCAAACCGTCGCGAATCTGCGCTTCCTTGAGTTCGCAGAGATACGCGTCAGCGCGCGTGAGCAGGTCGTCTTCGCCCGCCTGATCCCGCGGCGCGGGCATGCTCAATTCCTCGTGCAGGCGATGCTCGATGAGGGTCGCGAGGATCGTCTTGCGCAGCAACTTCGCGCGGCGCGGATCGACCATCAAGGCTTCGTAGTACTCGTCGACCTGACGTTCGAGATCCTGCATCGGCCCGTAATTTTCGGCACGCGTGAGCGGCGGCATCAGATGATCGACGATCACGGCCTGCGCGCGGCGCTTCGCCTGGCTGCCCTCGCCCGGATCGTTGACGATGAACGGATACAGATGCGGCAGCGGGCCCAGGATCATGTCGGGCCAGCAGCTTTGCGCGAGCGCGACGCTCTTGCCCGGCAGCCATTCGAGGTTGCCGTGCTTGCCCACGTGCGCGATGGCGTCAATGCCGAACGTGTCGCGCAGCCAGAAGTAAAACGCGAGATACGCGTGCGGCGGCACGAGTTCGGCGTCGTGATAGTTCGCGTAGGTGTCGTCGCCGCGCGAGCGCGACGGCTGAATCCCGACGAACACGTGGCCGCAGCGCCAGCCCGCGATCATGAAGCGCCCGCGCCGCACCGTGGGATCCTCCTCCGGCGCGCCCCAGCGCGCGATCAACGCGTTCTGCGCCTCGGCGGGCAGTTGCGAAAAGCGCGCGCGGTAGTCGTCGAGCGAAAGGCTCTGCCACGCGGGTCGCAATGCACGCGTGTCGGGGTCGTTGGTCACGCCTTGCGTGAGCACGTTCATGAGCGCTTCGCCGTCTTCCGGCACCTCGGCCACGCGGTAGCCTTCGTCGCGCAGCATGCGCAAGATGCTCACCATGGAGGCGGGCGTGTCGAGTCCCACGCCGTTGCCGATACGCCCTTCGCTCATCGGATAATTCGCGAGCACCAGCGCGAGCTTTTTCGCTTCGTTCGGCATCCTTCGCAACGCACACCAGCGCTGCGCGAGTTCCGCGACGAACGCCACGCGCTCCGCGTCGGGCTGGTAGCGCACGACATCGACCTGCGTATGCGGGCAGTGATACGCGAGCCCCTTGAAGCTGACCGCGCGCGTGATGATGCGGCCGTCCACTTCGGGCAGCGCGATATGCATGGCGATGTCGCGCGAGTTGAGGCCGTGGTTGTCCTTGAGCCAGTCCTCGCGATTGCCGCCGCTCAGAATCACCTGCAGCACGGGCGCGTCGCCGGCAATCTCGATCGACTCGGGGTCGTCCAGCGAAGATGCGGCAAACGCCGTGGTGTTCAGCACGAGCGACACGTCGTGCTCGGCCGCGAGTTGCGCGAGCACGTCGCGGCTCAACGCGTCCTTGAGCGAGGTGATGGCGAGCGGCAGCGGATTCAGCCCGCGCGCGAGCATCGCGTCGATCAGCGCATCGAACGCGGCCGTGTTCGCGGCCTGCAAATGCGCCTTGTAGAACAGCAGCGCGACCACGCTCGCGCCCGGCTGCCAGCGCGCGCGCCATTCGTCGATGGTCGCCACGTCGCGCTGCGGGCAATAGAGCGCCGCGGCCGGCAGCACCACGGGCGGCGGCGGCTCGCTGCCCCAGCCGAACGCATGCCATGCGAGCGCGCGCAAAAACGACTCGGCATTGGCCGCGCCGCCTTCGCGCAAGTAACGCCACAGCACCCGGCACAGCGCGGGCTCGGCGCGGCTCTTCGCGATGAGATTCGGGTCTTCCTGCAAGTCGCCGGAGAACATCGCGAGCAGTTGGCCGCGGCGCTCCGCGAGCGAGACGACCTGTTCGATGCCGTACGGCCAGTACGCCTCGCCGCCCAGATGATCGACCACCACCACGCGCGCGTGCTGCAACACGTCGTCGAGATAAAAGTCGACGGACGCGTTCTGCCGCAAGTACGAAACGTTCGCGAGCCGTACGCTCGGGAAGCCCTCGGGCAGGCGCGGCACCACGCTCGCGAGCAAGGCCAGCGTGGTGTCGGCGGAACTGAGCACGACGATCTCGGCGGGCTGCTGGTCGATGCGAACCACGCCTTGCGTGTCGTCGACGAAACCGCCCGGCGTGGTGCGCAACAAATGCATCTTGCGGTCTCTCGAACTAACGCGCTTATTGCGCCGATGCAGCTTGCGCCGACGCGGTATGCGCCGACGCGGTATGCGGCTGTGCGAGCGCCGCGTCGAACGCGGCTTGCAGCTTCGCGCCGTCGAGGTCCTCGCCGATCAGCACGAAACGGCTCGCGAGCGGCTGCGCGGCGCTTTCCTGCGCGTTCCAGCGGCGGTCGAAATAGCTGTCGAAGCGGCGGCCCACGCCCTGGATCACGAGACGCATGGGCGCGCCCGGCAACGCGGCGAAACCCTTCACGCGATAGATCGTGTGCGCGTCCACGAGTTGCTGGAGCGCTTCGATGGCGGCGTCGCGCGAAGCCACTTGCGCGCTCACGACAACCGAATCGAATTCGTCGTGATGATGATCGGCGTCTTCGGCTGAACCGTGATGGTCGTGGCGCAGATGAATGCTTTCTTCCGATGCCGCTTCGAGCCCGAGCAGCGTGTGCAGATCGAGCTTGCCGTGCTGCGCGCGCACGATCTTCACCTGCGGCGGCAGTTCCTCGCGCAGTTCCTCGATGAGCGCGTCCTGACCGGCTTCGTCGATCAGATCGGTCTTGTTGAGGATCACGAGATCGGCGGCGCTCAACTGATCTTCGAACAGTTCATGCAGCGGCGACTCGTGGTCGAGGTTCGGGTCGGCGCGGCGCTGTGCGTCCACGGCCTGCGGATTTTCCGCGAACTGACCGCTCGCGGCCGCGGGCGCATCGACCACGGTCACGACCGCATCGACAGTGAACGCATTGCGGATGGACGGCCAGTTGAACGCCTGCACGAGCGGCTTCGGCAACGCGAGGCCCGAGGTTTCGATCAGCACGTGGTCGATATTGCCGCGGCGCTCGAGCAGTTGCTCCATCACCGGGAAGAACTCCTCCTGCACCGTGCAGCAGAGGCAACCGTTGGCGAGTTCGTAGAGCTGGCCTTCCGTTTCGTTGCCGTCCTCGTCGCAACCGATCCCGCAACCGCGCAGAATTTCGCCGTCGATACCGAGCTCGCCGAACTCGTTGACGATCACGGCCACGCGCAGGCCGCCCGCGTGCTGAAGAATATGACGCAGCAACGTGGTTTTACCGCTACCGAGAAAGCCCGTCACGATCGTGACCGGAATCTTGCGCATCTGCATGAAGTGCTCCTTCGGCGTGTGGCCTCGCGAATCGCCATGAGCGGTAGGGCGCGTCGTTCGTGCGCGCAACGCAGCCGCGCCTCGCGGCGCGACGGATTTCGTTGCGGGGACGAACGACCGGAACCGCTCTCGAACGCAATGCGGGCCACGCCCACCGATCGCATGAAAGCATGAAATTTACGAACCCTGCGCCGCATCCCCGCAGCGCGAATTCCTCGTTTCTGGCCGGTATCCGGACTGACGATGCGCCGCCTCGCCTTCCCGCGCGAGCGCCCTCGCGGAGCGTTTCGTGCAGTGGCTTCGTGAAAGCGGCGTGCGGCTTGCGTGCGAGAGTTCGCTCGCAGACCGCGCTCGTTGTACCGTTGCGGGTGCAGTTCAGGTTGGCCATGCCCGAGGCGGGATGGCTCCCTGATTCCCGTTTAACTGCGCGCGCCATGTTCGCGCGCGCGAGCACCAGAGTGCGTGCGAGTGTAGGCGTGGGGGGCACGCGCGTCAAGGAAGCGGATTGAAAGCCGGCGGCGAATCTCGCGCGAAAGCGCGTGTGCTATCGTAGCGCGCAATTTGCGGGCTTCCGCGCGGGGCTCGCCGCGGCTTTGCCACTTCATCTTCGCGCCATCTTCGCGTCTTCGTTCGCTATCGCCGTGAATCGTGCTTCGTTTTCCGCCGCTCGTGCGTCCGGTTCCGCTTCTGTTTTTGCAGCGGATTCGGCCGATGACGATGTCGATGGCCATGCCGCCTCGCTCGTGATTGGCGTGGGTTGCCGGCGCGGCGTGACGCTCGCGCAGGTCGAAGCGGCCGTGCACGCGGCCCTCGGCAATTGGCTGCTGGCGCAGGTGGCCGCCGTGGCGACGCTCGACGCGAAAGCCAGCGAACCCGCCTTGCACGCGTTCTGCGCAGCGCATGCGCTCACGCTCGTTCTCTACACGCGCGAGCAGATCGCGGCCGTGCCGGCGCTCGCTGTGGCGGCTGCCGCGCCCTCGCCGCCTTCGCTCGCCGCGCGCGCGCACTACGGCGTGAACGGCGTGTGCGAACCGTGCGCGTGGCTCGCCGCGAACGGCGGCCCGCTCTTGCGCGCCAAACTCGCGCTCGACGGCGTGACCGTCGCGATCGCCCGCCAGCTCCCCTGACCCACTCGACATCGACGATGAAAACCGACCCCGAATCGCACCAGCGCATGACCCAACGCCGCCGCGAAGGCCACGAGAAAAAGCAGGCTGCGGCGACGCACGAAAAAGGCCTCTTGATCGTCAACACCGGCAACGGCAAAGGCAAGAGCACCGCCGCGTTCGGCATGGCCGTGCGCGTGCTCGGCCACGGCATGAAGCTCGGCGTCGTGCAGTTCATCAAGGGTGCGTTGCACACGGCCGAGCGCGATTTTCTCGGCAGCGTGGCGCATTGCGACTTCGTGACGATGGGCGAAGGCTACACCTGGAACACCCAGGATCGCGAGCGCGATATCGCCACGGCGCGCAAAGGCTGGGACGAAGCGAAGCGCATGATCGAAAGCGGCGAGTACGTCATGGTGATCCTCGACGAACTCAACACCGTGCTCAAGTACGACTACCTGCCGCTCGACGAGGTGCTGGGCGTGGTCAATGCGCGCGCGCCGCACGTGCACGTGGTCATCACGGGCCGCCACGCGCCCGACGCGCTGCTCGAAGCCGCCGATCTCGTCACCGAAATGCGCCTCGTGAAGCATCCGTATCGCGAGCAAGGCGTGAAGGCGCAAAAAGGTGTGGAGTTCTAAATGACGGCCTGCCCCGCGCTCTTTCTCAGCGCGCCCGCTTCGGGCCAGGGCAAGACCACGCTCACGGCGGGTCTCGCGCGGCTGCATCGGCGCGCGGGGCGGCGCGTGCGCGTGTTTAAGACGGGGCCGGATTTTCTCGATCCGATGATCCTTGCGCAGGCGAGCGGCGCGCCCGTGCTTTCGCTCGATCTGTGGATGGTGGGCGGGGCCGCCTGCCGCGCCCTGCTCGCGCAAGCCGCGCGCGAAGCCGACCTGATCCTGATCGAAGGCGTGATGGGTCTGTTCGACGGCACGCCGAGCAGCGCCGATCTGGCGACAGCATTCAACGTGCCGGTCGCGGCCGTGGTGAGCGCGAAGTCGATGGCGCAAACATTCGGCGCGATCGCGTTCGGGCTCGCGCGCTTTCGCCCCGAGGTGCCGTTTCATGGCGTGCTCGCGAATCGCGTGGGTTCCGCGCGTCACGCGCAGATGTTGCAGGAAGCGCTGCCCGCTGACGTGCGCTGGCTCGGCCACGTGGCGAGCGACGCGCTGCTCGAATTGCCCGATCGCCATCTCGGCCTGCACCAGGCGAGCGAGATCGCCGACCTCGACGCGCGCATCGAGCGTGCCGCCGACGCGCTCGCGCCCACCGCGCTCGCGCAATTGCCGCCAGCCGTCGATTTCGGCGATGTCGATCACGTGCCAAACGTGCCGCGCGCGCTCGAAGGCCGCCACATCGCCATGGCCTGCGACGCCGCGTTTTCCTTCGTGTATCCCGCCAATGTGGCGTTGCTCGAAGCCATGGGCGCGCGCGTGAGCCGCTTTTCGCCGCTCGCGGACGAACCCGCTCCCGCGAATGCCGACGCGATCTGGCTGCCCGGCGGCTACCCCGAACTGCACGCCGCCACGCTCGCGAGCAGCACACGCAGCGCCCATTCGTTGCGCGCACATCTTTCGGCGTCCAAACCCTTGATCGCCGAATGCGGCGGCATGCTCTGGCTGCTCGACGCGCTCACCGATACGCAAGGCACGCGCACGCCCATGCTCGGCCTGCTGCCGGGCGTTGCGACCATGCAGAAGCGCTTCGCCGCGCTCGGCATGCAGCAACTCGACAGCGCCGCGCACGGCGCGCTGCGCGGCCACACGTTTCACTATTCGCGCGTGAGCACGCCGCTCGACGCCGTGCTTACCGCGCGCAATCCGAACACGGGCGCGCCCGGCGAAGCGCTCTATCGGCACGGTTCGATCGTGGCGACCTATATGCACGCCTACTGGCCTTCCAATCCGGCTTTCGCGGCCGCCCTATTCCATGGCACAGCCTTTTGACGACGCCGAGCGCGCGGCGGTCTACCGCGCGATTTACGAGCGGCGCGACATGCGCCACTTCGTGCCCGGTCCCGTCGACCCGGCCACGCTCGCGCGTCTGCTCGACGCGGCGCATCATGCGCCGAGCGTGGGCTTCATGCAGCCGTGGCGCATCGTCCGCATTACCGAGACTTCGTTGCGCACGCAACTTCAGGCAGCGGTCGAGCGCGAACGCCTCGCCACCGCCGACGCGCTCGGCGAACGCCGCGAAGCGTTCATGCAACTCAAGGTCGAAGGCATGCGCGACTGCGGCGAACTGCTCGTCGTCGCGTTGATGGACCGGCGCGAGCCGCATGTTTTTGGCCGCCGCACATTGCCGGAAATGGATCTCGCCTCGGTGGCATGCGCGATCCAGAACATGTGGCTCGCCGCGCGCGCCGAAGGACTCGGCATGGGCTGGGTGTCGATTTTCGATGTCGACGAGGTGCGCGCGCTGCTCGGCATGCCCGCCGGCGCGAAACCCGTGGCGATCCTCTGCGTGGGTCATGTCGAGGCGTTTTATCCGCAGCCGATGCTGGAGATGGAACGTTGGGCCGAACGCAAAGCGCTCGACGACTGCGTGTTCGAGAACCGCTGGCCGACGGCGGACGGCGACGCTACGGCGCCGTCACCGGCCTGACCGACTTCACTTCCGGCACGGCGTGGCCGTTCGCGTCGAGGTTAGCGGCGTCCTTCAGCGCCACGCGCCATTGCGGCGCGCCCGCATACGGCAAACGCGCGAGCGCGCCAGCCACGAGATACGGCTCGGCCTGTTGTGAATTGGCGTTGCGGTCGCGCTTCACGGCGCTCACCTTATAGACTTCGTTGCCCTCAGGCAGCGCGAAAAAGCGCAACGTGAGCGTGTGCACATAGGTCTTGCCGAACCACGGCAGCGCGGGCGGCGATGGCGGCAACACCGGCGTGGCGAGCGCGCAGGCGTTGCCGCCATTGCAATCGCCCTCGACCACGCTCACGCCCGCGGGACGCGTGGCCCACGCCACCGACACCAGATAGCGTGCCGCCGCGGGCGCGCCTTCGCTGAAGCCGCGCCGCGCCAGGCTCGCGCGCAACAGCGGCTCGCCCGGCAGCATGTCACCGGCCTCGGCCTGCGCGGGCGACTGCGCGAACCGATAACGGGCGGCGGCGTTCGCTTCGGGCAGCGCCCCGGTGGCGGCGATATCGGTGGTGACGCCCGCGCAACCGGCAAGCGCGGCCAGCATCGTCGTCAGGAAACAGACAGACAATCGTATCTTCACGAACGGCTCCATCGAAAAACGGGTTGTGCGCCTGGCTTCGTCGGCCGATCAATCGGGATCAATCGAGATCAATCGGGCGTCCGGCCAGGCGCGTCGTGCGCCTCGAGCGCGGGCAGCGACATCGTGAGCGTCGTACCTTTGTCGGGCTCGCTCTGAACCTGCACGTCGCCGCCGTGACGCGTCACGACGGTTTTCACGAACGCCATGCCGAGCCCCGCGCCGCTCACCTCGGGCCGCTGCCCCGCATGAAAGCGCCGGAACTGCTCGAACAGCCTCGCCTGGTCCTCGGGCGCGATGCCGTAACCCTGATCGCGTATCGCGCAGATCACATGCGGCGGCACGCGCGCGTCGAGCGCGATCGAACACACGACGCGCGTATCCGGCGGACTGTATTTGACCGCGTTGTTGAGCACGTTCACGAGCGCGCGCGTGATGAGCGAACGGTCGGCGTTGATCCAGCCCATCTGGCCGGCGTCGCATGCCGTGTCGATCTGGATGCGTTTCGCGCGCGCCTGCGGCCAGACTTCGTCGCTCGCGTCGATCACGAGTTCGGCGAGGCTCGTGGGTTCGAGCGCATAGACCTGCGATTCGGCGCGCGCGAGTTGCACGAAGTCGTCGGCGAGTGTGAGCGCGCGCCGCGCATAGCGTTCGATGCGCTCCATCACCTCGCGCGCGGGGCCCGCCGCGAGTGCGCCGCGCTCGCGCTCGGTTTCCACCAGCGCGACGATCGACGCTTGCGGCGAGCGCATGTCGTGCGACAGCAGCCGCAGCGCGTCTTCGCGTTGACGCTCGGCGTCGTGCAGCGCGGTCACGTCGACAAGACCCGCGATCCAGCCCACGGCCTGGCCTTGCGCGTTGGTGCAGCGCGCGTAGCGCAGCAGATAGTCGCTGCCGTCGCGCGCGCGCACTTCCACGCCGCGCTCCATCAGCCCGGCGAATTCATGGCGCGCCGGATCGAGCGGCGCGGGCCAATGCGCATGCGCGAGCGCCATGGCCTCGGGGCTCGGGTCGATCGGCTTGACGAGCGCGAGATCGCCGAACACGTCCTGCATCGCCCGCCCTTCCACGGTATCGACGGCGAGGCCCGCGAAATACGCGCGCGACGCGTGATTGGCGATCAGCACCGCGCCGCGCAGATCGGCGACGAGAATCGGTTCGGGCACCGAATCGAGGCTGTCCCACACGAAACGGCGCATGTCCTGCAAACGCTGCGCGGCCTGCGCCATCAGCGCCATTTGCTGCGCGAGCGCGTCGCCGCCGAACTCGCGGCGCGGCATGGGCGCCTCGGGCAGCAAGTACGGCTCGTCGGCGAGTTGACGCAGTTCCTTGCGCAGATACGCCATCGTCATTTCGAGCCGCCGCCAGCTCCACAACGGATACACGACGACGAGCGCCGCGATCGCGGGCACCGGCGTGAACCAGAGGCGCGCGCCGTGCAGCACGGCCGCGCTCGCGCCCAGCGACACGGCGATCAGCAGCGCGAGCAGCAGCAGCGCGCGCAGCGGCGAGAGCACGAGCAAGCCGGCGAGCACGATCGCGAGCGGCACGAGCGAAAGCAGCACGATGGCGAGCGTGGGCACGGGCTGAATGGCGGTGCCGTTGAGCAGCGTGTCGAGCACGATCGCGTGAATGTAGACGCCGGGCAGCGGTCCGAGCGTGCCCGAAAGCGGCGTGGCGAAGCGGTCGTACAAGCCCGAAGCCGAAACGCCGACGATCGCCACGCGCCCGCGCAACGCATTCGCGGGCACGCGGCCTTCGAGCACGTCGGCGAACGAGAGCTTGCGGTAGTGCTGCGAATTCGCGCCGAACGGGATGAGAAATCGGGACTCGCTGCCGGGGCCGGCGGCGCGCAGCATGTCGTCGCGCTGCGCCGCGGCGGGCGTGCCGTGCGCGAGCGTGAAGGCGCCGCTGCGGATCGCGCGCCAGAGCGGCAGCATCAGTTGCGGCCAGCGCTGCGCCGCGTCGCCTTCGAACAGCGCCACGCTGCGCACGATACCGTCGCTATCGACTTCCAGGTTGATGTGGCCGAGACCGGCGGCCGCCTGCGCGAGCGGCGCGACCGGGCGCACGGCGTCGCGACGGCCCGCCTCATCCGCGGGCGTGAGCAGGATCGGCAGGAACGCGGGGCGCTGGCGCAGCGCCTGGGCGAAACGCGCGTCGTTGGGCGAGGGTTCGGTGAACAGCACGTCGTAGACGATGGCCGCAGCGCCCGCCTGCGCGAGCCGGTCGGCGAGTTGCGCGTGGACGGCACGCGCCCACGGCCAGCGCCCGAGCGCGGCCACACTCGCATTGTCGATTTCGACCACCACGATGTCGGGCGACACCGGCGCCGCGCGCGCGGCGAGAAAGCGGTCGTAGACGAGATGGTCGGCGCCGCTCGTCAAGCGCAACAGCACGCATAGCAGCACCACGACGGCGCCCGCACAGCCCACGCCAGCCCACTCGAACAAAAAGCGCCGCCCGACCGAGCGGCCAAGACGCGAGGACGGCCCAACGCTCATGCGCGCGCTCACCAGTCCAGCCGGAACGACTGAATCGGACTGGCCTTCTGGTAGTAGCGGCCATGGTCGAACTGCTCGGCGATCACCGTCCAGTAGTAGACGCCCTTGGGCAGATCGCGCACGACGGCCTCGCCCGCCGCGATGTCGGGATGATCGACGAGCGGCACGCGCAAGTCCGGCGTGGCCGCGAGCACGAAGCGAAAGTGCGTGTCCTGCGCACCCTGCTCGACGAACCAGCGGAACGCGAAGTCGCGCGAGCCTTCGATCGGGCCGGCGCTGGCGCCGAGTGCGAGCCGGCGGCGCTCGAACGCATAAGCGGCCGGAATGCCTTCGAGACCACGCGCGTCGATGGCGGAAATGCGCACGAAGTACGTACCGTCGTCGAGCGCGCCGATCGAGACGTGCGGCGCGTTGCTGCGCACGTCGCGGACCAGATCGAGCAAGCCCGCGTCGCGCCCGATCTGCACGCGATAGCCGCGTGCGCCGGAGGGCGGTGCGAGGTCGAACGCGACATCGGCATCGTCCTGAATTTTCGACGCGTTTTGCAACGCGGGCGCTTCGAGCAACGCGACGGGGCTGCCCGCCGCCTCGCCCGCCACGGTGACGCTGCCGTAGCGCGCCAGCACGAGTTGCTCGGACGCGGCGAGCGGCTGGCCCGGCGCGGGCGCCGCCGCATACGCGCCGCGCCAACCTTGCGCGAGCGAGGTCGTGTCGACGCCCACGGCGCCGTCGAGTACCTCGACCGTGGTGGCCGCCCCGGCGGCATGCGTGCCGTCATAGGTCACGCGGAACTGCGTGCCGCGCACGCCCGCGACCACCGAAGGGGAGCGAATCTGAAAGCGGTCGTCCTTCTTCGTGGCGTGCGTGACCTCGGTGTTCACTTCGCCGCGATGCAGGTCGACGACGCGGTCCGTCGCGCCCGTGAGCACGGTCTGGCGCAGCGTGGCGAGATTGAGCGAGGTGTCGGCCGGCAGCACGAGATGCGAACCGTCCGCGAGTTCGAGCGTGGCGAAGCCGTTCGTGCCGGTCTGCACGCGATCGCCTTCGACGAGCTTCGCGCCAACGCGCAGCGGCAACAGCGGCCCATTGCGAAACGCGTGCTGCGCCGGTCCGTTCGCGGCGATCACGGTCGCGCTGAGCGGGTCCTGACGCAACAGCGCGACGGGCACGCGCAATACCGTACCCGGCTGCAGGCGGCGCGGCGCGCTCACGCGATTCACGCGCGCGAGCGTTTTCCAGTCGGCGGGATTTTGCAGATAGCGCGCGGCGATGCTGTAGAGCGAATCGCCGGCGCGGGTTTCGTACGGCGTGGTTTCGGTGACGCGGCCGGTTGTACGCGGCGCGGCTTCGCGCGCCTCGACCGCTCGCGCGCCCGATACGAGCGCGAACGCGCAGGCGACGAGCGGCGCCGCGGACGCACACGCCGCGCGCCCTTTCGCGGCGGCCCGAGTCCTGCGCGCGGCGCTCAAGGGCCGTCTCCCTCGATGCGCTCGAGTCGATATCCGTAACCGTAGATGGGCGTGAGGCGGTAGCCGTTTTCCGGACGCAGGCCGAGCTTCGAGCGCAGCATCGAGACGTGCGTGTCCATGGTGCGCGACGGGATGTCGTCGGATTGCTTCCAGATCACGTCGAGTATGTGCGCGCGCGACAACGGGCGGCTCAGATGCTGGAACAGCAACAGCGCGAGGTCGAATTCCTTCTGCGTGAGCGCGACCTGACGGCCGCTCACCGAAGCCTGACGCGACTTCAGATCGAATTCGTATTCGCCGAAGCTTTCCTTCAGCGCGGGCGAATGCAGTTGATACGCTCGGCGCAGCAACGAATTGACGCGCGCGATCAGCACCGGCGCCGCGACCGGTTTGACGACGTAGTCGTCGGCGCCCGCGTTGAGCATTTGCGCGATGTCGATTTCGCGGCTGCGACTCGTCATGAACAGCACGGGCAGCCGCGTCGACAGACTTTGCCGCACCCAGTGCAGCACTTCGTCGCCGGCCATATCGGGCACGTTCCAGTCAAGCACGAGCAGGTCGAATGTTTGCCGACGAAGCTGCCGGACCAGTTCGCCGCCCTTGGCGAACGCGTGGCAGATGTGGCCCGCCGCCGTCAAGGTCTGGCACACGAAGTCCGTCTGTGCCGCATCGTCATCCAGTACTGCAATTCTCATAGCACCCCGCAACGAGGATCGTTATTCATGTTGTAAGGACGGACGGGCCCGCCGCGCCTCGCTGTGCGTGGCGTGCGGCGTTTTGCCCCGAGTCCTGCCTGGCGCAATGCGAGCTGCCATCCCCGATGTTCGGACACGCGAATGCCAAGCGCATCGCACGCCAAGACCGCTACTTTCGCCGCGTCTCGAAAAAATGGGCAACGGCGCGAAACGATTCGACGGGCGCGGCCTCGTGCGGATGCAGCCTGATGGCTGCGCCCGGTATCGGCGGCGTTCTGGCGCGAGGCTGGGGCCAAATGCGCGCGCATCCTGACGGAACCGCTCGCCCGTGGCCGTCAGGCATACGCTCAGGGGGTAGCGGAGTTCGAAGCCTGCGGGAGGCGGGCGATACCTTGCCAAAGCCGGCGGCCCGCGCAAACCGTGGAACGCTGGCGATGTCGATGTCGATGTCGATGTCGATGTCGATGTCGATGTCGCAAGCGTGCTCGATCGGCGGGCTATTCTTACCTGGGACTTGAGAAGTTACTGTCAGGGATTGTTAAATCTGACGGGGTGCGCCCAAACGATTGGCCGATGCCGCATACATTTGAGAAAGAAAACGTAAGCGCCTTTGCCGTTCAAGCCTTCGCGTGGCTCGTGCTGGCGTTCGGCGCGGCACGGAGAAGGAGCGACGCGCCCGGCCAGGCGCGGCTCGCGAAATAGGGAAGCCGCCGTTTCAACGTTGCGATTCTCGACGTCACGTTCAAGGCGGCTTTTGAAGGTAGCCCTCGCGGAATACCCGCTGATGACTCGCGTATCACCGGGCGGACGGTGCGCCATCCGTATTCGAAGGCGCGCGCGACACCGACAGTTCCACGCGACGGTCTGGCGCCAGACATTCGATCAGCGCCGCGCGATTGGCATTGCGGTCGCCGCATTGCGCGACCGGCCCCGCGCTACCGCGCCCCACCGCACTCATTTGCACGTTCGTGACGCCGCGGCTGCGCAAATAGTCGACCACCGTTTGTGCCCGGCGCTTCGACAGGTCGCGGTTGTAGCGCTCGCTTCCGAGCCGGTCGGTATAGCCATCGGCGCGAATGGCCGTGATGTCGACGGCCGCGACGATGTCACGCGCCAAGGCGTCGAGGCTCGCGCGCCCTTGTTCCAGCATGCCGCCGATGTCGCCGCGATCGAACTGGAACAACGTGTCGGACGGCAAGACGACCTTTGCCGGCACGACGGACGCTGGTGACGGCGGCGTGCACGCAGCGAGCGCGGTGTCGAGCGTGCCGATCTGCTGCGCTGCGTCCGCGACGCGAAGCTGGCTCGCCTCGAAGAGACGCGACCACGCTTCGTGCCCCGCATGAATCAGCGCGACCTCCGAGCACGCGACAATGCGTTGCGCTCGCGGACACGCGCCGAACACCGGCGAGTTCTTCGCCGCCTCGAGACGGCGCCACAGATCGGGGCGCACGATCGTTGCCGTGCGCAACACCGGATTGGCCGCCGGAAGGGCCCCGCGCCCTTCGAGCCCATCGATCAACTGATCGGCCTCGCGGCTCGCCTCCTCGACGAAGCCCCACTCGTTGTACTGATTGCGCTCCTCACGCGCGGCATAAATCCAGCACTGCGCCTTCGCGCCGAAGTAGTTTTGTTGCTTCGCGCCCAGCGCCTGCAAGCGTTGCTGCTCGCTGTCGAGTTGCGCGTGGCTCACACGCTCGGGATGCGTGTCGTTCCATGTTTCGGTCACGGCGCCGGCCGCTGCGTTTTGCGAGGCCGAGAAACCGTTTTCCCGCACCGTGGGGTCCTGCACCTGCAACTGGTCGCGCGTCGCCTGGGACGCGCAACCGGCGAGCGCCACCGTTAGCGCGAGCGCCATCGTTGAATATTTCATATTGTTTGTCCGTGGATAGGCGGCGCGGCGCGCCGCCGCGCACCGTGCCGCGCTCAGCCGCCGAATACGATGCCGACGCCCGCGCGAACGATGGTGCTGTTGCCGCCCGCAGACGAAACGCCGAGGTTGTAGTTGACGTTGCCTTTCTGATTCCAGCGCGACACGCCAACACCCAGCGCCGCCTGCCCGCGATAAGCCGCCACCCCCGCATTCATGGTCGTGCGACCCGGCAAATACGGCGTGACGATGTTCAACGCCGACGAAGCCGCGATACCGCGCCGCGCCGAGCGGTCGATGTCGTCAATACGGCCATTCAAGCCGTTCGCCACGCCGTTGAGTTGCCCGAGATTGACGGCGTCGGTGGGGGCCGTGCCAGCCGCCACATTCGTGATTTGCCGCTCGCCGCCGACCGTGCCCACCGACACCGAGTTGTCCCGCGACGCCACCGAATTCGCACCGATCGCGACCGCATTCGCGCCCGTTGCCTGCGCCTGATCCCCGATTGCCGTGGATGCGTTGCCACTCGCAATGGCTCCGCCGCCCACCGCCAGCGAAGCCGCGCCCGTGGCGACAGCCGCGCCGCGCGTGGTATTGACCGCGATGTATTGCGAACCCGCGCCAGCCACGTTTTCGATCGCCTGGCCGAGGTTCGCCACCTGCACGTTGGTCGCATAAAGCTGCGCACCGGTGACGGCGTCGGTGCTGCTCGCGCTCAGGTCGGCGTCGGCGAGATTCGTCAGCTTGACGGCCGTGCTCGCGTCCTGACCGCCGAGCGTCAACTTGTCGTGCGCGGAGGAGTCGTACTGAACCGCGTTCGCCACCGTGCCGGCGATATTCGTGATGGAGGTCTGCAGATTCGTGATGTCGGCGGTGTTTTGCGTGATGCGGCCGTCGAGATTGGTGATGGCCGCGCCAACGTTGTTCACGGTCGTGCCGCCCACCGAGTAGGCGGGTGCCGCGATCGTGCCGTCGGCGTGGACCGAGGCGCCGCCGCCCAGCGCCGCCGCCGCGCTCGCGGCATGCGCGTAGAGTTGCGCGCCGTTGACGGCGTCGGCACTCGACGCGCTGACGGCACCCGCGGCAACGCCCGTGAGCACGCGGCTGCCGGCCGTGCCCGTGAAGTTCACGACGCCGCCATCGGTGCCCGCGCCAACGGTAATCGCGCGGCTGACCGGGTCCTGCTCGACGAGGCCGATACCGGAGCCGGAAATTTGCTGTTGCAACGACGTCAGCCCACTGTCGAGCGTATCCAGCGCATTGCCGACGGTACGTTGCGTGCCGCCTTGCATGTGATAGGCAGGCGCGACGATCGAGCCGTCTGCGCTCAAGCCGGCCCCGCCGCCGAGCGTGGCGCTCATGGCGGCCAGCTGGCCTGCGTTCACGGCGTCGCCCGGTGCCGAACCCGCGGCGAGATTCGCGATCTTCGTGCCATTCGCGCCGCCGAGCGTGACGGTCGCCTTCGAGGCGTCGTCGTAGGCCACGAACGCGTTCGTCACGTTGCCGCCCGTGTCGATCTTCAAGCCTGCCGCGCGCAACTGCGCGACGTTCACCGCGTCGCCGTCCAGCGCGCCGCCCGCCACGTTCGACAGCACCGTGCCGTTCGCGCCGCTGAAGGTCACGCGCTCGTGCGCGGATGTGTCGTATTTCACGCCGTCCGGCGAACCCGTGGTCGCCGTGGTTTCGAGCGCTTGCAGCGCCTCGCCCACGTTGCCGTAGGTCGCGCCGCTCAACACGTACGACGGCCCTTTGAACGTGCCGTTGGCGTCCACCGCCGCCCCGCCGCCCAGCGATGCCGCCGTGCCGCTCGCCACGCTGTAGAGCTGCGCGCCGTTGACCGCCTCGCGGCTCGCGGCCGCGACATTGCCCGCGGCGAGATTCGCGATTTTCGTGCCGTTCGCGCCGCCGCCGAGCGTGACGGTCGCCTTCGAGGTGTCGTCGTAGGCCACGAACGCGTTCGTCACGTTGCCGCCCGCGTCGATCTTCATGCCCGCCGCCTTGAGCTGCGCGACGTTCATCGCGTCGCCGTCCAGCGCGCCGCCCGCAACGTTCGACAGCACCGTGCCGTTCGCGCCGCCGCTGAAGGTCACGCGATCATGCGCGGACGTGTCGTATTTCACGCCGTCCGGCGAACCCGTGGCCGCCGTGGTTTCGATCGCTAGCAGCGCGTGGCCCACGTCGTTGTAGGTCGCGCCGCTCAGCACATAGGCCGGGCCGCTGATCGTGCCGTCGTCTTTCACGGCCGCACCGCCGCCCAATGCCGTGGCCGCGCCGCTCGCGAGGGTGTAGAGCTGCGCCCCGTTGACCGCTTCCATGCTCGCCGCGCTGACAACGCCCGCGGCCACGTTACGCAGGGTGACTGGCGCGCCCGTGCCGCCCAGCGTGACCGCCTCGTGGGTCGACGAGTCGTAGAGGACGGCGTCGGCCACCTGGCCCGCGAGGTTCGTCACGTCTCCGGCGATATTGGTCACCGCGCCGGCAAGGTTCGTGACGTACTGGTTGGTGGCGAACAACTGCGAGCCGTTGACGGCGTCGGTACTGGCCGTGTCGAGCGAGCCGGCGGCGACGTTCGTGAGCGCCACCGTGCTGCCCTTGCCGATGCCGCCGAGGCTGACCTTGTCGTGCGCCGCCGAATCGTAGACAACCGCGTTGGCCACACCGTCACCCGCGGCCGTTTGCACCGCCTGCAACGCATGCCCCACGTCGCTGTATGTCTGGCCCGAGACGACGTAGCCTGGCGCCTGGATGGAACCGTCGGCGGTCACGGCCGCGCCGCCGCCCAGTGCGCTCGTTACGCTCCGGAGCTGCCCGACGTTGACGGCGTCGGTGTCGCCCTGCCCCGCGGCCATGTTGACGATGCGGCGCGTGTTGAGCTGGCTCTGGAGCGTGGTCTTCGTGTTGTCGGGGTTCACGACCAGGCGCATAGCCGTGCCGTCGCTGCCCACCGAGACCGTGTTCGCCACGTTGGCCACCGAGCCCGACCCGAGCGCCACGGAGTCGTTGGCCGTGGCGAGCGACTGAATGCCCAGCGCGGTGCTGCCGCCGCCGTCCGCCTGCGTGTTCGAACCCATGGCGATACTGCCGGGCGCGTTGGCGCGCGCGACGTCGGTGGGCGGCGTGGACCCGACCGCGTTGCCGGTGCCGCGTACCTGCGAGTAGTAAGCGGCGGTTTTGTACGAGGCGCCGCCCGCGTCGTCCAGGTCGACGCCCGACCCCTGCGTGGCCTGCAAGACCAACAGGTTGTTCTGGATGTTTTGCGTGGCCACGACGCGTTCGAGCAAGGCCTTGGCCGCCACGGCCTGGCCGCTGTCGCTGCCAAGGTCGCCCGACACGGCCGTGCCCTCGTCCCGCGCGGCTTCTTCCGCGTGCGCAGCGAGCACGAGGCCGCCGAAGCCCACCGCGGCGAGCACCCGCGCCACGCCCGCAACGGCCGCGGCCGGACCGCTCTTGCGCTTGCCGGACGCGCGCTCCGGCACCGCCACCCAGGTTCCCGACGATTCGTTCCAGACTGATCGATAAGCCTTGTTCATACACATTCCAGGTTCGTTGATGGATGAGGCGATCAAGCAAGAGGCTCCATGCATCTCGCCAATCATTTATTTAGTTATCCGAATTCACCGACAGGCCAGATGATTGAACTCAGAGCCGGTATCGTGCTGGTTTTCCGCATTGTTCCGGCAACGGCCGGTTACGACCATTCATCCGAATGGCTAATGCAGGCGACGCCTGACTCGCGCGAGAATGTCGCCGCGCGACACCTCACGCGCTGTGGATCGAGCGCGCTCCTAAATAAATTTGGATAACTAAGAAAATAGCGATGGGAAATGGATGGAATTCATTGCCAGCGCGCCCTAAACATTACGGATCGCTCGCGGGACAATCCACACGAAAATTCCTAAACAAGCTATTTTTATCTTGATCAGGATTTAGAAAAGCAAATGGATGCCGTGCAGGCATCCATTTGCTTTGCGTCGGAGCGACGACAGGAACGCGTCAAGGCTGGTGCTGATCGCCGTGGCCGCCGCCACCGCCATTGCCGTGACCGCCGCCTTGCGGCGCCTCCGGCCGGCCGCCGCCGTGCTGCTCGGGCGCCGGACCGTGCATGCCGCCACCCGGCGGCGGGCCGCCCGCCGGACGCCCGCCAGCCTGCGGAGCGGGCGCGGCCGGGCGCGCCTGCTCGGGCGCGCGCTGCGGTTCCGGCGCACGCGGCACGTTCGCCGGCATGTTGTTGGCCGGCCGCGGCGGTTCCGCATTGCCTTGCGGCGGACGCGCCATGCCCGGTTGCGGGCTGCCGGGCGGATTGGCCCGTCCGCGCTGCATCTCGTAGTTGCCCGGCGGACGGCCGTCACCCGGCGGCATGTTGCCCGGTGCGCCGGGCGCCCCCGGCGGACGGCCGGCTTCGGGCGGCCCGCCATGCTGCGGCCCGCCGTAATTGCCGGGCGGACGGCCGCCGCCACCGGGCGGCGGTCCCGGCGGACGACCCGGCTGACCATGCCAGGCCGGCGGTCCCGGCGGCGGGTGGCCGCGCTCGGGCGGCGGCACGTGGGCCCAGCGCGCCTGTTCGCCGTACCACGGCCGATCGCGATAGAAACTGCCCCAGTACGCACCGAGCGAGAACGTGATGACCGGCAGACCGATCGCCGCGCCATAGTTGGTCAGCGGCACGTAGCCGCCTTGGTACGGGTAGCTGAGATAGCCGCCATAGACCCAGCCGCGCAAGCCTTCCACGGTCACGTCGCACCACGAGTAGTCGCCGACGCAGCCCATCACCGTGACGGGTTCGTTCGGTCCGATCTCGGAGACGACGGGGTAATCGCCGGACGGCCCGGCATAGACATCGACCGGCTCGCTCGTGTAAGCCGCGGTTTGCGCCTGGGCGTCCGTGGCGGCGAGCGAGAGGCCGGTTGCGAGACAGGTCGCGGCCAGCGCCGCGGTGAGGGCGCGCTGTCGCGGCCCGGAACGATTGCTCATCGTCTCTCCCTTGTTCTGGCTATCGTTGGGAAAGACGCTGCAAAATTTGTTCCCGCCCTATTCGCGTCAGAGGCGCCGGGCGGGCCTCAGCGTAGACGGCGCGCTTACTCGTTTTCCTCGAAGTAGTGGCCGAATTTCGACTGCTTGGTGCGGATATAGCGCTCGTTTTCCTCGCGCATCGGAATCGCCAGCGCCACGCGTTCGATCACCGGAATGCCGTGTTGCTGGAGCGTGTCGAACTTCTTCGGATTGTTGCTCATGAGCCGCACCGAGGTGACATTGAGCAAGCGCAGGATCGCCGCCGCCGAATCGTATTCGCGCGCGTCGTCGGGCAGACCGAGGTCGAGATTCGCTTCCACCGTATCGCGGCCCTGTTCCTGGAGCGCATAGGCGCGGATCTTGTTCGACAGGCCGATACCGCGCCCCTCGTGGCCACGCAGATACAGCAGCACGCCGCGGCCCTCGGCCGCGATATAGCGCAAACCGAGGTCGAGCTGTTCGCCGCAGTCGCAGCGATACGAACCGAGCACGTCGCCAGTCAGACATTCGGAATGGAGACGCGCGAGCACGGGCTCGCCGTTGCCCACGTCGCCCATGACGAGCGCGAGATGCTCGGCGCCGCCATCCTTCACCCGATACACATAGGACTCGAACGTACCGTAACGGGTGGGCAGCGTGGCGGTGGCGTCGAGCACGACGCATTCGTTGGCGTTGTCGCCGTCCGCGCAGGACGACTCAGGAAGCGTAGGCATGATCTAAGGCAAAAGGCTGGCAAAAACCGGCGAAGCCGGGTTGAAGTTCGGAACCGGAGTTTACCGCCATTTGGCGCACCACGCCGGGGCGGCCTCTGGCGCGTCGGCGGCGGGCGTGGACCCCGCACGCGCGCGACCTCGCGCTTATCCCAGGTGGCGCGCCCAATCAGCCGCCTATACTGAAGAGGCTTTCTGATGGCATACGGAAGGCATTCGGGCGAAACGTCCGCGTGCCGCACCGCGCCATGTCTGGAATCGGCACGGCCGATCAGCACGACCTCGCACGACAGATCCGCAACACCTCTCGGACCCGCATCACAAAAGACGCACGGACCATAAAGGGAGCCGCCCTATGACAAGCGTTGCACAGGTACTGAAATCCAAACCGGAACAGGTCGTCTTCACGATCGGCGCCAGCGATTCCGTCTACGACGCGATCCGCCTGATGGCCGACAAGCAGATCGGCGCCTTGCTCGTGACCGATGGCGCCGAGATCGCCGGCATCGTCACCGAGCGCGACTACGCGCGCAAGGTCGTGCTGATGGACCGGTCGTCGAAAACCACGCCGGTGCGCGACATCATGAGCCCGCACGTGCGCTTCGTGGGCCTCGACCAGACCACGTACGACTGCATGGCGCTGATGACCGAGCGGCGCATGCGTCATCTGCCCGTCATGGACGGCGGCAAGATCGTGGGAATGGTGTCGATCGGCGACCTGGTGAAGGAAATCATCGCCGAGCAGAAGTTCACGATCGAACAACTCGAGCAATACATTCAGGGCGGCGCGGGCGGCTGAACGCCGGCGCGTATCGTCGCCGGCAATGAAAAAGCGCCCAAGCCCCGTTGGGGTTGGGCGAAGCCACCTGACAGGCGGCGGAGGTTCTACCCACGCCGCAACGCGCGTCGCGCGGGGCGTGTGGCGAAAGCGAACACCAGGTCCGCCTTCGCCGATGTACAGCGTATGAATGATGCGCGGGCCGCGCGATTCAACTCGACTCGGCGTGTCCAGCTGAAGGGATTCGCAAACCGGCCCGTTCCTGCTGCGCGCGCGAACGCTCCATGAGCCGTTCGGCGCGCGCTTTCCTGCTATCTGTAACGGCCGGGTTGCCCCAATTAGTTGCCGAAATAAACCGATTGCGACGGCCGCACGCTAGCCGGCTGACCCGACTGCGACGAACCCGAGGTGCCCGAGCCATAGCCACTGGTTTCAGGCGTTTGCGCCTGCGCCAGACCTTGGCCTTGCTGCTGCGAAACGCGCGCTTCGGCGGCCTGGATGTCGCTCGGATAGTTCGAGTCGTTGGCCGTGGCGGGGTTGTAGCCAGCCTGTTCGAGCTGGATCAGCTGCGATTTGACTTCGGCGCGCGTGACCGGGCCGTTGTTGTCTTGCGCCTGAGCAAACGACAGCGCGGGAGCAGCGGCAAGTGCCGCGACGAATGCAGCTTGAACGAGAGTACGGGTATTCATGATCGGTAACCTCCAACACTTGTTGTAGGCCGGCGTGTTGTCTGCAATGCGTGATTGCGATGCCGGGCCAGTGCTTGCAGTGTAGGAAGCTATCGACTTAGGGGAAACCCCTATTTTTAAAAGACATAGTTTCAAGCAAGGAAACAATCGCCCTAAATGTAAGGGACGGATGGCGATACCTTACAGCAGCAGCTTGCGCGGGCCGCTCACGAAGCGGCTGCCCAGCTCGTAAAAGCGCAGCGGCCGGTCCATCTCGCGCGAAAGGCCAATGCGCGTGGTCACGCCCACGGGCCGCTGCGGCTCGTCCACGCGCCCGATCCAGAGTCCGTGGCCGCGGCACAAATCCACGCCGTCGAACGCCGGGCCGATGTCGTAGGCCTGCGTGAGTCGGCCAGGCCCGCGCGCGAGATCGCGCAGCGGCACGCCGGGGCGCCGCGCTTCCATGGCGGCGATGCCGTCCACGGGTTCGAGCGCGCGAAACAGCACGCCCGCGCCCACGTCGAGCGCCTCGCTCGACATGTTCAGCATCCACGCGCTGCCATACGTGAGCCGCACATAAGCGTGGCCGCGCTCGAGAAACATCGAGGCGTTGTAGGCGCGCCGGCCGATGAACGCGTGGCTCGTGGAATCGCCGAGCGGATACGCCTCGACTTCGACCAGGCGCCCGGCCATGCGCCGTTGCGCGCGCCCTTCGGCGAAATCGCGCACGAGATATTTACCGACCATGAAGCGCGCGAGTTCGGTGGTGTCGAACGGCAGGTCGTCGCGCGTGAGCGGCAGGATCGTCGGCAAGCGGATCTCCGTGTTCGGCCAGTCGCCCGAGTGTAGCGCGGCGCTTGACAACGCACGCACGCGCGTTGCGCTACCATCGACCGCAGTCCCGCGCGACCCGCTCGCGCTGCCCGTCGAACCCCGAAGCCACATCGAAACCCGCGAACCGGCGCGCGCCATGACGTGTTGCGCGCGCCCTCGTCACCGAAGGAGACGCACGATGAACGAACAGAGCGCGATTCAATTTCTCAACGACGTGCGCAAGCCGCTGCTCACGCTGCACAAGGCGATTCTCGACCACGAACGCGCCCAGTACGAACGCGAGTTCGGGCCGGTCACGCCCGCGGCGTTCCTGCAGGTGCTGATCAACGGCACGGCGTTCCGCTGGCTGATGCCGCTCTCGACCGTGATCGCCAATGTCGACGAAACGCTCGACGCCAAGGACGCCACGCCCGAGGACCGCGTGGGCGCGGCCGAAGGCGTGGCGGCGCTGTTCTCGGGCGAGGAATCGGAGGAGTTTTACGAGCGTTATCAGGCGCTGTTGCAGGCCAGCCCCGAGATCCTGCATCTGCACGGCACGGTGGCGCCGTTGCTGAATTCGCTGAAGAACTGACGACGGTTTTCCGGCGCGCGAGCCGGGCGAGCGGCGTCCTCAAACGCGCTTCGCTTTCGCCGCGCTCAAGCGGCGCCACAACGTGGTCTTGCTGATGCCGAGCATCTCGCACGCGCGGTCGCGGTCGCCGTTGCAGGCCTCGAGCGCGGCACGAATCTCGTCGGCTTCCAGATGCAGGCTGCGCTCGCGCAACGTGAGCGCTTCGCCCGCGCCGCCGCGCGTGTGAGCCGGCGCGTGATGCGTCTCGAACACCTCGGGCGCGATCGCGCGCAGCACGGCCGGCGTGAGCACATCGTCGTCGGCATCGGCGAGTTCCACCACGATCCGTTCGATCACGTTCTGCAATTCGCGCACGTTGCCCGGCCACGTATGGCGCGCGAGCGGCACGCTCACGAGCGCGAGCGTGCGCGCGGCGTCGTCGGGCGTGCGAATGCGCAGCGCCACGCGCGGTTCGCGGCGCGCCGCCTGCAACAGCAGTTCGGCGGCGAGCAACGCGACGTCGGCGCCGCGTTCGCGCAACGGCGGAATCGACAGATTCAGAATGTTCAGCCGATAAAACAGGTCCGCGCGAAACGCGCCCGTTTCGATCTGGCCGGTGAGCGCGCGGTGCGTGGCCGCGACCACGCGCACATCCACGCGCGTGGGCTCCGTCGCCCCCAGGCGCACCACTTCGCGCTCCTGCAACACGCGCAGCAGGCGGCTTTGCAGCGGCAACGGCATTTCGCCGATTTCGTCGAGAAAGAGCGTGCCGCGATGCGCCGCTTCGATCAGCCCGACCTTGCCGCCACGCCGCGCCCCCGTGAACGCGCCTTCTTCGTAGCCGAACAATTCGCTCTCCAGCAGCGCCTCGGGAAACGCGCCGCAATTGAGCGCGACGAACGGAAAGTCGCGCCGCGCGCTCTCGCGGTGAATGCCCTGCGCGGCCATTTCCTTGCCCGTGCCGCTTTCGCCGCGAATCAGCACGGTGGCGTCCGATTTGGCGTAGCGGCGCGCAAGCTGGCGCACGCGTTCGATGCCGGGCGTCGCGCCGCTCAGATCGTCGAGCCGGTAACGCGCCACGAATTGCTGGGTGCGCTGGCGCGAACGCAAGGTGCGGTCGAGCCGCTCGACCGCGCGCGACTCCTGGAACGTGAGCACCGCGCCCGTCGTCACGCCGTGGTCGACAAGCGGACCGCGATGCACGACGTAGCTCACGCCGCGCACGGTTTCGAGCGATTCGCCGTCCGTCTCGGGCAGCGAAAACGCAATGTCGGGCGCGAGCGCGGCGAGCGCCTGCCCCGCCGCCGCCGCCGGATCGATGCCCAGCACGGCCGCGAGCCGCTGGTTGATCGCCTCCACTCTGCCGCGCGCGTCGAGCGCCACCACGCCGTCGCGCAAATGCTGCAGCACGCTGTCTAGCCGCTGGCGCCGCTGCGTTTCGCGTTGCGTCGCCTGCACGAGTTCGAGCGCGTTGTCGAACGCCGCGCGCACCGACGAACGCGAGTAGACGAAGAACGGCACGAGCCCGAGCCGCGCCGCCAGATCGTTCACGTGGCCCGGCCCCACCACCGCGCCCACGCCGCGATCGCGCAGGTCGAGCACGCACGCTTCGGCGTCCTGCACGGAGTGATACGAGGCGAAGGTCACGTCGATATCGAACGCGCTCGCGAAGCGGCGCACCTCGGCGGGCGTCTCGCCGTAGGTGACGAGCGCGACGTGATCGGCTTCCCGCCGCGCCCGCGCGAGCGCCTGCATCACGTCGAAGCCCGTGGCCTGCACCAGCACGACCGGCACGTCCACGCGCGGCTTGAGATACGAGCCGTTCGATCCCGACGCGATCACCACGTCGGGGCGCTGGCCGGGTCCGGCGGCGGCGATCTCGGCCGCCGCTTCCTCGAAGCCGCGCGCGACCACGCGCACCTCGGCGCGGTCGTCGTATTCGCGGGCGATGTCGCGGAACAGGTCGCGCAGGCGGCTGATGCCCATCGCCCAGACCCGCGGACGGAATTCGGCGGACGCGCCGGGAGCAGGAAATCGGTTCATGACGTGCATTATCGCGCCGAATTTCATTTTTGAAATCGTCGTTTCACAAACGAAATTCCGGGTCGCGAACGCGTATTGCCAATCCGGCGCAAAATCAACGCTCTAGTCGCGGCACAGCGACCTGGCACGGTATTCGCAATATCGTCGCGGATTCAGACGGAGACACCTCGCATGAACGCCACATCCCTTGCCCGCACGGGCGCGGACACGCCCGCCGCGCAATCCTGAGCGCGCCATCCCCATCCAGTCAAAGAGAGGAAGACACCATGAGCGAAGCAGATAACGGTACGCAATCCGCAGGCGGCTTCAAGCCGAAGAAGTCGGTCGCGCTGTCGGGCGTCGCCGCCGGCAACACGGCGCTGTGCACCGTGGGCCGCACCGGCAACGACCTCCACTATCGCGGCTACGACATTCTCGACCTCGCCACCGCCTGCGAATTCGAGGAAGTCGCGTACCTGCTCGTGCACGGCAAGCTGCCGGGCGCCGCCGAACTCAAGGCGTACAAGGCCAAACTCAAGGCGTTGCGCGGCCTGCCCGCGAACGTGAAGGCCGCGCTCGAATGGGTGCCGGCTTCGGCGCACCCGATGGACGTGATGCGCACGGGCGTCTCCGTGCTCGGCACAGTGCTGCCCGAGAAGGACGATCACAACCTGCCGGGCGCGCGCGATATCGCCGACCGCCTGATGGCGTCGCTCGGCTCGATGCTGCTCTACTGGTATCACTACTCGCACAACGGCAAGCGCATCGAGGTGGAAACCGACGACGACTCGATCGGCGGCCATTTCCTGCATCTGCTGCACGGCGTGGAACCGTCGAAGTCGTGGGTCGACGCCATGCACGTCTCGCTCAATCTCTACGCCGAGCACGAGTTCAACGCCTCCACATTCACAGGCCGCGTGATCGCGGGCACGGGCTCGGACATGTATTCGGCGATCACCGGCGCGATCGGTGCGCTGCGCGGCCCGAAGCATGGCGGCGCGAACGAAGTCGCGTTCGAGATCCAGACACGCTACGACAACGCCGATCAGGCGGAAGCCGACATTCGCGCGCGCGTGGAAAAGAAAGAAGTCGTGATCGGCTTCGGCCATCCGGTCTATACGATCTCGGACCCGCGCAACAAGGTCATCAAGGAAGTGGCGAAGAAGCTCTCGAAGGAACAGTCGAACATGAAGCTGTTCGACATTGCCGAGCGGCTCGAATCGACGATGTGGGAAGTCAAGAAAATGTTCCCGAATCTCGACTGGTTCAGCGCCGTTTCCTATCACATGATGGGCATTCCGACCGCCATGTTCACGCCGATCTTCGTGATCGCGCGCACGGCGGGCTGGAGCGCGCACATCATCGAGCAGCGCGTCGACAACAAGATCATCCGCCCGAGCGCGAACTACACCGGGCCGGAAAACCTGAAGTTCGTGCCGATCGGCAAGCGCTGATCCTTGCACGCCAGTCGTCCGGACGGACTATGACGTTCGGACGACTGTGACGCGGCAACGCAGGCGCGTAGATTGACGTTTCCGACTACACGCAAGCACGCGCCGCCGCGCATCTCAACACAACCACATTGGTCCCCAGCCGTGAATACCGCCTACCGCAAGCCTCTTCCGGGCACCGGCCTCGATTACTTCGACGCGCGCGCCGCCGTCGAATCGATCCAGCCCGGCGCCTATGACACGTTGCCGTACACCTCGCGCGTGCTCGCCGAAAATCTCGTGCGGCGCTGCGACCCGGCCACGCTGAACGCCTCCCTTTCGCAACTCATCGACCGCAAACGCGATCTCGACTTTCCGTGGTACCCGGCGCGCGTGGTGTGTCACGACATCCTCGGCCAGACCGCGCTCGTCGATCTCGCCGGCCTGCGCGACGCCATCGCCGACCAGGGTGGCGACCCCGCCAAGGTCAATCCGGTCGTGCCGGTGCAGCTGATCGTCGATCACTCGCTCGCGGTGGAATGCGGCGGCTTCGACCCGGACGCGTTCGCGAAGAATCGCGCGATCGAAGACCGCCGCAACGAAGACCGCTTTCATTTCATCAACTGGACGAAGGAAGCGTTCGAGAACATCGACGTCATTCCGCCCGGCAACGGCATCATGCACCAGATCAATCTGGAGAAAATGTCGCCCGTGATCGGCACGCGCGACGGCGTGGCCTACCCCGACACCTGCGTGGGCACGGACAGCCACACGCCGCACGTGGACGCGCTCGGCGTGATCGCCATCGGCGTGGGCGGCCTCGAAGCGGAGAACGTCATGCTCGGCCGCGCCTCGTGGATGCGGCTGCCCGACATCGTGGGCGTGGAACTCACGGGCAAGCGCCAGCCCGGCATCACCGCCACCGACATCGTGCTCGCGCTCACCGAATTCCTTCGCAAGGAAAAGGTCGTGGGCGCGTACCTGGAATTCCGCGGCGCGGGCGCGTCGAGCCTCACGCTCGGCGACCGCGCGACCATCTCGAACATGGCGCCCGAATACGGCGCCACGGCCGCGATGTTCTTTATCGACGATCAAACGCTCGACTATCTGCGCCTCACGGGCCGCGAAGAATCGCAGCTCGAGCTCGTCGAGACCTACGCGAAAACAGCGGGCCTCTGGGCCGACGCGCTCGCCCCCGCACAATACGAGCGAACGCTCACATTCGATCTTTCCACCGTCGTGCGCAATATGGCCGGCCCGTCGAACCCGCACAAGCGGCTGCCCACGTCCGCGCTCGCGGAACGCGGCATTGCGGGCCAATGGGAAGACACGCCGGGCCAGATGCCCGACGGCGCCGTGATCATCGCGGCCATCACGAGCTGCACGAACACGAGCAATCCGCGCAACGTGATCGCCGCCGCGCTGCTCGCGCGCAACGCGAACGCGCGCGGCCTCACGCGCAAGCCGTGGGTGAAAAGCTCGCTCGCGCCGGGCTCGAAGGCGGTCGAGCTGTACCTCGAAGAAGCGAAGCTGCTGCCGGACCTGGAAAAGCTCGGCTTCGGCATCGTCGCGTTCGCGTGCACCACCTGCAATGGCATGTCGGGCGCGCTCGATCCGGTCATCCAGCAGGAAATTGTCGATCGCGATCTCTACGCCACGGCCGTGCTCTCGGGCAACCGCAATTTCGACGGACGCATTCATCCGTACGCGAAGCAAGCGTTCCTCGCCTCGCCGCCGCTCGTGGTCGCGTACGCGATTGCGGGCACGATTCGCTTCGACATCGAAAAAGACGTGCTGGGCACGGACCCGAACGGCCAGCCGGTGTACTTGCGCGACCTGTGGCCGAGCGACGAGGAAATCGACGCAATCGTGGCGCAAAGCGTGAAGCCCGAGCAGTTCCGCAAGGTCTATACGCCGATGTTCGCGGCCACGGCCGCGAAGCGCGACGCCACCACGCCGCTTTACGACTGGCGTGCGCAGAGCACCTACATTCGCCGCCCGCCGTACTGGGAAGGCGCGCTCGCGGGCGAACGCACGCTGCGCGGCTTGCGTCCTTTGGCCGTGCTCGGCGACAACATCACGACCGACCATCTTTCGCCGTCGAACGCCATCCTGGCGGACAGCGCGGCCGGTGAATACCTCGCAAAAATGGGCTTGCCCGAAGAGGACTTCAACTCGTACGCCACGCATCGCGGCGACCATCTCACGGCGCAGCGCGCGACCTTCGCGAATCCCACGCTGATGAACGAAATGGCCGTGGTGGACGGTGCGCTGAAGAAAGGTTCGCTAGCTCGCGTCGAACCGGAAGGGAAGGTCGTGCGCATGTGGGAGGCCATCGAAACCTACATGGAGCGCAAGCAGCCACTCATCATCGTGGCAGGCGCGGATTACGGTCAGGGCTCGTCGCGCGACTGGGCGGCCAAGGGCGTGCGGCTCGCGGGCGTGGAAGCGATCGTGGCGGAAGGCTTCGAGCGCATTCACCGCACCAACCTCATCGGCATGGGCGTGCTGCCGCTGGAGTTCAAGCCGGGCACGAACCGCACGACGCTCGGTATCGACGGCACGGAAACCTTCGACGTGACCGGCGAGCGCACGCCGCGCGCGACGCTCACGCTCGTGATCGAGCGCCGCAACGGCGAACGTGTCGAGGTGCCGGTCACGTGCCGGCTCGACACGGCCGAGGAAGTGTCCATCTACGAGGCGGGCGGCGTGCTGCAACGCTTCGCGCAGGACTTCCTCGAATCGTCGTCCTCGGCTTCGTCGCAATCGGCAGCTTGACGGCGGCTCAACCTTCGTTTCAGGACAACACATGGCACACGTTCCTCAAATCAAGATTCCCGCGACCTACATGCGCGGCGGCACCAGCAAAGGCGTGTTCTTCCGTTTGCAGGATCTGCCCGAAGCGGCGCGGCAACCGGGCGAGGCGCGCGACCGCCTGCTCATGCGCGTGATCGGCAGCCCCGACCCGTACGGCAAGCAGATCGACGGCATGGGCGGCGCAACGTCGAGCACGAGCAAGACGGTCATCATCGGTAAAAGCACCAAGCCCGATCACGACGTGGATTACCTGTTCGGCCAGGTGGCCATCGACAAAGCCTTCGTCGACTGGAGCGGCAACTGCGGCAATCTCTCGGCGGCGGTCGGGCCGTTCGCTATCGGCGCGGGCCTGATCGACCCGAGCCGCGTGCCCGACAACGGCGTGGCGATCGTGCGTATCTGGCAGGCCAACATCGGCAAGACCATCATTGCGCACGTGCCCATGACCAACGGCCAGGTGCAGGAAACCGGCGGCTTCGAGCTGGACGGCGTGACGTTCCCCGCCGCCGAGGTGCAGCTCGAATTTCTCGACCCCGCCGCCGAGGAAGAAGGCGCGGGCGGCGCGATGTTTCCCACGGGCCAGGTCGTGGACGATCTCGAGGTGCCGGGCGTGGGTACGCTCAAGGCCACGATGATCAACGCGGGCATTCCCACGATCTTCGTCAACGCAGAAGCCATCGGCTACACGGGCACGGAGTTGCAGGACGCCATCAACGGCGATCCCGCGGCGCTCGAGAAGTTCGAGACGATCCGCGCGCACGGGGCACTGCGCATGGGGCTCATCAAGCATCTCGACGAAATCGCCACGCGCCAGCACACGCCGAAGGTCGCGTTCATCGCGAAGCCGGCGGGCTATACCGCATCGAGCGGCAAGCGCGTGGAAACCGGCGACGCCGACCTGCTCGTGCGGGCGATGTCGATGGGCAAACTCCACCACGCCATGATGGGTACCGCCGCCGTGGCTATCGGCACGGCGGCCGCCATTCCCGGCACGCTCGTGAATCTCGCGGCGGGCGGCGGCGAGCGTAGCGCGGTGCGCTTCGGGCATCCGTCGGGCACGCTGCGCGTGGGCGCCGAGGCGCGCGAGGTGGACGGCGAGTGGACGGTCACGAAGGCCATCATGAGCCGCAGCGCCCGGGTGCTGATGGAAGGCTGGGTGCGCGTGCCCGGTGATTCGTTTTAACGCAGATCGCCCCACGTCATGAGGCACAAAATAGAGCATCATTTGACGCTAAATTAAGTGCCATTGACGTGAAGGTTCCCATACGCACCACGATTGCACTCGACGACGACCTCGTCGCCAAGGCGCAGGCCTATACAGGCAAGGAAGAAAAACGGCGCTCGTGCGCGAGGCGCTGAAAGCGCTGATCCAGCGCGAGGCGGCGCGCCGTTTGGCCAATCTGGGCGGCAGCCAGCCCAATATTCAGGGCGTGCCGCGCCGGCGTCACGAGAGCGAATGAACCTCGTCGATACCCCGGTGTGGATCGATCATCTCGGCGCGGCCGATCCGCTGCTCGTCAGTCTGCTCAATGACGACCGCGTTTTGGCTCATCCGTATGTGATCGGCGAGATTTCGCTCGGCAGTTTGCGCGAGCGCGAGATGGTGCTGGGAGCGTTGCTGGACTTGCCGCGCGCAACGGTTGCCACGCCCGACGAAACGTCGTGGCTGATCGAGCGCGAGCGCTTGTTCAACCGGGGTATCGACTATGTGGATATCTCGTTGCTGGCGTCCGCGCGCCTGACTCCGGGCGTCACGATCTGGACACGCGGCAAGCGTCTCTCGCAGGTCGCAAGGGAGTTGCGCGTCGGCGCGACACTCGAGCACTAGCGGCACACGAGATCGGCCGCACGCGCGGCCTCGCAACACGCGCTGCCCGATCCGGCACACGGCGCGATCGCGTCGAGCAGATTTGCGGCGATCAGCTTTGCGGCGATCAGCTTTGCGTCGAGCAACTTGTGGCGATCAGCTTTGCGGCGTCGGCAAGTACGGCATCGGGTCGACGGGCTTGCCGTCACGGCGCACTTCGAACAAGACGGCCACGCGATCGTTGCTTTCGCTGCCCATCTCGGCGATCTGCTGGCCTTGATGCACGGTGTCGCCCGTTTTCACGAGCAAGCGCCGGTTGTGCGAGTACGCGGTGAGAAAGTCCTTGTTGTGCTGGACGATGATGAGGCTGCCGTACTCGTTGAGGCCCGTGCCCGCGTACATCACCTTGCCGTCAGCCGCGGCGATCACGGGGTCGCCGGACTTGCCGCCGATCTCGATACCCCGTGTTTCACCCGGTGCGAACGGCTCGACCACGTGCCCCCGCGCCGGCCAGACGAGCGCGACGCTGTTGGCGTGGCGCGAGACCTCGGCGGCCACTTCGCGCGCGTCGGCGGCGTTGGCGCCGCTTGCCCCGCCAGCCTGCGGCGCGGCGGCCTGCACAGTGATCGTCTGCGTCGAAACGAGCTTGATCGACTGCCCCGCGCGCAGCTTGCTGGCGGGCTTCAGCTTGTTCCACGCGGCAAGATCCTTGACCGATACGCCCTGGTTTTGCGCGATACGCGCGAGCGTGTCGCCGCGGCGCACGCGCACATACGAAGTTTTGGTGACGGTGCGCGTGACCGGCGCGCTAACGGCCGGTGCGGCGTTGTTACCCGCGCCATTGGCGCTGCCGGAATTGGCCGACGTATCGGGTTGCGGCTGCTGCGGTTGCGTCTGCTGCTGATCCATATTGGCGCAGCCGCCCAGCAGCGCCACCAGACCCAACGCGGCGCAAAACCCAGCTAGACCGTTGGCGCGGCGGCCGTGACGATCTTCGAACATGATGAACCTCCTGCTTTACCCGCGACGGCGCATGACAAGCAACGAATAGAGTCTGCGACACGGCGCGCGGCGTTCCAGGCGCCACCGTTATCTCAATGCCTCGACTCGCCTACGCGATCGCTTGAATCTGCTTCTAAAAACACGGAAATCTCAGACATCTAACACTTAACGTTTGCGATCATTCAAATAGCGAACGAACGTGCAATCCTGAAATGATGCGGCATTGTAAGGCGCAATCCTCGCGCCTCCTGCCGCCGACAACACATTGATACAAATGTTAATTAGCGAAATTTCGCCGAAGCCGGTTACGCGTGAAATGGCGCGAAAAGGGGATGAAATTGGCACTTTCACCGCGAGTGAAACGTTTGCATCGTTACATTGATCGAACCCTTTCATCGCGTTATTGGGTCGACCGGCGGGAAACCTGCACGCATGCGGCACGTCACCGCAAACGCCCGGGCGTGATTCGGGTAGTATTCCGTCGATTTTTGCGGAAGTCAGTAGGAACCCTTAGGGGTTTCGCCGGTCTTTCACTATGCTTACCGTGCGCGGCCCGAGCCGCCACAAGATTTCCGGCACACGCCGTGCTGTGGCACGTACCGGACATCGCCAAATTACATACAACGTACTGCACGCACCGCCCGCTCGGCCCTATCCGGCTGCTCGATTTTCGAATGCGCCATTCCGGACCGGCGAGTGCTCAACTCATGTCAAAGTCATCCAGTCGCCTGGTCGAGCTCGATTTTTTTCGCGGCCTCGTCCTTTTGATCATCGTCGTCGATCACATCGGCGGAAGCATTCTGTCGCGCGTGACGCTGCATGCGTACGCGCTATGCGATGCCGCCGAAGTCTTCGTCTTTCTCGGCGGCTACGCTACGGCCACGGCATGGGCGGCACTGTGCGCGCGTCGCACCGAAGCCATCGCCCGTCAGCGCTTCATCAAGCGCGCATTCGAGATTTATCGGGCATTCGTCGTCACGGCGCTGCTCATGCTGCTCGTCACCGCCATCCTCGTGGCCTGCAACGTGGACGCGCCGAATCTCGCCACCACCGACCTCGACGACCTCACGCTCGCGCCCGCCGCCGCGCTGCGCGACATCGTGTTGCTGCGTCGTCAGCCTTATCTCGCGGGCGTGCTGCCCATGTACGCGTGCTTCGCGCTCGCCGCGCCGTTCGCGCTGCCGCTCGCGCGCACCAAACCGTGGCTGCTGCTCGGCGTGAGCCTCGCGCTTTGGGGTATCGCGCCGCACGCGGCGCCGTATCTGCCGCATGTGGCCGATGTGCAGTGGGACTTCAATCCGTTCGGCTGGCAACTGCTGTTCGTGCTCGGCGTGATCGCGCAAACCCAGCCCGTGTTCCAGCGCGTCACCGCGCACCGGCTCGGCGCGCTCGTGACGCTGTGCGCACTGCTCGTGGTGGCCGCCGCGGCGATCTACCGTCTGCAACTCGGCAACGTCGCGCTCGACGCCGACTTCAAGCGCAACCTCGCGTGGTTCCGCGCGCTCAACTTCATCGGCATCGCGTGGCTCACGGCGCACGTCATCAAGCTCGGCTGGGCGAAGCGGCTGGCAAGCGCGCTGCCGTGGGTCGGCCTCGTCGGGCAGAAGGGCCTGCTCTCGTTCGTCGCGGGCGCCGTGATTTCGCTCACCGTCGACTCCGTGCTGTACTGGTACACCGACGGCTATCTCAACGTGCCGGCCGGCCTCGTCGCCGACGCGGTCGCGCTCACCGCGCTACTGCTCGTGGCGCGCGCCTCCGACCCGCTCAAACGCCTGTTGCCGTCGCGCGCGAAGGCGTCGGTCTGAGGTCAGCGGGCCGCCCTCGCTGCCGGCGTTCGACCTGCGC